>DASSFL010000441.1:0-17081 GCA_035694525.1 Candidatus Udaeobacter sp. | reverse complement strand
GAACTTCTCGCGCGCGAAGGTTACGATCCCGTTTACGGCGCGCGTCCCCTCCGGCGCACCATTCAAAAGGAAATTCTCGACCCGCTGAGCATCGACATCCTCGAAGGCAAAGTTCGCGAAGGCCAAACCGTCCAGGTCGATGCCAAAAACGGTGCGCTCGTGTTTCGCGAGAAGTAATTCTGAAAACATGCTGGGATTAGATTGAAAAATTGAGTCTAATTCTCGTTAGGCGTAAAGCAATGCGCATGCTGACGATCTACAGGCTGCGAGCGGACAAGGATTTCATCGCACAGGTGCAGGAGGCAACTGCTACAAGCGAAGAGTTTGGCATCGAGACTACTCACGGTTTGTTCGGTTCCGCTGAGTGGTGGCAGCACATTCGAGACGGCACGCTTCCCGTGCACACGCTGCGCGGCACGATCACGCGCGTTTACATGGGGAGCATGAATGACTGGCCGGAGTTTACGATGTGGACTGACACTGGTGAAGAGTCGAGTTGGTCGCGCTACGGAAACGATCCAGTTTTCGCATCGCTTTACACCGTTGGACGTTCAATCGAACTGGATTACGTTGTCCAGCGGCACCGTTCGAAGTCTTTCGATGGCGGTTCAGAGGATAAAATACCGATTGAAATCCGTCTCGATGAAGAGGCCTAACCAATCGATGGGGCCAACGGCCCCATTCCGAAATACGTCCAGCGTGTTTGCCACGACACCCTGCCGTGGCTTATCTCTTTCTCGTTAGATACGTGCAGTAGCAGCGACCACAAACCAACAAACATGATTACCTCAATTCATACGTTGATTTACTCCGACGATGCTAACGCAACACGGGCGTTTTTGCGTGATGTGCTCGGGTGGAAGTACGTCGCCGAGGATTTCGATAACAATTGGCTGATTTTCAAATCAGGGCCAAGCGAGATGGGCGTGCATCCGACGCACAGTGAATGGGAAGGCAAAACGTACGACTACCCGCGTCACCACTCGATCGCGTTGATGTGCGATAACATCGACACGACGGTCGACGAGTTGCAGGCGAAAGGCGCGCAGTTCCGAGGTCCGATCGAGCAACGCGAGTACGGCCGCGTCATCATGATGATTGTGCCCGGCGCGGATGAAATCCAGTTGTATCAGCCGACTCACAAGCTTGCGTACAATCTTTAGAGCACAGACAATCGATGGCTTATCTCCCGAAATCTGGCGGGTAATCCAAACGCAGGAAGTTCCACGATTCGATACTGATGTTCCATGATGCACCCGCGAGCCGCTGAGTTGATCGCAGTGCTGGGTCTGCAGCCTCATCCCGAGGGCGGTTTCTATCGACAGATATTCCGGTCCCCAGTTCAGGTCAGCCCGAAGGATGGTCGCGGCCCGCGTGCTGCGCTGACGACGATCTATTTCCTGCTCACGGAGGGTAGCTTCAGCCGGTGGCATCAGGTCGCATCTGACGAGGTCTGGCATCTTTATGAAGGCGGCCCGCTGGAGTTGCTGGAGCTCGGTCCATCGGAGCAGACTGTTCTGCGTCACCGGTTGGGTCCAGTCGGCAGTGGCACGGAAGCGCCGGTTTGCACAATCGGCGCCGGAATTTGGCAGGCAGCACGCCCGCTAGGCGAGTACGCGTTCGTGGGCTGCACAGTTGGCCCGGGATTCGACTTTGCGGACTTTCGCTTGCTCGCAGATGATCATGCACGGGCTGCTGCCGTCCGAGCGGCACTGCCCGATCTGGCAATGCTCATTTGAGATGGCTTTAGGTTTCTAAGATAATTTACGCCCAACGCATCCTCATATGCAGCGCAAATTCCTTTTTGTATCACTTGAGGGACTGATTGGTGACACCGCGTGGGCGGTGGCGAAAGAGGGCCACGATGTCAAATACTTCATCGCCAACAAAGACGAGCGCCAGATTGCTGACGGTTTCGTCGAGAAATCAAACGACTGGCGACGCGACGCCGAGTGGGCCGACGTGATCGTCTTCGACGACGTCCTCGGACAGGGCACGGAGGCGCAGCGTTTGCGGCAGAAGGGCAAGCTCGTTGTCGGCGGCACGCCATACACCGATCGGCTCGAGGACGATCGCGCATTCGGGCAGGAGGAGCTCCGAGCGGCCGGCGTCAGCATCATCCCGCAAAAGAACTTCACGTCCTTCGACGAAGCGATCGACTTCGTGCGCGCGAATCCGAACCGCTACGTCATCAAGCCGAGTGGTGAGGCCCAGAACATGAAAGGGCTGCTTTTCGTTGGCGAGGAGGAGGACGGTCAAGATGTGCTGCAGGTTTTGGACGACTACAAGAGAGCCTGGTCGGACAAGATCAGCCATTTTCAGCTTCAGCGACGGATCCAGGGCGTCGAGGTCGCAACCGGCGCGTTTTTTAACGGCCGTGAGTTTGTCACGCCGATCTGCGTCAACTTTGAGCACAAGAAGCTGTTTCCCGGCGACATCGGACCGTCGACCGGCGAAATGGGGACTGCCATGTTCTGGAGCGAGCCGAACAGGATTTTCAACGCAACGCTCAAGAAAATGGAATCCCGTCTGCGAGACGAAGGCTACGTCGGCTACATTGACGTCAACTGTATCGTCAACGCCAATGGCATCTATCCACTCGAGTTCACCGCGCGCTTCGGTTATCCTACGATCAGTATTCAGCACGAGGGGTTCCTCACGCCGATGAACGAGCTGTTGCACGGGATCGCCAGCGGCGAGCTCTCGAAGGTCAGAACGCGGGGTGGCTTCCAGCTGGGGGTGCGCATTGTGGTTCCACCTTTTCCATTCACTGACCCTGAACGCTTCGAGTCGAGCTCGAAGGATGCTGTCATCCTTTTCAAGACCCCCTCACGGGAGGGAATTCACATCGAGGATGTCAAGCAAGTCAATGGCGAGTGGCTTGTCACCGGCACATCGGGCGTGGTGCTTATCGTTTGCGGCGTCGGTCCCACGATGCGCCAGGCGCAGCGTCAAGCCTACAATCGCGTGCGTAATGTGATGGTGCCAAACATGTACTACCGCGAGGATATCGGGGACCGGTGGTCGGAAGAGGACAGCGATCGTCTTCACTCCTGGCGTTACCTCCGCGAGCCCTAACGACACGACCGGCCTGCCCAACTTCGATCAACGGCCGCTGACGTGCGTCTTCGCGGCCCCGCTCTTTCGGCGTGGATACTGCACTATCTTCGTCCGCTCCCTGTTGGTTAAGCCATGACCTGCCGAAACGCGGCTAGGAAAGTTTCCATTTCAGATTTCTTCCCGATTGTCAGCCGCATGTGATTCGGTAGTGCTGGAAACAAACGGCCGACACGGACGTTGCGCTCCTTCATCGCTATGATGAGCGGAACGACCGGTTTCTTGCAATCGAACATGATGAAGTTCGCTTGAGAAGGAATTGATTTGTAGCCCATCTTCTCGAGCTCAGACGTCGTGAATTGTTTCGCTTCCTTGTTTAAACGCTGGCCGTTTGGGACGTGATCGGGATCATCGAGACTCGCAGTCGCCGCAGCCAGTGCCATGCAGTTGACGCTGTCCCACATCTGATTTCGGCGCATGCGTTGGATCGGTTCCTTTTGGGCGACACAGTAGCCGCAGCGCAATCCTGCCATTCCGTAAATTTTTGAAAACGTGCGGGAAACAATCAGGTTCGGATGCTCCTTCACAAGTGGGATCGCGCTTTCGTATCCAGGGCTGTCCGCGAAATGGAAATATGCTTCGTCCACCAGAATCATTGTTTCGGGCGGAGTTCTTGTGATGAAGTCGCGCATTTCGTCCTTGGGCGTGATGCTCGCAGTGGGGTTGTTTGGATTGCAGACGTAAATCAAACCGGCCTTCGCAGCAGCAAGCATTTTCGGCAGATCATGCGCAAAGCCGCTGGTCAGCGGCACCTTTACTACTTCAGCACCATTGGCGCTGGCGTTATTGAGTATCGCTTCAAAAGTGGGGTCTGCCGCGACAAGTTTACCGTTCTGAGGCCCGGTAAATGTTTCCGCGCATAGCTTGAGAATCTCGCCTGAGCCGTCGCCCAGCAGGATTTCGTTGCGGTCGACATTGTTCAACTTCGCCAGCTTGTCGATTAGCACGTTATCGTGTTCGTCCGGATAACGACAGGCGAGGTCGAATGAGTCTGTGATTGCCTGCAATGCTTTCGGACAAGGCCCATAAGGATTTTCATTCGAGCTCAAGCGCACGATGCTACCCGCTTCCGTTAAAGGTGTGGTAACGGACTGAGTCGGCTTTGCGAAAGAACTTGGCGGCCTAACGACTATCGTTGCCGCGCCTATGCCTAATAACTGTGCAAATTTACGTCGAGAAATAGACGTCGTATTCATTTTTGAACTCCTCCCTGTTCGATTGTCAGGCTAATCCGAACCAAATGCCAGATCGAATTGCACCAACCGCGTTTTTGCTGGCTGCTTTCGCCGCGCTCGCAACGCAGGGATGCGACAACTCACGGGAGAACGAGCACGCGCAGCAGCTGGCAGCGCGTGTAAGAACTGAATTTCTGCATGCCTGGAATAATTACGAGCGTTATGCGTGGGGCCACGACGCGTTGCGACCTTTAAGTAAAACGGCGCACGATTGGTACGGACAATCACTGTTAATGACACCAGTCGATGCACTCGACACGCTGATACTGATGCATCTCGAAGCTGAGGCCAAAAGGGCGCGATCACTGATCGTTAGTGACCTCTCGTTCGATCGCGACATCTACGTCAAAAATTTCGAGATAACGATACGCCTGCTCGGCGGGCTTCTCTCCAGCTATCAACTGACAGGTGACAAAAGCCTCCTGAGCCTGGCCGAAGACTTGGGCAACCGATTGCTTCCGGTTTTCAATTCACCCACAGGGCTCCCTTATGTTTATGTAAATCTTCGTACTGGCCAGACACGCGGTCCGGTAACGAATCCGGCAGAAACCGGGACGCTGCTGTTGGAATTTGGCACGCTAAGTAAATTAACTGGCAGGCCCGTTTTTTACGAGAAAGCGAAACGCGCTCTGGTCGAAACCTTCAAGCGACGGTCCTCGCTCGGGCTCGTCGGAGAGAGCATCAACGTTGAGACAGGCGCGTGGACGAACACCGATAGTCATATCAGCGGCGGCATCGATTCGTACTACGAATACCTCTGGAAATGCTGGCTCCTGTTCGGAGATAAAGATTGTCGCGAGATGTGGAGCGCGAGCATACCCGCCGTGAACAAATATCTTGCCGACGAATCCAGCGCCGAACTGTGGTACGGCCATGCGGACATGCAAACAGGCAAACGGACCAACACGACATACGGCGCGCTCGATGCATTCTTCCCCGGGTTGCTGGCCCTATCCGGCGATCTGACGCGCGCACGGCGTCTGCAAACATCATCGTTCAAGATGTGGAACCTGCACGGCATCGAGCCGGAAACTCTCGATTACAAAACGATGCGCGTGATCGCTGGAAGCTATCATCTGCGTCCGGAGATCGTTGAGTCCACTTATTACCTTTATCATTACACGGGTGGCTCGGAGTATCAGCGGATGGGCGAGAAAATGTTCGGTGACTTCGTTAAGTATTGCCGCGCCGAGGCTGGTTACGCTGTGCTCGCTGACGTGGTCACTAAAAAACAGTTCGATGAAATGGAGAGCTTCGCCCTGGCTGAGACTTTCAAATATTTCTATTTGCTCTTCGCGCCGCCTGAAACCTTGCAATTCGACAGAGTTATCTTTAATACCGAAGCGCATCCGCTAAAACGAACGTGGTGAAACGCCCGATTTTCATATGATCCTTGAGTGGCTGAAACAGCAAAGGCGACGTCGCCTGCGAGCGCGGCCGTTTCCGAGGGAATGGCTGGCGTTGGTTCAGCGTCATATTGTCTTTTTTCATAAACTATCCGGGAGCGATCGCTTCGAATTGCTTGGTCACATTCAAGTATTCCTTGCGGAAAAACGGTTTGAAGGATGCGCCGGTTTCGAGATCACCGATGAGGTCCGCGTCACGATTGCGGCGCAAGCGTGTCTGCTGTTACTACATCGCGAGACAGACTATTTCCCCGGTCTGCTGACGATTCTTGTTTATCCATTGTCATACATGGTACAGGAGGACCACCAGATTGGGGAGCATGTTTGGGAAGAGAGGACTGTGAGTCGTCTTGGCGAGACCGGGCGTAGAATGGGTTCGTTGGTCCTCGCGTGGGGCGCCGTTAAACACGGCGCGGCTGATCCCTCCGATGGTAAGAACGTTGTCCTTCATGAATTTGCTCACCAACTCGATTACGAAAATCACGCAGCCGACGGAGTGCCGGGATTGGCGACGCGGGAGCAGCAATCGGCCTGGAGCGAAGTGATGAAAACCGAGTTTGCATCGCTGCGCGCTGCTGACGAAACGGGGATACCAACGTTACTGGATACTTACGGAGCCACGGATCCCACTGAGTTTTTCGCCGTATCGGTCGAGGCGTTCTTTGAACAGCCACGCGCGCTGCGCGCGCGTCACCCGCGGCTATACGAAGAATTGCAAAAGTATTTTCAGCAGGACCCTGTGGACTATTCCGCTGAGCAGGTGGCGGGGTAGGGACGGGCAGCCTGAAAATTGTAGGGCGTCCGTGTCAGACGCCATCTGTTCGGCCCGGCGTTTCACAGAAACGCCCTACAAATTATTGCGGCTGCGGTACGATCCGAAGATACGGCTTGGGTGCCTTCCATCCCTGCGGATAACGCTTCTTCGCCTCGTCGTCCGAAACCGAACCCGCGATGATCACATCATCCCCTTGCTTCCAGTTCACTGGCGTTGCTACTTGATGCTTCGCAGTCAATTGCAGCGAATCGATCACACGCAGCACTTCGTCGAAATTGCGGCCTGTGGTCATCGGATAAATGAGGATCAACTTGATCTTCTTGTCGGGACCGACGACGTAAACATTGCGCACCGTCGCGTTGTCCGCTGGCGTACGCTTCTTCGGGTCGCCCGCTACATCCGCCGGAAGCATCCCGTATAATTTTGCGATCTTAAAGTCGGCATCACCGACGATTGGATAGTTCGGCGCGTGTCCTTGCGTTTCTTCAATGTCCTTCGCCCAGCCCTTATGATCCCCAGTCGAATCGACCGACAATCCCATGACTTTTACATTTCTGCGGTCGAACTCCGGCTTAATTTTAGCCATGTAACCGAGCTCGGTTGTGCAGACTGGAGTGAAATCCTTTGGATGTGAGAATAAAATGGCCCAGGAGTTGCCGATCCAATCATGGAAACGGATTCGGCCTTCGGTGGTTTCCGCCTCAAAATCCGGTGCTGTCTCGCCGATTTTCATAAGTTTTCCTCCGCTGATGTACTACGGCTAAGGCTTTCTCAAGTTCTGAGGGAAAAGTCAATACTGGCGTGGCGATGGTGGCAATTTTTAGTTAGCGGTCAATTCGCAGAATTTGTTAAGATCAATGTTACCACCTGAGACGATCGCTACGATCGGGCCTTTGCCGGCTTTCCCACTCAAAGCAGCAGCGAGCGGCAACGCGCCCGCGCCTTCGGAGATCACCCGTGCCTTTTCCGCTATGAGCCGCATCGCTTTCCTGGTCTCCTCAAGGCTGACAACGAAGCAATCGTCCACGACAGGTTTCATTCGTTCCCACATTCGCGGGAACATGCTTTGGCCGCCGGCGCCATCGACGAAGGAGGCTTTCCAATCTTTGAATACTTGCGGCGATCCCATTTTGAACGAGA
Organism: Candidatus Udaeobacter sp.; assembly: GCA_035694525.1. Taxonomy (GTDB): domain Bacteria; phylum Verrucomicrobiota; class Verrucomicrobiia; order Chthoniobacterales; family UBA10450; genus Udaeobacter. The sequence goes on along the minus strand of DASSFL010000441.1, from coordinate 9,408 downwards.
GCGCGGCGGGTGCGGCTGTCTCCGGTTCAACACCGAAAACTTTTACATCGGACGTCACTGCTTTGATCGCACTGGCGACACCAGTGATTAAACCACCGCCGCCGATGCTGGCAATGACCGCCGTCACGCCCGGTACATCTTCAAGAATTTCTAGTCCCATCGTTCCGTGGCCAGCGATGAAATTGTTGTCATCGAAAGGATGAATAAATGTTCCGTCGGCTCCGGGAAATGAACGTTCCTCCAGTGTTTTCCATGCGACGTCGTACGATACCGGAATGAGTTTCGCGCCGAGCGCACGCATCCGTTCCAGCTTCGATCTTGGCGCGGTCTCAATCACCACGACAGAGCATGGCACACCGGCTTGCCGCGCTGCGTAGGCTACTCCTTGTCCAGCGTTTCCCGCACTGATTGTCCAGACTCCGTGCTTGCGCTCGGAATCGGAAAGGAGTGCCACGGCGTTCGCTGCGCCGCGCAGCTTATAGGCATTAATCGGCTGCAGGTTCTCCAGCTTGAGTCGAATGTCAGGAAAACCTGGTCCGAGCTCTAGGCGGATCAGCGGCGTGCGAACGATCGTGTCGGCAATTCGTTTGCGCGCTTCTTGTATTTCTGACAACTGGATCGGGCGAACCGGATCAGGCCTTGTGGGCATGGGTTGTTAGTGTAGAGGTCGTTGGTATACTCGCAATCAAACGTGTTGCAGGACGACCCCGTCGGTTGCCAATGCAGGCAGGCGGAGCGCCTGCCCTACAATCTTCCGCGTTAAAGCGTCGCACAAATATTGAACGCTTTCTGCGGTCCGACCATCTGAGGCTTCACGATGATTAAAATTACCACTACAGCTCTAGTTGCAGTTGCAATGCTTGCGGCATCCAGTGCGTTCGCGGGAGACAAGGCGTGTTGCGCCAAGGGCGCCTCTAAGGCGGATTTAATGGCGTGCGCCAACTTGGCAACGCTCAATCTCACGCCCGACCAAAAGACAAAAATCGAAACGTGGCAGGCCGAATGCGTGAAGGCTGGCTGCACAAAGGAAAGCCGGAAGACATTCCTCAAGCACTCGAAAGGCATCCTTTCAGCCGAGCAGTTCGCTCAACTGAAAGCGCAATGCAAGAAAACCGCCAACGCGAAGAAGACGGAAGCCTGATTTGAGTTGAATTGTCATCCCGAGCGAAAGCGAAGGGTCTCACACATTTGCGAGCGATGGGTAAAATGAGAGATTCTTCGCTCCGCTCAGAATGACATTTTGATCGAGCCTCTCAGTTCCCGCAAGGTGTCGGTAATCCAGCGCGGCGCGGCTGAACTGCACTGCCGTAGCCACGGCGCAGTGTCGCCGTGTCCAGGCAACAACGTCGCCAAGCGCCTCGACACAGCGAGGCGGCTCCGACATTAATGATGGCTTGGCTTTTAGAACGTTTTGTCAGAATCCAGGAGGATTGTGACCGGCCCTTCATTGACCAATTCTACTGACATCATCGCCTGGAAAACTCCTGTCGCTACGGTGACTCCCAACCTGCGCAGCGCTTCGCTGAACTCTTCGTAGAGCTTCTTTGCCTGCTCCGGCGGTGCGGCAGCAATAAAGCTGGGTCTGCGTTGACCGCGCGCGTCGCCGTAAAGCGTAAACTGTGAGACAACCAGTGCGCTGCTTCCCACGTCCAGCAGCGAGCGATTCATTTTTCCCTGATCGTCTTCAAAGATCCTCAGGTTTGCGACCTTCACGGCCATGCTGACCGCGACGGCGGGTGTATCATCGCGCCCGATGCCGAGCAAAATCATGAGGCCCGCCGTGATTTCTCCCGTGACGCTGCTCTCCACGATTACACGTGCGCGGCTCACACGCTGGACAACGGCTCGCATTTTCAGTTACAGAATTTTCTCCAGCAAATCGGCAAGGCGCCAACCCGCTTTGTGTAATTCCTGCCGGACGACACCTGTTGCCCACGTCCGATAGTTCATTTGATTCGCAATCGGTTTTTCGACGGCTTCACCGGCGGCAACAACACGGTCTCGCTCTTGTTGTGAGTGCACATCTGTAAATTGCAGACGCGCATACGCCTCACCAGCGACCGGCAGGATTTCATCCGCCCATATCTCGGCGTAACCATCGACGGGGAGACCTGGTCGCATTCGCCAACGATTGGGTTCATGCGTCGCCATCTCGTGAACCAATTCTCTCTTGTGCGGTTCGATGAGCGCCTGCAATTCACTTTTTCGTAATGTGCCGGGTACTTGGGGAAAAAGAGCATTTACCGCGTCATAGTCCCAAAAGCCATGGAGCTTCTTCTTATGGATACCGCGTCCGCGTGGCGGCTCGTCGATTAGTTCAAGTGTAAACGTATTTCCGCCTTCATCTCCAAGCGCCGACTTATCTTTATCCGGATCTACGACTCGGCCCTGCTGATCGAAATATTCCGCGCCTACATGAAGGGGCTGGTGAATGTCGGCCACGTAATGCGCAAGCAAAATAAGCGCTACGGGCTTGGTAATCTTTCGCTCATTTTGTTCAGGCACTCGTCCTTGTAAAACCTGAATGCAAAATGGAATCACATGGACTATGTCCCACTTGCTGCGACCGGCGGAACCGTCACGGTATCGTTGCGCCGGCACGACGGGAACGTCGGTGTAGTGGAACCAATGATGCGAAGGCGCGCCTGGATTTAGGCCGGGCGTCGGCGGATTTGCTCGCCAGAAATCACGCAACTGTCTGTCGATATTTCGATGTGCTGAATAATGAAACGACCTTGGATCATCAACACCTTTCTTATCCCAGCCTTTGATCTCGTCGGTAATGACCGCGGCTTTTTCCAGAGTAAATCCGTCCAGTAGCGCGTAGATTTTTGTGCCCGTGGGCGTATTCGCCAATCGTTCGTCCGCGATCGCGCCGACGATCTCATGTCCAAGCGGGCCGTAGGCATGCGCCGCAATTCCGAATCGGACCGTAAGAAAAATCGTCAGCAGAGTGTGCCGAAGCCCAGATTTCATTTTCAGAAGGGCGACGATACAATTGAATCGCGTCTTTCCCAGAAAGTTCCAGCGTGTCTCTCAGCTCAGCTGTTAGAATTCAAGCGGATTTGCTCGATACGCTTTTGAAGTTTAGAGAAGTGCGATCCCGGCCAATAGATTTGGCCGCAACCCGTGCAACGCCGGAATTGTTCGTAGTAAATTTTGGTAAGTGGTTCGAGCTTTTCAATTATCTCCGCCTTGGACACCATCCGCAGCGGCGCATTGCAGCGAACACATCGCGTAAATGGAGCGAGGGAACCAAGGAGATCAAAGCGGCGGATTACTTCGACGGTTTGTTCGTCAGCATTTTGTGAACGCGGGCTGTAGCCGGTTTTCACTACCGCGTGCATGAGCAACCGCCGGTCGCGCGTCAGCAGCGCGCGATTTTCGCGTTTCATTGTACAGAGCAATTGCCGATCTTCCGCTTTAGGATCGTAAGCGACATCAAAGCCGAGCAGGCGCAAGGTGCGTGTGAGTCTGCCGAGATGTCCATCTGCGATAAACGCTCTATCAGTTGAGATTTGTAATCGTTTATTCTTAAAAATAGTAAATCTGATTCCTACTGGATAAAGCTCGATATCCGCATCGCTGGCAATCGCGTAATCAAAATCCACCGGCTGTCCATTCACTAGGATCAAATCAATTTCCGGATGCGGGACGCCGCAGGCTTCGATCACGTCTTTTACTGAAGTCTTTTCACCCAGGCTGCGTTCGATGCGTCGGCCCCGCGCTCCTGAGCGGACAAAGAAATCAAGGTCTCCGTGCAAATTGAGCCGAACGGTAAACGCCTTCACGTCAATTGGTGATTCGTATGTTGGCGTACCCGTATTCGAAGGTAGTCGCGCGCGGCCGTCCCATGAACTTGCCGGGCCCGAGAGGCTCATCCTCTCCGTAATAACAGTCGATCTGCCATCGGCGCAGACCGCCGCCGGTATCCATGATCTTCCATCGATTGCTGCGAAATACCTTCTGCACGTCCGGCGACTCAGTCTCGACAATCGCTCCGTGACGTAGACCGCCTTGAGCTAGCTTTAACGCAGCAGAAAAGCGTGGAACCAAAACGCCTCCTCCACCGGTGGGGTTTGAGGCGAACGCATAGGAACCGCCGTCGTTGTAACGAATGTAGTTGCGCCCGTTCACCGGTGTAACGATCCGGCCGAAGCCTTCCTTTTTTACCGAGCGCAGAAAATCGCGCGGATATTTTCGCCCGCGCAAACCTGGTTTTGTAACCGGCGTTGCATCGAAGCCGCGTTCGAAAGTGAAGCCGGATTCCTTCGGTGTGTAATAGAGAGTGCAGACTACGAAGTATTCGCCGTTGTGTCCCTGAGGGCGTCGCGCCAATCTTTCATTCTCATATGCAAGTCGCTGGACAACTTCAGGCCACGGGATGTCCGCTCGGAGCCCGGAACAAGCGAGAACGCTGAAGGCCGCAATCCCGCTGATCAAGTGCCGAAGAGCGATTCGATCGGACCGCCGATCAAAACTTCGATGGGAAGTCGTTTCCATTCGTACTCGTAGGGCGGTCGCTTCCATGCGAATTGCCCTGGGTACAATTTTCGGAGCATGCGAATGATTTCAACGCCTGTTTGAAACGGGTGAAAAGCGTTTCGATCGGTGACGTGCAATTGCGCACCGCTACAAAGTTCACCAGCGAACTTGTGAAAGGTCGGTTGGAAATAGTTCTCGCGAAATACGACGCCGGGTAATCCTAGCGCGTTGAGCTCGCGGCAGAGTGCTTCAGCTTGAATAAACGGTGCGCCGAAAATCTCGAATGGACGAGTCGTGCCGCGGCCTTCGGAAATATTGGTTCCTTCCAAAAGACACATGCCGGGATAAACGGTTGCAGTATCTAGCGTCGCCATGTTGGGTGATGGCATTACCCACGGCAGGCCAGTTTGATCGAACCACATCCTGCGATCCCAGTTTTTCGTCTGCAGGATCGACAATCGACATTGCGGAAAGGCCTCGTCTCGAAATTGCCGAGCAAGTTCGCCGATCGTTTTTCCGTGACGCACCGGGATCGGGTGAAGACCGACGAACGATTTGTAATTCAGATCAAGCAGCGGTCCCTCGATAGTTGCGCCATTGATCGGATTTGGCCGATCGAGAACGACGATTTCTACGCGCGCTTTTTCGCAAGCGAGCATGCAGAGATACATCGTCCAGATAAAAGTGTAGTAACGCGTCCCGACGTCCTGCAGATCAACGAGCAAGACATCGAGATCTTTCAGCATCTCCGCAGTCGGCTCGCGATGTTCGCCGTACAGACTATGAACCGGAATGTGAAGACGCGGATGCTCGTAACTTCTCCATTCCACCATGTTGTCCTGCGTCTGGCCGAGAAACCCATGTTGGGGGCCGAAGAAGGCTGAGAGACGAAAAAGATCGCCATTGTGTCGCTCGAGAATCCGCGAAGCATGCTCGAGCTTCGCTGAGACCGACGCGGGATGAAGCAACGCACCGATACGCGCACCGCGAAATTTTTCCGGCCAAAGGTCGTTCAGATAATCGAGTGGAAGCAGCACTGCCATGGACATCAGATCGTGAATCAAATGCATGGGCTTTTCAGCTTAATTTTGCAGGAGTAACCTCCTCTCGTACGGAGTTCGAATACGCGTTTATGACTGCCGTCCTCATGAGATTTCTTTGCGGTGGTCAGACACACTGCTTTCGTTTAGCCAATGATTCAGCGTGATTACATTCTTCGCTTGATCGATCAACTGGGCGCCTTGCTCCGCGCGTTGCTCGGTTCTGGAGGCGATGTCAAGAGGCCAGAGAAACCAATAAGCCATGCCGCGCAATTAGATGTCGCACTCGAGAAATCGTGTCAGGAAGCAATCGGACTCAGTTTTCGAACCATCAACGAAATGCCGCCGGACAAACTTATGGAATTATTGCGGTCAGGCGGTGCAACCTGGGTGAGCCGCTGTTTTTTTGTCGGGCGTGTGTTTGAATTCGGCGCTGAAATAGCGAGGCATATCAAGCAGGGCGAGCGAGCAAAAGAATCTGCGGAAAAGGCCCTCTATTTTTACAACTTCTTATGCTCGAATCCGGAGGTGCCGGACGAATACCGGATAGAAGAGCGATTTGAACACGCGGCGAAATTACTTGCGGCGTTTGATGCGTGTTCATCGCGTGACACGTGAGACACAAAAGGTTTCTACAGCCATTTGAGCCGCGCAATTCCAACGACCGTTGCTAACGCAGCTACGACTGCGCACAACTTCGCGAACAACTCACCATGGCGCGTGTAAAACGTTAGCTCGTGCTCGGTTGGGACTTTTACCTCGCCTGTCAGCACACCTTCTGTAAATGTGCTGCCCGTATCATCCTGCAATTTCTGGGTGACGCGTCCGAATTCATTTACAAAACAAGTCACTCCGGTGTTCGCGGCACGAACCATTGGGCGGCGTGTTTCCACGCAGCGAAAAATGGCGTTAGCCAGGTGCTGGTGCGAACCGGCGGAATGCAAAAACCATCCGTCGTTTGTTATGTCCACCAGTAAATTCGCGCCGGGATTGTTCTCGCTTGGAAGCACAAAGCGTCTGGTCAACTCGCCAATGGTGTCTTCGAAACAGATCAACGGCGCCACTTTCACGTCGCTATTTGTCAGTTCGAACACTGTGTGGTCTTTGCCCGCTTTGAAATCGCCGGGCACCTGGTCGCCAACAATTCGCGCAAGCAAAGGCACCCGGTGCCGCCCCGGGACGTATTCGCCAAACGGGACGAGATGCAGCTTTCGATAAACCTGAACCTGCTCACCTCCATCGGAAACAAGCAGCGCGGCGTTATACACATCGCCGTTCTCTTCGTCGATCGTGCCCAAGAGAATGTCGCTCTCGGCCGACGCCGCAAGGTCCATCACGAATTGGTAGCTTTCCCGGTCTGCGAGGACGGGCCCCGGCATGGAACTTTCCGGCCAGATCAACAAATCGGGTGGAGGATTAGGGCGTAGGGCAATTTCGCTCAATCGCCGGAATTGATCGAAAATCTTGCGCGTAAACTGCGGGTCGAATTTTTGATTTTGAGGCACATTCGATTGCACGGCAGCAACCCGGAGCGGCTTTGTAGGTGGGGAAACCTGAGTGGCGCGCAGGCCAAAAGTGAGAACGCCGACGATTGTGGCCAATGTTAGCGTCAGGTCAAAGTGTGGGCGCACGGTGCGTGTGCTCGCCTCAAGAGCCAAACGGCGCACGGTTGCGACCGCAATGACGTTTGCAAACGCGACCATGAAAGATAAGCCAGCAACACCGGTCAGCTCGGCAATCTGGATCAGGGGCCAGTTGCCATGCAGCGCGACGCCGAGACCGTTCCAACCGAAACCGGAGAACACCAAACCGCGCAACCACTCCTGTGTTACCCACGCAGCAGCGACAAGAAAGGCGAGGAGCAGATTATTTGTCGATCTTATCCACGGCGATCGCGGCGAAGGCGCGGTAGTGCGCGCCTGAGTCAGCATCCGGTCCCATTTCGTCGAACGTGATTCTCTCTTTTTTTCTCGCGGCTGGAGCAGGCCGCAAAACCAGGCCCAAAGGGCGAAATAAATCGCCATGTAGAATGAAAGAACAAACCAACCGGGGACAGTAACAGTTGTGAGCCAGGAGAAAGCCGTCCAAAAAAATGTCAGCCCAGCAATGTAACCGAGCAGGAGATTGCGAAGCCAGCGATGCCGCGACTCTTCTCCTGAAAACCAAATCGCCGCAATGAGAGGCGTGAGAGCAATCCAGCACAGCCACGTAAAATTAAACGGCGCAAAACAGCCTGTGTAGAGAAGCCCGCTACAGATCGCTGCCAGCCACGGCCAAAACCGCAGCACTCCGAGTAGCGGCTTCAGCTCCATTATTTGGTCAGACGTGACTGCGCATCCTTCTCCAGCCAATCCCAGAGACGATCGAGTTTCTCTTTCACTTCCGTCTTGATTCGATTGAGTTCCGCGGAATTGAATTTTCCGCTCTCCGGTCGGCGATGCGCGAAGAGGTAATACTTGATCTTCGGTTCCGTCCCCGACGGGCGCACTGCGATGCGTCCCGCGCCTACGGGATCTTGTAACTCGAACATCAACATTTTTTCCTTTGGAATTTGGTCGCCTTCCACGTCCTTAATCTCGTCGGTCTCGAAGTTTCTAATGCTGGTGACTTTTGAGCCGAGCACATCCTGGAACGGATCGGTGGCGTAAGTTTTGATGAGACGCGCGATTTTTGTTGCGCCTTCTGCCCCGTCGAAAACGAGAGAACCGTTTTTTTCGGCGAAATAACCGAACTCGGAATAAATGTCATCGAGTAATTGATCGACCGTTTGCCCGTGCACCTTTGCGTAAGCGGCTACTTCGCAAAACATGATTACGGCGCCGTTGCCGTCTTTATCGCGCACAAAATCGGCGCCGCTATAGCCGTAACTTTCTTCGCCGCCGAACACGTAAAATGAAGAATGTTCCAGACGCAGGTTCCGTGTTTCGCCTTCGGAAAGATCGACATAATTTCGTCGCAGCCGTTGCGGAATTGCGCATTCATAATTGCCAAGCTTCGCGCCAATGTATTTGAACCCGGTCAACGTCTCGACGCAGCGCAACCCGTAATGTGCAGCGATCGCCTTCTGCAAATCGGTAGTAACAAAGGTTTTGATGATGACTCCGCGGGAAGCGTTCTGTTTATTCAGCACGCGTTTCTCAAATAGCGTCCTGGTTCGGTACCAGGCAATCAACGACCCGATTTGATTCCCGGTGAGCAATTTCATTTTTCCATCTGTTGCACGAACTGCCGCGCCCATCCGGTCACAATCCGGATCAGTCGCCACCACCACGTCGGCATCTTCCTTTTCCGCCAAATTGATTGCCATTGTTAAGGCCTCGGCGTTTTCCGGATTCGGCGATTTCACCGTCGGAAATCGGCCATCGAAATGATCCTGCTCCGGTACCACTTTGAAATTGAACCCAAGTCGCTTGAGCATCGGTTTGATAATCACGCTGCCGGTCCCGTGCAGAGGTGTATAGATAATCTTCAGCGATTTCGCCTCGTGAATGACCGTTGGATCCAGAACAAGCGTTTCGAGCCGATGCATGTACGCGTCGTCGATGTCCTTGCCGATGATAGTTATCTTGCCCCTTCGATCCTTTGATACCGGCTTATAGGCTTCGGAGACGATCGCGTTCACTTTTGCAATGATCCCGGTCGCGTGCGGCTCGATCACCTGCGCGCCGTCGCTGAAGTAAACTTTGTAGCCGTTATCGTGCGGCGGGTTATGACTCGCCGTGATCACCACGCCTGCACTCGCCCTGAGATAACGAACTGCAAATGAAAGTTCCGGCACGGACCGTGGCCCCTCGAACACAAATGCATCGCAACCGTTCTCGGATGCAACCTTGGCAGCAAGCTCAGCGAACTCCCTCGAAAAAAATCGCGGATCATGCGCGAT
>DASSFL010000440.1:0-1312 GCA_035694525.1 Candidatus Udaeobacter sp. | reverse complement strand
CTGGCCGGAGACGGCGCCGTTTGATGCAATCATCGTGACCTGCGCACCGGACAAAGTTCCGCAGGCGCTCGTTGATCAACTCAAGGACGGTGGGCGCATGGTCATTCCTGTCGGCGACAGATTTGCTCAGCAGCTGTACCTACTTGAAAAGAAAGACGGCCAATTAAAACAAAGCGCCACGTTGCCCGTGCGTTTTGTCCCAATGACGAGCGAAGCTGACAAGCAGAAGTGAAGGGATATTCGAATTTGTGAGATCCTTCGCTTCGCTTAGGATGACAAGCCACGGCTTGTCATTTAATCGCCGCTAGTTTCTTCAAATCGACGCGCTTGACCCATTCCTGCAGGTCCTTCGGGTCCTGCTCTTGTAGTTCGATTTGAACAAAATAACGATTGGCGATCATGACCCACAGAGTGGAGTGCTTGCCTTCCTTTTCGAACGCTTCAAATCCAGGATTGCCATCAATTTTGACGGACTTGCCGTAACCTTCGCTGGTCTCGTTATTGTTGTTCCAGGCAGCTGTCGTCGCATTCACGTAATCCGGATTCGCTACGGAATCGAGTATGCTGATCGCCGCTGTCGGCGCTTTGTCGCCCTCGCCCTTGTGATAGTCGCGATGCACGTTTGTGATTCTGAATCCGCCGACGTCTTCCGTCGAACCTTCCGCTTTGTCAGCGGCCCAGCCTTGCGGCGGGTCCGGCAAAACGGGGAGCAGTTTCTGATAATCAACGGCGTCAGGCACGAGAATCGGTTCGTTCTGCGCACGCACCACGCCGGTCCCGACGGTGATGAATAATGCAAGCGCGAATAAACCTGCACTGGCGCCAAAGCCAAATCTCGGTCGAGGAACCAGAGCCGTCGATTTCATGCTAACCTCCTTCTCCGCAATTAGAGATTCCCTACACGATTGACTTTACAGCCGCTGTCAAGACGGTTTGGGGCGATGCGCACGAGAGCACACTAAAAAACCGTATGGATGGTGTATTGCGTTGTTGTCTCCTAAGCGCCGTTTTCGCCGCTCCCTTCCGTACACATGCGCCAGTCCGCCACAGACCGAATTGCCGTGGCCAACCGGACATCGTTCCGGGATTTAAGGATCCAAAAAATTCCAGCGTAGGAAGCGTGATTCACCTGCGGCACAACGTCGATTGGTCTCTTTGGATTGAAGTGCGCTTCAGCGCTTGTTTACTCGGCGATTGCATACCTGGGCGATGCCCCAGGCCCGGTTGAGACAACGCCTTTAGCGCGAACCAGAGACTCCTTGTCGAAGGGAGAAGGTAGGGTGAGCGTTGGTTTTGTGTGGTCGCGCCATGA
>DASSFL010000439.1:0-1621 GCA_035694525.1 Candidatus Udaeobacter sp. | reverse complement strand
AGTTTGCCGGTGCTTGGCGTCGCTATGTCTTAGATCGATCTCACTGCGTATGAGTGCGAGTCGTTCCGATGCAGTTATGATTTCATTTGGAGGAAGCGTCGGGTCAGACTGAATTTCCAGGAAATAATCTTCACAATCCCGGAGTTCGCTTTCGGCAAAGACGCGAAGCTTGCCAGGCTTAGTGCGGCCGACCATTTCCAAAAATTAGATCGATCTGCCATAGTCCCAGTTTCAACCTTGGGGCATGCGAGCAAAGGGGGGGCCTGGGCGGTCCTCATTTGTCTTTCTACAGAAACAACGGAACGAAGTTTCGAGCCACAGCTGAGTGGCGCCAATGAAACGCATTCCCCTGTTGACCGAAACGTAGGAAACCCTTACGACCGTCAGAACAATTTACGATTCAGCGCCATTTGCCAGAACACCCTGCCGTGGGGAAACATCACATTCGGCCTCAATCCAAACTTTTCCGATGCCTGTCTAGGATCTCCACCTACCTAGGGCCCGAGCAAATTGGTCGAGTGCCTAAGAAATTGATTCAATTTTGAGTCACACGCCTTGAAAGAGCTTATGCCTTCTCTCTTGCAAGGATTGCTGTTGCTACTTGTTGCTAGATTTGGCACTGGCCCGGCCCCGGCATCCATGAACCAGCCGAGACTGCCGCCGAATAGGTCGGAATACTTTACTTTCGTCGCAATATTTTACGATTCGGTCTTGGATCGCAGGTGGACATCACCGCGTTACCGCTTTTGATGATTTTCCTACGACCGCATCCGTTGCTTTAAACGAAGTATGTTTCTTTGTTCTATGAAAAAGTTTATACTCATTTTCTTGCTGGCATGGACGTCGGTCGCACGTGCCACGACATTTATTTCGGACGGATCATCCGTTAGCGGGCCTAACAGCGTTCAGTCGCTGCACGACGCGCCAGCGTGCCAGGACGGCGATACAATCATCATTCCTGCTGGATCGTTCAACTGGACAATTGGCGTGACTATCACGAAGGGTATCACGTTACAGGGCGCAGGCGTCGGCATGACGATCATCAAGGATGCAGTCCAGGGGAGCCAGCTACTAAAAATCACGCTCACCGCTGGCAATCTGACGCGCATCACTGGGATCGAGTTTCAGGATGGCGGCAGAACCAATTTCTTCTACGGAATTTTGGCCATTAACGGTTCCAGCACCAATGGGGCGCAATACCGGATGGACCATTGCAAGATCATAAACATAAACGGCATTCAAGAAATTGATACGGTCATTGGAGTGATTGACCATAATACTATTGTTACCGATAACGGAGCAAGCCCGCCTTGGCACATACATGGCACGCACTGGGCCGATTCTGATTTTGGAGATGGTAGCTGGCTGGAGCCTGTCGTTTATGGTTCGTCCAAGTTTTTGTTCATTGAGGATAACACATTTTCTCATGCTACAGGCACGCAATCGGTGACGGACGGTGATGCCGGGGCAAGATGGGTCATCCGCCACAACACGCTTAACGGCGGTTACGAGGTTGATAACCATGGAACCGAAAGCACGGGGCGACCCCGTGGGTGTCGGGCAATGGAAATTTACAACAACACTTTTAACGGTGACAGCAGCAATAGATTCTTGGGCGGCT
>DASSFL010000438.1:0-13735 GCA_035694525.1 Candidatus Udaeobacter sp. | reverse complement strand
ATCGACCTGGACGGTTTGGCCTTCGCGAACTTTGCCTTCGAGGATGTCGATGCTCAGCGGGTCGAGAATTTCCTTTTGAATGGTGCGCCGGAGGGGACGCGCGCCGTAAACGGGATCGTAACCTTCGCGCGCGAGAAGTTCTTTCGCAGAATCGGAGAGCTTGAGCGTGATTTTTTGTTGGTCCAGACGCTTGGACAATCGACCGAGCTGAATCTCGACTATTTTTTTGAGGTCGTCCTCGCTCAATCGATCAAAAATGATAATCTCGTCGACGCGATTGAGGAACTCAGGTCGGAAGTGCGCGCGTAACGCGTCGGTCACGAGTCGCCGCCGCGCTTCTTTCGATTCTTCTTCCATGATGTATTGCGAACCGATGTTTGAAGTCATGATGATGACCGTGTTCTTGAAATCGACCGTTCTCCCCTGCCCGTCGGTGATCCGTCCGTCATCGAGCACTTGCAGCAGCACGTTGAACACGTCGGGATGTGCTTTTTCGATTTCGTCGAAGAGCACAACGGAATATGGCCTGCGCCGCACCGCTTCGGAAAGTTGACCGCCTTCTTCGTAACCGACATAACCCGGTGGGGCGCCGATCAATCGCGCCACCGTGTGTTTCTCCATGTACTCGCTCATGTCGATCCGTATCATGGCGTTTTCGTCGTCGAACAAAAATTCCGCGAGTGCGCGCGACAATTCCGTTTTGCCAACACCAGTGGGTCCGAGAAAAATGAATGATCCGAGTGGACGGTTTGGGTCCTGTAAACCAGCCCGGGCACGACGCACCGCGTTGGAAACCGCCTTGATCGCTTCGTCCTGCCCGACAACGCGCAAATGCAGATGCTGTTCGAGTTTTACCAGTTTCTCGCGTTCACCTTCCTGCAATCGTGAGACGGGAATATGCGTCCAGCTAGAAACCACTTCGGCGATGTCCTCTTCAGTTACTTCTTCGCGAAGGAGCGATTTTTTTGTTTTTGCGCTTTTTGCCGTCGCCTCATCCAATTTCCTTTCGAGCTCAGGTATCCTGCCATATTGAATTTCGCTCGCTTTGGCCAGTTCACCGCGACGCTGGGCGCGCTCGAGCTCGGTGCGGAGTTGATCGAGTTCCGCCTTCCATTTTCGCTGCTCGTCGAGGACAGCTTTTTCTTTCTGCCATTCGGCTTTGAGCGCATTCGATTTTTCTTTTAATCCAGCCAGTTCCTTCTCGAGTTTTTTCAAACGCTCTTTGCTGGCCGGATCTTTCTCCTTCTTAAGCGCCTGGCGTTCCATTTCGTGCTGCATGATCCCGCGTTCGATCACGTCGATCTCCGTGGGCATTGAATCGAGCTCAATCTTCAAACGCGACGCTGCTTCATCGACCAGATCGATCGCCTTATCCGGCAAAAACCGATCGGTGATGTAACGCTGCGACAACACGGCTGCGGCAACGAGCGCGCTGTCAGTGATGCGCACACCGTGGTGCACTTCGTAGCGTTCCTTCAGTCCGCGGAGAATTGCGATTGTATCTTCCACTGTCGGTTCGTTTACCAAGACCGGTTGGAAACGCCGTTCTAAGGCTGCGTCTTTCTCGATGTATTTGCGATACTCATCGATCGTGGTTGCGCCAATCGTGCGCAGCTCGCCACGCGCCAGCATCGGCTTAAGCATGTTTGAAGCATCGACAGACCCTTCCGCCGCGCCTGCTCCAACGATAGTGTGCAATTCGTCGATGAACAAAATGACCTGACCTTGCGAATCCGTTACTTCTTTCAAGAACGCTTTCAGGCGATCTTCAAATTCACCGCGGAACTTTGCGCCGGCCACCATCGCACCGATATCCATCGCGATGACTCGTTTGTTCTTTAACGAATCAGGCACGTCGCCGCTGATGATTCGCCGGGCCAATCCTTCCACGATCGCTGTCTTGCCCACGCCCGGATCGCCGATGAGCACGGGATTATTTTTCGTCCGGCGCGACAACACCTGCATGATCCGCCGAATTTCGTTATCACGTCCAATCACCGGATCGATCTTGCCGCGTCGAGCGAGCTCGGTCAGATCACGCCCATATTTTTCCAGCGCCTGATATTTCCCTTCGGGATTTTGATCGGTGACCCGTTGGGAGCCACGCACCTGCTGAAGGCCCTGCATGATTTTGTCGCGCGTGACGCTGACTTCCTTAAGTAATTTTGCGGCTGGAACATTCGACCCAGCCAACGCCAGTAAATAATGCTCGGCGCTGGTAAACTCGTCCTTCAGCTTCGACATTTCCTTCTCCGCAGAATCCAGGACGTTGCGGAGTTCATTCGAGACACGCACATCGGCAGCAGCCCCATGAATTTTTGGACGGCGTTCCAACTCTGAACGCAGTCGGTCGCGCAGTTGGTCTACATTCGCGCCTAACTTCTCGAGGAGCGGCCGCGTTATCCCCTCGCCCTGGTCTAAAAGCGCCGAAAGAAAATGCTCATTGGTTATTTCCGGATGATTAGCCTGCGACGCGAGATCCTGTGCCGCCTGCAACGCCTCCTGCAACTTCTGCGTGTATTTATCGATGCGCATTTATCAAAGATAGACAATGCAATTGGCTGAGCAATTCTGCATAAGAGTGGTGCACCGAGACGGGCGAGTGACTGTGTATTACCGAGACCACGAGCAGCCTTTCGAGCCGAACGTCGATCAGACTGACAATCTATTAAACCTGCCGAAATACGTATCGGCATCGTGATTTATTTCCATCATAGCCGGCAATTAGCGTCCTTTTGACGCAACCTCTGGTACTCCAGCCAATCCGTATCTCCCGGACAGCGAAGCCGCTGTGCGAGCAGGAGCAAGCATAAGAGCGCTCAGGCGTTTGACACAAACGCCCCTACAACGATGAGTGTTTGCGATGGACGAGAAGGAAAAATGGATTGGACATAAAGCGCTCGCACTTTTGGGGCAGGGCCCGTTTCGCCGTTACATCATCGGTTCTCTGATTTCCGACAGCGGCACGTGGATGCAGATGATGGCGCAAAGCTGGGTCATGAGCGGACTCACGAACAAGGCAATCCTGCTTGGCCTGGTTAATTTTGCCGCCGGCCTGCCGGCGCTTGCGCTCGCTCCAGCCGCCGGCTCGCTCGCTGATCGATGGGACAAACGCAAGATCCTGGTGGCAACGCAAATTGTGCAGATCATTTTCGCGATTGCTTTGGGATTTTTGGTTATGAGCGGGCACATTCAGATTTGGCATATTATCTTTTTTGCGTTTCTGCTGGGCGTTGCGTTCTCCTACGAAATGCCAGCGATCTCGGCGCTTGTGCCTGAGCTGGTGAAGCGTGATGAGATCGCAGCGGCCGTTGCTCTTGATCGTTCTGTATTTCATGGATCGCGTCTGATCGGTCCATCACTGGCTGGATTCTTCGTCGCATGGTGGGGCGCAGCAGCGGCATTTTTTACGAACGCGTTTTCGTTTGTGGCGCTTATCGTTGCGCTCATCTCACTTCCGAAGAGGCCCGTCGGCACACCTGAGGAAGAAGAACAACGCCGCAGCGGCATCCTGGAAGGTTTTCGTTACGTCCGCTCAAATCGCGTTTTTTTGTCGCTGATCGCGTTGATCGCGTTAAACACGATTTTCGTTTTTCCAGCCATCTCAGTGATGCTGCCACTTTATGTACGCGATATTCTTCATCTGGGTGCGCAAAGCATGGGAGGACTCATGGCCGTATCCGGCAGCGGCGCCTTCCTTGGGTCGATTGGCTTGCTTAGCGTGCCGCGCAAACACCGTCTGAAATTCATGGGCGGCAATGTGCTCGCGATTGCTGTAGGGGTGTTTCT
Source organism: Candidatus Udaeobacter sp. (assembly GCA_035694525.1). Taxonomy (GTDB): domain Bacteria; phylum Verrucomicrobiota; class Verrucomicrobiia; order Chthoniobacterales; family UBA10450; genus Udaeobacter. The sequence goes on along the minus strand of DASSFL010000438.1, from coordinate 9,946 downwards.
CATGTCGTGGTCGCACAGTTTTTTACTTACGGCCTGTGCCATGGGTGCTATTGCCATTGCGCTCTCGATGAACTTCGGTCTGACCAACACGATTGTGCAGGAGCAAGCGCCCTCGCACTTGCGCGGCCGGGTATCTGCGGTCGTGGGCATGAGCTTTTTCGGATTGATGCCCATTGCCGGTCTGATCACGCCCGGCTTTTCTGATTTGATCGGAATGCGGACCACGCTCGGCATCGCTTCGGTGATCTATGGAATCGCGGCGGCGTCAGTTTTAAGCCTTGCCGGACGACACGTCTGCGACCGCCCGGTTTCGCCCGCGCCGGCGCCTGAGATTGAGCCGGTCTGCTAGTTACTGAAATGGCGTTTCAAAGAAACGCCCTACAATTAGTTAGCCGATGATTTCGTTTTCCACATGTTGGAACTCCGAACGCCATGCCACGGGCGATGCAATGCTGGGTGAAATCAAAGGCAAACTTGGTTTTGACTTGATTGAACTCGACCACTCTGTCCGCATGTCGCTAATGCCAGGAATTCAAAAGATGTTTGATACCGGAGAAATCCGCTTCAGCAGTCTGCATAATTTCTGTCCGTCACCTCCCGGATCTTCAATGACTTCGATCGACTGTTCTAAATTTTCCGCCGCGTCAGCCGGGGAACGCGAGCGCGCTGTGACGCAAACACTTCAGTCGATTGATCTCGCCGGGCAATTAAGCGCCTCGTTCATCGTATTACATCTGGGACAGGTGAACATGAACCCAATTACCGAGCGGTTGGTTGCGATGGCGAAAGCCGGTGGATATTTGTCTCGCGAATACGTGAGAATGAAAATCAGCGCCGTAAAAGAACGGGAGAAAATTGCGCCTGAATGCCTGCAGCGGGTGAAGAATTGCCTGCGCCGCATCGTTGAGTATGCCGCTGCGAAAAATATTAGGATTGGTTTGGAAGCCCGTCGCGATTATGAACAAATTCCAACTGAGCGCGAGTTGGCGAACCTACTTGACGAGATGAACTCGCCGATCCTGGGTTACTGGCACGATTTCGGTCACTCGCAGATCAAAGAGAACCTGGGGTTCCTCGATCACGCCGAGTGGCTGCGCGCAGTCGGTCCACGTGCGCTTGGCTGCCATGTGCACGACTGCATCTGGCCTGCGCGAGATCATCAACCGCCTTTTACGGGAGGGGTCGACTTTGAGAAACTTGTTCCGCTCCTTTCCACAAACTGCTTATTTGTTTGGGAGATGAACCCAAATAAGGCCGCTGATACAATTCGCCAGTCAGTTCAAATGTGGAAGGAACGCTTCGGCGAATGAAAAAAATCCTGCTCACGTTTTTCCAGCTTGGCGTCACCACTGCGGTGCTTTACTGGGTTTATCACGATCCCAACCGGCGCGCACAGATGGTCGAGGCGATCCGAAACGCTCAGTACCGCTGGGTTATGCTAGCCGTTCTGGCTTACATAATGGTGGAAGTCGCCGCCGCTTTTCGCTGGCACGTCTTGCTGAAAGTCCAAAAAATCCATCTGAGTCTTCCGCGCCTCATGGGTTTGTTCTTCATTGGCATGTTTTACAACCAGTTTCTTCCGGGAGGCACAGGCGGCGATATCATGAAAAGCTATTACCTGCTGAAGGAAACGCCGGACAAAAAAGCGGGTGCATTGCTCGCCGTCGTGTTTGATCGTTTCATTGGTCTTGTTGCCTTGGTCGCCATTACTGTCACGCTCATCGGCTTGCGTTACGATTTTCTCGCGCAGACTACGGAAACACGAAATTTGCTCTGGCTGCTGCTCTTTCTCCTCGGTACATCGGTGCTGACATTGATATCCACTTTTGTAATCAGCGGATTTAACCTGTTCCATTCGTTGCCGGAGAAGTTCCCGGGCCGCGACAAACTGATCGAAATTTCCGCCGCCTATCATCTTTACGCGCATCATTGGCGCGCGACGCTCGTCGCGTTTGGTGCGTCTCTGGTGGCGCACATGTTTACGTTCGCCACTTTTCTCTGTGCGGCTTACGCCCTGGGCGCGCCCGTGCCAGTAGTTGACTTCTTCGCCGTGATGCCGGTGGAACGCACTATCTCCGCGTTACCCATCAGTTTCGCGGGAATCGGCCTTCGGGAAAAGGTTTTACAGATCATGCTCAGCAGCCTCTGTGGAGTGCCCGAAGCAAAGGCCATTCTCATTGGCTCTCTTAGCTTCCTCATTATTCTTGTTTGCTCCCTGCCCGGCGCAATCGTTTATCTGTTTTACAAGCCGAGTGGAGCGGTCGCGCGTGTGAAAATGCGTGAGATGGAACACGAAGTGGTCGCGCTGGAACATGAGATAAGCGAAGGGGAATGAGGGCCGGTGGTTCGTAAATCGTAAGTCGTGATTCAGTTTAACGATGTAACGAGTAAACGATTTACATCTCAACCTTTCTCATGAAACACAAGCGCCCACTTGTCGTCGCGACCTTCGCCATGACTGTCGATGGCAAGGTTACCACAAAGAATTTGTCTCCAGTCGATTTCACTTCGCGCGAAGACAAATTGCATTTGTTCCGGCAGCGCGCTTTGGCCGATGCGGTGCTAATTGGCCACACCAGCTTGAAACGCGACAATGTCCGGCTCGGGCTGCCAACTGAAATGCAGGAGAGCCGAGTGAAACGCGGTCGAAGCCGCTGCCCATTACGCGTAATCGTTTCCAACGAAGGCAGGATCGACCATCGTCTGAACATTTTTAAGTCGGACGTTTCCCCGATCATGATCTTTTCGACGAAACGAATGCCTCAAAAATATCAACGGACTTTGGAGAAGAAGACGACACTCCATTTGAGTGGCGCAAAAAATGTGGATCTCGCCGGCATGCTGCAAACATTGCGCAATAAATACAAGGTTCGGACAGTTGCATGCGAAGGTGGGCCGACGCTTTTTCGAGCGTTATTGGAGCAAGGCCTGATCGATCGGCTCAATCTAACCATTGCGCCTTTCGTGTTCGGCGGAGCAAAGGCCCCGACGCTGACCGGGGTGAGCAAGAATTTCCTGCCCGCCAGCGTGCATTGTTCGTTGAGCAACATGCGCACTATCGGCGACGAGTGTTTTCTTACTTATCGAATCAAGCATCAGCGCCGGCGCCGGAATTAGGCGTCTCTTTGCGACGCGGGCGCCGCACAAATTCACCTCCGCAGTTTGGGCAACCGAAATTCATTTTCCCGCGCAACTTGCGCAAAAGCGTAGTCTGAATTGCTCAGTTTTTACCGTGTGATGACCAACAGCTTTGTGTACGCTCACGGTGCTTCTCGGAGGAACTAGTATGCTCAACTCAATAAAATTCTTCATTGCGATTGCCATTGTAGTGGCGGCGCAAACAACCAAATCCGCCGACGAGGCGTGGGATCGAACCGTGCTGCCGCGTCCACCTCAGCCGTTTCAGGGTGTGACCAAGCGTACGCTGGAAGGATCCGTGGCGGCCTTTACTCAGCCAGTGAAGGCGCCACCCAATGCGCCAAACATCCTGCTTGTCCTGATTGACGATGCCGGGTTCGGTAATCCATCGACGTTCGGTGGGCCGGTCGCCACTCCTACCCTCGATAAACTGGCGGGCGAAGGACTTCGTTACAATCGATTCCACGTCACCGCCCTTTGCTCGCCGACGCGCGCGGCGTTGCTATCGGGTCGAAATCATCACGCGGTCGGCTTTGGTTCTATTTGCGAGTTGATCGGCGGCTGGCCTGGCTATAGCACGAACTGGCCAACGAGCGCCGCTTCCATCGCGCAGATTCTTCAGGGCAACGGCTATAACACAGCTGTTATCGGGAAGTGGCATCTTACACCTGACGCGCAACAGGGCCCTGCAGGCCCTTTTGACCGCTGGCCGAACGCGCTTGGCTTCGATTATTTCTGGGGATTTCTCGGCGGAGAAAGCGGTCAGTTTGATCCGATCCTTACAGAGAATAACAGCATCATCGGCGTGCCGAAAGAGAAGGACTTCTATCTAAACGACGCAATGGTAGAACACTCCGTTACCTGGATTCGCGATCAAAAAGCACAGTCGCCGGATAAGCCTTTCTTTCTCTACTTCTCAACCGGGGCAACTCACGCGCCGCATCAAGTCCCGAAGGAATGGAGCGACAAATACAAAGGCAAGTTTGACCAGGGCTGGGACAAGTTGCGCGAAGAGACGTTTGCGCGACAAAAGCAGCTCGGGGTGATTCCGGCCAACGCCAAGCTTACTGCTCGGGATCCGGCATTCCCGGCTTGGGACACCGTCCCGCCGGAAGTAAAGAAACTGTATGCGCATCAGATAGAAGTTTATGCGGGGTACCAAGAAAACGCCGATCACGCCGTTGGGCAGGTTGTGAAAGCCATTGAGGATATGGGCCTCGCCGACAATACGCTAATTATCTATATCTTCGGCGATAACGGCGCGAGCATGGAAGGCACGGAGAGCGGGACCTTTAACGAAATGACCACCCTGAATGGTGTTCCGCTCACGACCGACCAGCAATTAAAAGCAATAAAAGCCTATGGCGGTCTGGACAAATGGGGCGGCCCAGACATGGCTCCGCATTACGCAGCCGGGTGGGCCTGGGCTGGTAACACGCCATTCAAGTGGGGCAAGCAGGTGGCCTCACATCTCGGCGGTATTCGTAACCCAATGGTCATTAGCTGGCCCAAACGCATCAAGGACAAAGGCGGTCTGCGAAGTCAGTTCACTCATTGCACCGACATCGCACCGACAATCCTGGAAGCCGCTGGCCTGCCAGAACCAAAGGAAGTGAACGGCGTCGCGCAGATACCCATGCAGGGGGTAAGCTTTCTCTCCACATTCGATGACGCCAATACGCCCTCGCGACATACCCAACAGTATTTCGAGATCTTGGGAAACCGCGCGATGTACAAGGATGGCTGGCTGGCCTGCTGGCGGCTAGACCGAATTCCGTGGAAGATTGATCCCGAAACACTCGCGCGATTCGCACCAGGCAAATGGGACCCCAATAACGACAAATGTGAGTTGTATAATCTCGACGAGGATTTTTCGCAGGCTAACGATGTCGCCGACAAGTATCCGGACAAAGTGCGCGAACTAACGGCGTTGTTCTGGGCGGAGGCCGAGAAATATCAGGTCCTGCCATTACTCGGAGAAATGGCGACTGTCTGGGGCTTTCCGAAAGGTTTGCCGGACCAGACGAAGTTCACCTATTACAACGGAACGGAAAATATCTCTTCCGGGATGATTCCTCCGATTTACAATCGTTCTTACAGCATTAGCGCGGACCTCGACAATCCGGGTCGATCAGGCTTGGGACTGCGTCCTGGTATCGCGGGCGTGATTGTTGCCGAGGGCAGCTTTCTTGGCGGCTTCTCGCTCTATGTCGAAAACGGCCACCTCAAGCACACCTATAGCATGCTCGGTCTGAAATTGGATACCATCAGTTCACGCGATGAGGTGCCCAACGGCAAAGTGAATGTGCGTTATGAGTTTACTGCCGATAAACCCGGGGAGTTCGCCACTGGCGGCACGAGCCGTCTTTTCATCAATGGCAAACAACAAGCAGAAGGAAAACTCGAGCACACTGTGCCGTTTCGGTTCGCCTCCTATGCGGGCATGGATATTGGGACCGACAACGGACTGCCAGTCGTTCCAAAATTCGAATACGCCAAAGTTCTACCGAAGTATTTCAGAGGCACAATTGAAAAGGTAGAGTTCGACCTTGGCCCTGCCAAGACCAGCGCCAAGAATCTACAGCGCATGTATCTTGAGCGTTTTGCGAGGGCTGTGCGAAATTGAGGGCGAAGACTTGCTTGAAACGCGTCATCTCGCGAAGTAGTAAGCCATCGTGAAGTTGGCTTGAAACGTCTCAGCCCCGCCGTAAAGCGGCCTTTCAAAGGAAGCACTCACTATCACCGGAACATTTGGCAACTTCTGTGCTTAACACGCCTCACTTCGACAAACGGTTTAACACGTTTATCATCGGTTCGCTTGGAATGCGTATCAGGCCGCCAAAAGGGTGGTCCAGCTCGAGAATCAGCAAAATGGCGCATGCAACTGAGAAGGCTGAGGCGACCAGGGCCAGCGTGGTCGTCGCGTTGGGCGGCGCGATCAAGCTAAAGCCAAAGAAAATGACCACGAGCCACGAGACAAGAATGATCAACATTGGCTTGGAAATTGACGGGATCGACTGAGCTACCAGCAGCGACCGAAGCTCACCTAGATCCACCATAAGGGTCGCCACGTGCGCCTTAAGTGCGCGTTGCGAATCATCGTGCGGCGACACTCGTTGGAAGGCGAGATAAAGGGCGTCACCCGATTGTTGGTTCGGCGCCAACTGAGCAGGCCCGCTTTGGTCTGTCGGCCAAATGCGCGCGACCGCGTCGGCGACGGACGCGCGAAGGTCGCCGCGAACGTCTGCAGCTTCAGGTCCGTAGAGGGCTAACGCGCGGTCGAGGAAGGCGACCTTTGCGGCCATCTGGATCACTTCACTTCGCGCAGTGTCGTAGGTGCCCTTCGCTGAGCTTACCAACAACCCCAGGACCAGGGCGGTCATGGTAGCAACAAGACCCATGGCAAGTTTCACGGCGTCCCTGGAGTCAGCGCTCAGATGAGCCTCAGGAAGGTAACGATGCACACGTCTCCCGAGTAACGCGGCACCTACGAGGCACACAAACAAAACGGCGGCGATTAGGATGATTTGCATCGTAGCATTTTTCGCTGATACGTGAGCTTAGTAAGCTATTCGAGCGACGGCTTTCTTTGTAGTTACGCCTCTCAGTTTGGTGATGCCTGATTTAGGCGTCTTCTTTAGTTCTACAAAAAACTTGAGCCGATTTCAAGACAATAGTTGTCTTCTCGCTTCTAAACTCACTCCCGCCCTGATTTGACTTGACGTGCTGGGCGGCCTCGCGCACGATACCGCCGAACAAATAAGGAGAAACATATGAAACATTATATCCGGCTATTCGCAGCGGCTTTATGCTTTGGCGTGTTTGTGCTGCCTGCGGCGACGTCATCTGCTCAAAACAAGGCTGCGAAAGTTCAAGCGATAGCGCAACAGCTTGATCTCACGCCTCAACAGAAGATCAAGATTCTGCCCATTCTTTCCGATGAAGGACCTAAGGTGGAAGCGATTAAAAATGATAATTCGCTTTCAAAGGTTGAGAAAATACAACAGATCAGGGCCATCCATAAGCAGACTGACCCGCAGATGAAAGCCATTCTCTCAAAAGAACAGTACCAAAAGCTACAGGTAATTCGCCAGCAGGCGATCAAAGACGCTGTTCAGGCATATGGCCGCTGATTAGCTCTTTGAGTTGTTCTGGATTTACAGCGCGGCTTAGCCGATACCATTTGAGGTTGCGATCAGCTAGCTAGCACAGCTTCAAGTTTAATCGGTCGTTCTGGAGGGCTTGTCTTTTTGCGCGACAAGAACCTGGAAACCGGTGTGACTTTGCGTGGTAGGATCTACCGGCTTGTCGGTGAAGATGATTGTCGCGCCTGGCGCGATGACCCCTCTCGCCTTCCCTAGGAACTCACTCGGGACACCACTCTTCTGCGCCGCCGAAAACAGGCTCTGGTTTGCGCCTTCCTTTCCTGCTGACGTCACTTCCACCCAGCGCAAATGTCCGTCCGCATCCAATCCATTCAGCGCGGTGAAAACGCGATCGTTCAGCGGCAAAACGAGTTGGGGATTCGCAACGCCCGCTCGGCCGATTTCGACACCATTGCGATAGATATAAGCTGTCTTGTCCGCGCTGCTGACGATCATGGACACTGGACCGCTGGGAGATTTATCAGGATCCCATTCGAACTTGCCAGCAGCAATCGGCTCGCTCTCCTCGCCGCTTTGCGTGAAGAACAGACCCGGATGGACCGTTTCTGCGGGTGCGGAATGCTGGTCAGCGATGATCACTGTCGCGCCCTTCATGGTGACGCCGAAAAGCAATTTGGAAAATTCCAACGGGAGCCGCACGCAGCCGTGCGAGTCTGGATACCCGGGCAGATCGCCTGCGTGCAGCGCAATCCCGCCCCAGGTCACGCGCTCCATGTACGGCATCTCGGCTCCTTTATAGATGGTCGACGTATGATGCACCTCCTTTTCCAGGATTGTGAAAACACCCGTCGGAGTTGGATGGCCCGGCCGGCCCGTACTAACACTCGACCGCGCGATGCGGATCCCATTACGATACACATATGCCACCTGCTCAGTAACACTGGCTACAATCAGTAAAGGTCCTTCCGAGGCGCGCTCCGGTTCCCAAACGTATTCCCCGGGCTTAAGCGTCACCGTTTCCGGAGACACGCGGACGCCCTCAGTGAAAGTTTCGCCAAAAATGATTGGCCGCTCGAGAATGAGCAGGCCAGCGGCAAAGGCGAAAAATAACATAAACTTCATCATAGTTAATCCTATAGGTAGTTGGTTTTCGACGATGATTTCGATCGGGTTTGTCCGAGTCAATCTCTTTTTGATGCAATATGCATGCGAGAGTTCGCCTGCCTAAGCCCGCCCTGACTCTGGAAGAATGGCAGGCGAGCGGGCTTCACCAAATACCCGGGAAAAGGCGGTAGCGCACCAAGATTACATAGGCAGGCCATTCGGCATGTTGAGAGAGTATTCGCTCCTCAGCGTGGATGCGGTAGACCAGAGATATCCAACCAACCAATACCAGGAGGAGCGTGATGAAATTCCATTCCTGTAGATTGTAACCAATGTCTGCAACTATGTACGAAAGATACATCGGATGGCGGACGAATCTGTAGGGCCCACTCGTCACCAGACCTCTCAAAGCCGGACGAACCCCGAAAAGCCTGCCAATAGTAAGAAGGCTAACAAGACTAAGACTAGCCGCGAGCATCACCAGGGCCAGTCCACCTGCAGGCCACGCCACATACCCGGGCGACCAGCGTAGATAGATGACCTGGGCATAAGGATAAACATAAGCGACCCCGACCGCCACGCTGGAAGCGACGGAGTAATCCCTGACCTTCGCATAGCGCCGTGTAAGGGCGATCCCAAGAACGATCAAGTGTTGCAGGACGTAAATCCAGTCTGTGATCGTGAAGGTGGGTGTCAGTAAAAAAAGGATGACCAATTCTGTCGAGGTGACACAGAACAGGAGGAGATCGGCAAATCGTCGCTTAAACATTTCAGAGGCGTGCGGGATCACTTGAGTCGTTGAGCTTTATGAATCGAGGTGAAGGTCGAGGCCAGCGCACCTGCGTCATTGATCGAGGCCGAAACGTAGCGATGCAGCGTGGCCGAAAAAAACCGCGCGGGTGTGGAAAGGTTGTTTGCCTGAATCGGGGTCGGCACTCTCCAAACATGACACGAGCAACACCCTCAACTTGAAGTGCTCATTCCTGCGCTGCTCTGGCTTGATCCACTGTGTGATCCACTGCGCAACGATCCTTCCAGAAACTTTCCGAAGAGAACCAAAATAAACTCACGCAGTTTGTTCGCCGAGTTTAGCGGCGCAACGTTTACAAAGACCGCGATTCCCGTTGTCGTGTGGCTCGTTGATTGACATCCACTCTCTGAAATCGCCTCTGTGCTCGTTGCGTCTCAATCTCGGCACAGTTCATAATCCAGTGGTCCCGTCTGGAAAATCAACTTCCACTCTCCATCGGTCATTCTCGTGTAAATCTTGCAAACTCGACCCTTCCAATGAATATCTCGCTTTGTATCTTTGGTACGCCACAAGGAATCAACATCCACCACTGCAAAGGCAGCGTCCTCCTCGGCCGAGACCTCAATCTTGACGGTGTTTCGATGGTTATGAACCAAATCGAAATTGGCGAAAATCGCCTGGAGGTATTGCCGCCACCGCTCTGTGTTAAATCGCCCCAACACAAACTTCCATTGAACCGGGTCGTGGTCGCGAGATTTGGGTGGCCACGGCCAGACCATGTCGGGATGAATCATATCTAGGAACAAGGCCGAATTTTTGGTGTTCCACCCCAACGTCTCTCGGTCGA
>DASSFL010000437.1:0-8773 GCA_035694525.1 Candidatus Udaeobacter sp. | reverse complement strand
ACAATCAATCCGCCCGAGTGCGTTTCGATAGCAGCGCGGATTTGTGGCCACTGCTCAGTGTCGATCCAAACGCTACCGTTTTTGACAGGTAAAGAAACAACAGACGAATCTTTGACGAAGTGAGGCGCACGCGGAATGCGGGGTTTCCATTTCACGCCCCCCGCGCTCTCCACAAGTTCAGCAAAGCGCGTGGCGATCATCGCGGGCGTGTCCGTCTTGCGATAACCTTCGACCGGCGCGCGAAGCAACTTGGACATCCGATGTAAAATGTCCACTGCGCGATCCTCTGTGTTTCCACCCAGTCGGATCACCGCTGGAATATCAAGAGCCAGTTCCCAGAAAGCTTTGGCCAACCCGTAAGCAGACCAATATTGCTCCTGGCTGGCGACGCCGGAACCCGAACCGAAATATCCGACCAGGTCGGGCTGGGCCAATATGATTCGCGCGGCGCGGTAGACCTTGGATGCGGACGGATTACCGCTGGTATCGGTAAAATTGGCGATGGTGAATCCGGCGGTCACGATGGCGTCCATCGACATCATCGAGCCACCGCCTCCCGCTCCATGGAAACCGGCCAGACCTTTTGAATTCTTGGGAGCGGCCGTCGCCAACTGTGCAAAATAAAATGTCCCGCGATGATCGTTTTGTTCGACCGCGTAGGCGACGCGTTCGAGAGCAGTCGGTGGATGATCGAATTCGCGCGCGATTTCAATTTCCAATTCAGGGTGACGCGCCACGGCGTAATCGTCTATCGTAATGCGGCAATCGGCTGCGACGAATTCATCGCCTTTGGTCAAGACGAGCGGGTTGATTTCCAGTGAACGCGCCTCAACGCTGCGCGCGGCGGCGAACAGCTTCCGGATCGATTCGGCGAGTTGCGTCGCCTGCTTCGGCGAAAGTCCACTCGAAGCAACGGCTTCATTCACAGCTGAATCCACAGGGCCTTGATTGACATCGCACGGGATGCGGCGCGTCGAGACCGCGCGTTCTTCGATTCCCGTGCCGCCGCCAGCGGCGAAGATGATCATTGGCGCGCGAGCCGCATCATCAATGGCAAACGAAAGAAAGAATTCCCGGTCGATCTCGATCTTCTCCTCAACCAGCACGGCTTCGACCGGAAATTGTCCGACTATCATCGCCAGCATCCGCGTTGCGTGCGCACGAACTTCATCCGGCTTTTTTGCGAACGCCACACCACCAATGCTGGCGCGACCCGTCGTCCACGCCTGGATCTTGATAACGACTTCACCGCCTAGCTCTGCCGCTGCCGCGACAGCTTCGTCGGCCGTTCGAGCCGAGGAGCCACGCGGGATTTTGAATCCATTAGCGCTAAGAATCGCTTTGCCTTGATATTCGTGGAGTCGTGCCATGGCTGTGTTGGTATCGCGCGATTCTAGCGAGAATTCTGAGTAGCGCACGCGTCTCGCGTTGCTCTATTTTTTCTGGGGACGCAGGCTGCCAGCCTATAGTTGCCGGCAGCCCTGCCGGCACCATCATTGCGCTCGTGTAATTGTTCAGACAACGCAAGAACTACCCGGTCTCGGCAAGCTGCCGAGACGTGCAGGCTGGCAGCCTTCGCTCCCCAACAAATCCAACTGCGAAACCCGTGCGCTATCCGCCGACGGCCTGATAATGGCCGAGACCGCGTTTCCACATGAAGTTTGCCCATGCCCAAGTGAGCAACAGCCAGCCGGTTTGGATCGCGAGTGCTTGCGCGAGAGCCGCACCTTGTAATCTCCCAAGAAAAATGGCAATCGGGGCAAACAGCTCATAATAGAACGGCAACCACTTCATCACGGCGTAGATTGCGGGGGGCATGATGTCGATGGGAAACATCTGGCCGCCGAGAAAATATTCGAACGAATAAACGATGAAAACGATTGTCGAGATTTCCAGAATCCAAAACGCCATCATCGCAAGGCTGTAAGTGATGAAAAATTGCATGAACGCCGCCATTAACATCGATATGCAGGCATAAACGTACGTCAGCGCATGATCGGGCAGCACGATGTAGTCGCGGTAATAAATAAAGATTAGCGCGATCGGCGGCAGAGTGACGAACGTGTAAACGAGGCGGCCGCTTAGAAAAATACTGAACCGGTATGCGAGATAACTCATCGGCTTGGTGAGAAGCGCATTGATCTGGCCGTCGCGAATATCGGCGGCGATCTGCCATTCATCCTCGGTTGGCGTGACCAGATTGCTCACCAGGAGAGTGAGCAAATAGTAATAGATCATCGAGGCGTAGTCGTAGCCGTGCAGCCCGCCGCCGCGCTCCTTGAACACCGCGCTCCAAAGGAACACTGTGCCGGCCAGCGGAATCAGCCCAAACAACGCGCGCAGAAAATAATTCCAGCGGTAAACGAACGTGTTCTGTAGTCCGATGTTAAAAACCGAAACGTACTTTTCGATCTTTGCGGTGCTCATGCTGGTAGTCGTACCCACGTGTACTGCAATCGAGCATGAGCGTGAGCAAGAGCAAGAGTACGACGATTATTTGTAGGGCCGTTTCTGGAACCCCTCGTCATTCCGAGCGACGTCGTAGCAATCCCGTGGCACTGCCTTCAGCTGGTTCGAGGGATCATTCGACTTCGCTCAGAAGGACCTAGCGCTCAGCTCCACGGCGACATTGATCGCGGCGATCATGCTGTCGGGACGGGCGATTCCTTTGCCGGCAATTTCAAACGCAGTGCCGTGATCGGGGCTGGTGCGAGGAAAAGGAAGGCCAAGCGTCACATTCACACCTTTGTGAAACGCGTGAAGTTTCAGCGGGATCAATCCCTGATCGTGATACATGCAGAGTACCGCATCGAATTCATCTTCAATCGCACGGTGAAAGACGGTGTCGGGAGAGTGGGGGCCAGTAAAAGCAGCCTGTGATTGGTGCGAGGTGAGAAGTAATCGGTTTAGCTCCGCGACCGCCGGCGCGATAATTTCGATTTCTTCGCAGCCAAATTTGCCGGATTCCCCAGCATGCGGATTCAATCCGGCAACGGCGATGCGCGGCGAGCTGATGGATCGTGAATTAAGGAAATCCGCAAGCAACAGCCCGACGCGGACAATCTCCGATTGCTGGAGCGCGCCCGCGGCCTTGCGCAAGGGAAGGTGCGCCGTGACAAGCGCGACCGTAATTTTTCCGCCCGTAAGACACATTGCGAAATTTTTGACGCCACAGCGCTCGGCAAAAAATTCAGTCTGTCCTGGAAACCTGAAGCCCACCTCGTACATCCGGGCTTTGTGAACAGGGCCGGTTACGATTGCGTCGAGCTCACCGCGCCGGGCCAGGGTGACCGCTTCTTCCAAGGCAGCTGCGGCAGCGCGCGCAGTTTCTGCAGTAGGACTTCCTGGCCGAGAACCGGGATATTTACCGATGACTTTGCATTCAGAGGTGCGCGTAATACGATTTGAGGTCAGAGCGAGATCGACAATCTCCGGGCCGATCCCGGCGCAATCGCCCAGCGTAATGCCGATGCGTGGCTCATTATTCGTGCTCATGCTCGATATCGAACCTTACTTAATCGATCACGAGCACGATTACGAGCATGAGCCGTGAGCGCGCCGCCCTTTTTTCATCGAACCCAGGATTGATTTTCCCCGCAGTTTAAGGAAAACTGCTCCCCGGCATGCAGCACGTTACCGCGTTCTCGAGTCCGCAAACTGTACCGGCTGCGCCTGCAGCGGCGCGAAAGCAGGGCTTGTGGATTCTAGACAGTTGGCGGGACCTGATCTTGTACGTCTGCACACCGCTGGTGATTCTGCCGATCTTCCTGCTGGCACAGGCGCGTTGGAGCGCGCAGGACATTTATCTTTTCGTCGCTGCTTTTGGCGCAATGGGCCATCATCTGCCGGGAATGATTCGCGCCTACGGCGATCGCGCGTTGTTCCAGCGCTTCAAGTGGCGCTTCATTTTAGCGCCGATTTTTTTGGTTGTGGTCTGCGCGGCCTTTTCCATTTGGGACCTTAAAGGCATTGTGCTGGTGGCTTTTGTCTGGGGCGTTTGGCACGGCATGATGCAGACCTACGGCTTCTGTCGCATCTACGATGCGAAAGTCGGTTCGTTCGCCGAGCTAACGCGCCGTTTGGATTTCGCATTGTGCGGGATCTGGTTCGCCACGGCGGTCCTTCTCTCGCCGCAGCGAATGACCGATACACTCGAAATTTATTATTCCGCAGGTGGACCTTTCATCCCGCCTGGGCTCCTCCACACTGCGCAGCAAGGGTTGCTGGCGGTGGCGATCGCAGTTGCGGGATTGTTCCTTGTAAATTATGTCTGGTCGTGGGTGCGCGGACAGCGACCAAGCCCGGTAAAGCTCGTGCTTCTCATCACGAGCATTTCTTTCTGGTGGTACTGCAACAACATCGTTGCGAGTGTCCTTGTGGGCATCGCGTTGTTCGAAGTCTTTCACGATATCCAGTATCTATCGCTGGTCTGGATTTATAATCGCAAACGAGTTGAGACAGACAGTTCGATCAGCGGTTTTATGCGTTTTGTGTTCCGGCGGAGTGGCTCGCTGGTTGGTCTCTATGTCGGCCTGATCTTCGCCTACGGAGCACTCGGCTATTTCAAATCGAGTATTGGCGTCGAGTCGGTTAAAAACGTGCTCGCCGGTGTGGTCACAGCGTCGGCGTTGCTCCATTTTTATTACGACGGGTTCATTTGGAAAGTACGCGAAAAATCTACCCGGCAATCTCTCGGTATCAGCGGCGGCACAGCCAATGTTTCGACGAACGGTTTCCTGCCGGGTTGGGCATTGCACGGCGCGAAATGGGTCGGTGTTTTTGTCATTCCATTGGGAGCGCTCTGGCTTGGCCAGACGCATTCGGTCCGGAGCGAACTCGATCGCGTCGCCATGATTGTGGCCGATCTTCCTACCAGTGCCAGGGCGCATTTGAATCACGCCACCGCTCTGCAGGACGCCGGTCGCCTCGATGAAGCAGGCGAGGCATTTTCCAATGCGCTGCGTTTGAATCCCGATTCCGCGAAGGCGCATGTCGGCCTTGCGACCATCCTGGTTGGGAACGGAAAACTGGATGAGGCACACACCCATTACGAACAAGCCTTGCGAATGGACCCGAGCAATGCCGAGTATCACTCCGGTTATGCTTACCTTCTCGAGCAACTAGGCCAGGATGATCAGGCGGCGGCGGAATGCGAAGCCGCAGTCCGCCTGGCGCCAAAGTCCGCGCAGGCGCATCATAGCTACGGCGCCTTTCTGGAAAAACACGGCAAATTGGACGAGGCCATTGCACATTATCGAGAAGCGGTCCGCGCTGATCCCAGTTATGTCGACGCGCAAATAGATCTCGGGACTGCGCTTTTGGAAAAAGGTGATTTGTCAGAAGCGAAAGCGCATTTACAAGTGGCGACCAAGCTCAATCCAAAGCTCGCGCAGCCGCATAATTACCTGGGAAAAATTTTCATGCGCGAGGGCAACATTCCCAGCGCGATCGCGCAGTTCGAAGAAGCGTTACGTCTGCACCCAGATTTCCCTGAGGCTGAGGAAAATCTGCGCATGGCCAAAGGCAGCGATACTACCTCCCTGACTCTATCGCCCAGGTAGGATCGTCGGCTCCCACTACCGACGATTTCACAAACGTTGTAGCCACCGGCCTATGGCCGGTTCAACTGGCGTTACTTTTCGGCGTTATGAAACGGCCCACACGGCCGTGGCTACAGCGGTCGCCTAACGACTGGTCACCATGGCGGGCGTGATAAGTAATCATCAAATCGACCGTCTTGAACTTCTGAGAGGAGTTGACGAAACGGTTCCCGACTGATCATGCATCCGCGCGCCACTTCAACGTCATCGTTGGGACGCGCCAGGGAATCGAAGACTTTTTGATACCCGGCACGATCACACCGGCGTAGGCCGACCAGAATGTAGAGCTTGCCTGCCGGCGTTGCATGACAAAGCGCGGTTTGTAGCTGTTGCGAGGCATCCGGCCGCTCGAGAACGGCTCGCAAATTCCGTTCCCCTTCAGACATGAACCCGGCAACACCAATACCTCCAAACGCGAAGGATTTTGCCGCGGCAACATCACGCGCCGCCGAATTCTCGGACGTCGCGGCCTTTGAGATGCCGGACTGCTCCAGCATAATTCCCGCGACGAGCGTAACAGTAAGTATTTTCACAAGGTAGCGCGCCTAACGAGAACAAGATCATTCCCTTTTTGTTTCCACGCTTTCCATAAAGGTTTTCTTTTTATCGTCGTGTCGTGTGAAGGGTTGACCTCGATCAGGCCGATTTTTTCGATTGTCGCGCACGAATCACCAACAAAGTCTTCCGCGCGATGAACAGCGCGACCAGACTCAGGATAGCTGCCCCATATCCAGATAGGTAATATGCGCTCAGCCATACCGCGACGCCAATGATCGCGAAGAATACGCCTGCGTACATCCAAAATCCCGAAAGGATAAGTACAGGAACGAAGACGAACCGAACAACGGGGGCGTAATTTGGAATTTCTTCAAACGGACTATAAACATAACCGAGTATCGGGATGGTAAAGATGAGATGAATCCAGCGAAGAATCGAACGTTTGGTGGCACTACTAATCATTCAATCCCTTTCCATTGAGAATTTGCTGCATGCATTTTTCAACCCGTGACTCCCGGGTTTTGGATTGTTTAGCTCCGGAAAAATAAAGAATGTATGCTCTTTGCCGCCCCGGCGTCAGTGCATCAAACGCAGTTTTTAAGGCAGGAATTTCATCTAATTTATTTTGAAATTCTTCAGAAATAGGTTCTGGATCCTTCTTAAACTTCACTTCCAAATCGGCTTTTTCCTTGGCTCCATGAATATAGGCTTTCAAGATGGGTTCCATCTCAACTATTTCTCGAACATTGGTGTACGGAATCCGGCGTGCCGCCTGCCAGCCAAATTGTTTAAGAAGACACTTGGGATCATTTAACAAGGCACCTTTGCAAAACAAAAGCGCACAGAATTCTTTGAATCCTTGTATTATAACTACGTTACTTTTCTGAAACGTGTAACAAGGTTTACCCCACTTGAATTCTTCGGTCAGCCCACAGTCGAGAATGATCATTCTCAATGTCTCCGTTTCCTTCTGCCACTTTTTGGCTTTTCTTAAATATTCATCAACCTTGGGATTCATGTTACCCCTTGTTATAGCATGTTACTGTAATTTGCTTACGATGTCTTGTATTCGGTTATGTGCCATGTTTATGGCCTGAGCAAACGGTAACTTCAGCATTTGGTCTCTGAGTGCGACTGATCTGTATACTAATTGCATGTTGAGCTTGCTGGTGTTGTCAGTGAGTTTTTCAAATTCATAGAACTCAAGCTGAACGCCAAAAGGCGTATTCTCCATTTCAAATGTCCATGTGAATTTCCGGTTCGAAACAAACTTATGGATTACGAACATTCGCTCTTAAAGGCGAACATTTTTTGGTCCTGAGATTTGATTAGGAACCGGCGAGCGCGGAAGCAGGCGCCCAACGTCGAACGTTCAACGTTTAATCAGAACTGGCGGATATAAGCTTTTTGGCGCAGGCTGGCGATCCAGCGTTCCTGAATTTGCTGCGCTTCGTCCTGAATCAGTTTTTTCTCGATGTCGCCTCGCGCTTCGGCGAGCGATCTCGTCGTGCCGCCGCGTTTGTCTTCCACCTTCAAGATGTAGTAATTGCCGGCGTAATCGATGATGCTGCTGATTCTGCCGACTGGCATGTTGAAGGCGAACTTTTCCAGCGGCACCGCGAGAGTGTTGCGTCCGATCCAGCCCCAGTCACCGCCGTTTTCTTTTGTGCTGTCTTCGGAATAAATCTGCGCTGTTTGTTCAAATTCCCCGCCAGCCGCCAGTTTCCCGAGCACTTCTTCAGCCAGCGACTTTTGAGCCTGGGCGTTCCCGGTGTCCTTTTGTCCCGAAATCATGATCATTCGCAACTTGATCTCTTCCTTGGTCGTAAACAGGTCGCGATGCTTCCTGTAGAAATCTTCAATCTTGATAGGCGAGATAATGTAGTTGGTCTTGACGTTGTGGCCCCGCATCGCCTGGACGATTATTCTTTCCATCTCCTTTTCCTTGAACTCGCCCAGCGAGTAATTCTGCGCCTCAAGCGTCTTGACAAACGTATTGCGGTCGCCGCCAAAGCTCTCCCGGATGATGTCGTGTACACGCTGGTCCACAATGTGATCCGGGATTTGATAGCTTTCTTTTTTGAACGCCTGGATGATCAGCCGCCGGTCGATCAAATCCTTTACGGCAAGCTTGCGGACTTCTTGCAGCTTGTTTTCCAGGTCCTGACCGGTGAATTGTGAGCGCAACAGTTTCTCGCGCGGCGCGGACAACTGCCGCACTTGCGAATACGTGATGACGTCGCCATTCACAATCGCAGCGATGCCGTCCACCACCTGAGCCTCTTGGGCGAATGCGGCGCAACAAATGGGGAATAGAGCAAGCGCACAGACCGCCGCCGAGACGGCGGTAAATGGATGCACGAAGGTTCTCATAATTTCTTTATCAGTTCCAGAATTTCCCCGAGATGCTGCTCGATTTTGGCTCCAACTAAACGAGGGAATTTGCCCGCGACAAGTATAAAATCTCCGCGCCGGGTCAACATCAATTTGCGTTCGCGCACCTCGACACGGTTTATCCCTGATTTTGCCGCGGCGAGCTTGATTTCGATCAGGCCAAACAAATTGTCAACTGCTGCCGGGAATGGCCCAAAGCGGTCTCGCCAGTCGCGTCCCAGACGCCGTAATTGCTCGTGCGTGGTAACTTCTGCAACGTCGCGGTATGCCCGGATGCGCAA
>DASSFL010000436.1:0-1506 GCA_035694525.1 Candidatus Udaeobacter sp. | reverse complement strand
CGGCGCGGCTGAGAAAAAGAATATTATCGTTGTCGATCCAAACGCCGTCCCAGCCGAATTGTTTTTTTGGCGTTAGCCTGGTCGCCTTTTGCGCTTGGAGATCGAATGCCCAGAGCGCCGGCAACGGACCGTCCCAATCTTTGCGACCGGATTCTTCGCCCATGTCGATGCTCAAAAGCAATCGCTTGCCGTCCGGTGAGACGTCAATCCGACCGTCGCCGCTCATGTCGCCGTTCGGCACGATCTTACTGATCCTCCATTGCGTGCGAACCGTTCCGTCGAGTCCGATTCGGTAGATGTTCGTCATGTCCTGGCAAAAAACTGATTGGCCGTCGTGTGCCCAAACCGGCGAGTAACAGGTGACTTCATTTTGAACTCCGGGCTTCAGCACCTGAAAATTCGTGCCGTCTGAATTAATGGTGGCGAGATCCCAGACTTCGTGCGGACGCGTGGTGAAAAGGATCTTTTTCCCGTCAGCCGTCCAGCTCGGGTAATACGAATTCTCGCTTGGGACGTCCTTAAAGACGTTCACCTTGCCAGTCGCGACGTCTCCCACCGCCATGAGACGCCCGTAAGTCGTGTCGCTCGTTTTTTCGACGGTGTTAAATGCGACACGAGTTCCATCAGGCGAGATCGCTGGGAAAATGCCATCGGCGATCTTTTTCTCGTTCGTGCCGTCAGGATTGACGACGTAAACGGCATTATTGCGTTCGAAAGCGATGTGTCGATCGGCGGAAAATGCCGTTGCGGAGAAGCCGGCCAGAGCGACAGCCAGCGAAATGATTCTTTTCATGTTATCAGAGTGACGAAGAAGGTCGCGGCGACCGCTGCGACCAGGACGATTAGATAAACAAATCCGCCAAAAAAGAATTTGAAAATACTGATAAACCAGCCCTGCCGATAAACGCGACGGATTGACAGGAAAATTTGCACCAGGAATACGATCCAGAGCAGCGCGATAATCCAGCCTGCAACCGGACCCGGAGCCACGCGGTTGAGTCCAATTGTTGCGAGGACAATTAGAATGATTCCGACATAGGCGAATGTGTGGATGTGCAGCGCGTAAACGAGATGGTCGATGTAGAAAATGCGGCGGCGGACGTAGAGCAGCTTCAGCACGCATGCGAAAAGTGGGATACAGGCGAGCATCATGTAAGGCAGATTGCTCATGAGCGTGACCAAAAAGAGTTGAATGTTCGTCCCGTGCTCACCGAATTTTTCGCGCGCCCGCTTTTCAAGCCATTTGGGCATGTCGTTAGGCTTTTCGTTCTTGTCGGCTTCGAAAATGACGGCCTTGTTCTGCGCTTTTTTGAAGGATTCCTCGACTTTCGTCCGCACCTCGGGCGGTAAATCTTTCAACGTGTCTTCCAGTTTTGCGCGCGCGTTCAATGGCGCACCGTCGCCGTATTCCAGGCGTAGTTGAATCGCGTCGCGGGCTTCTTTCGACAGGCTCTCGTTCTTCAACTGCTCCTCTAACGCAGCGCGTTTTTCGGGCGAAACCGGCTT
>DASSFL010000435.1:0-2934 GCA_035694525.1 Candidatus Udaeobacter sp. | reverse complement strand
ACGATCTCTGGCGTATAACGCGCGAAGTGGCGGCGCAGAGTTTGGAAAACGCACTGCGGATGTTGCAAGGTCAGATCGCGCTCGGGGAAACTAAGGTCAGCATGGCCCTCGTAGACCCAGGTCTTTCTGTCGTAGCCGCATAGCTCCCCGCTCCAGCCGGAGAAAACGCCGGTCGCCCCTTCTTCCGCGTCGCGAAAATCTTCGCGCAGGATGCAGGACGCATTCGTGAAGTGCACGACGTAATCGCGGAAGAAAAGATTGTTCTCGATAATGTGCCTGATGATCCCGCCAAGAAACGCAATGTCGCCGCCGGCGCGGATCGGCGCCCAGATATCGGCCAGCGCGCTGGTACGCGAAAATCTTGGATCGACATGAATGATCGTCGCGCCGCGCTCCTTTGCTTTCATCACCCAGCGGAAACCGACCGGGTGACATTCCGCCATCGACGAGCCTTCGATTAAGATGCAATCGGCGTTAGCGAGATCTTGTTGCGCGGTCGTAGCTCCGCCCCGGCCGAAGGAGGTGCCCAGACCGGGCACCGTGCTGCTATGTCATATACGCGCCTGGTTGGATATGCACACCATCCCCAGGCCGAGAGTGAATAGTTTTCGAATGAGATAATTTTCTTCGTTATCGAGCGTGGCGCCACCGAGATGGCAGATCGCGGTCGTATGATTAATGGTCGCGCCGTCTTTTTTGTGAACGAACGTGCGCTTGCGCGATTCCCAAACCCGGTCCGCCACCATGTCCATCGCGTGATCCAGCGAAATTTCTGTCCACTCTTTCGCGCGCGGGGCGCGATATTTCATTTTCGTTTCGCGCCGATTATGCGTGAGCAGCTGATATGACGCTGCGCCTTTCGGGCAAAGATTCCCCTGGCTAATTGGACTCTCGGCATCGCCCTCGATCGAAATCAGTTTGCCGTCCTTGTGATAAATGAGCTGACCGCAGCCGACTCCGCAGTACGGGCAAATCGAGCGGGCGATGCTTGCGCCATCGGTGCGCGCGTGCATCGCGCGAGTTTTGTCCGACATCGCCTCCAATCCAGTCCCGTCCGCCCGTCTGCGAATTTGACGAATGAGCGGCCATTTCGAGAGCAACGCAGTGAGCGATGTCATGTCGTTTAATCCTCGCTTAAGCGGCCATTTTCTTTGCTACCCATTTTTTTGGCAGCGGTAAAGCACAATAAAATTGGGGCACGACCATTGTTGAAAGACCTAATTTTGTGTCATCGGCGATCGCGTCCAGATGATTTCCACTTTTTCGCTTCCCGCGAACTGCTTCGGGTCGGCTTGCTCTTTGTATTTATATTGGCCGGCGTACCCACGGCATCAAGTGCGGGCCACTTGGGCTGGACCAAACCTGCTCTGGATGCTGGTCAACCCTTCAATGGTACCTAACATCAGACGCCGGCATACACCAGTCTGGTAAAGAAGTTGCCGTCGATGACGAACCCGCCCCATTTTGCGTCGTAGTCAGCGGTGGGTCTTGCGGCGACGACTTCCTCCAGGGACTTACCTTCCTTTTTTAATGTGCTTACTTTCTCGCGGACTGAAACGAGCATGTCGCGGAACTCGATCAGTTGAGACTTGTTGCCAATGGGCCCGTGCCCTGGAATGACAATGGTCTTGCCTGAAACTCTGGCAATGTTCGCCTCAGCTGCCCGAATCATTCCATCAATGCTGCCGCCGGTTGAGTAATCTATGAATGGGAAATGACCGTTCCAAAGAGTATCGGCCACATGGATGATGTCAGCATCCGTGAAGTGGACAGAGATATCCGAGTCAGTGTGCGCCGGCGGATAGTACTTCAATGCTAATGTTGCTCCGTTAAGATGCAAAGTTTGTTCACTGTCGAATAGTTTTGTCGGCAAAGCGCCAGCCGGCGCGGACGGGAAGGTGAAATTCCAATCTTCAACGCGAGTAGTAACGGAAAGGTGTTTCCGTGTGTTCTCGTGTGCGGTGATTTCTGCGCCAATGCAATGCAGCCATTCGTTGCCGTCAGTGTGATCGAAATGCCAATGGGTATTGATCAGATGCTTGACTGGATCGTCACTGAGAGTCGCTAAGGCTTCTGTTATCTGAGAACGTGACGCCGTTATTCCAGCATCGACAAGGAGCTTCCCATCTCGGCCCGTAAGCACGACGATATTGCCGCCAGAACCCTCCAGCACACTGACGTTGCTGCGCAGTTTCGTTACATTGATCTTCGCAGTAGCGGCGGCATTGCGAATGATGACGACGGGGCTTTCACCTTGCATGGCAATAGTGTTCCTTGGAGTGAACTCTTGATGCACACTGACGATCGGCAGCGACGCTTGAAACCGCTATCACGCCTGCGATGGCATCGACCGCTACAGCACGAGTCCAGGCGGGTTGCGCGTTACCATTCCTGGCGCCCTTCATTCTTTTCCTTCCATCGCGAGACCGCCGCCGCGCGCAGCCACGCGGCGCCACGGTTCCTCGGGATGTAGAACGGGCGGGCCTGTTCTGGGTGCGTATTTGTTTAGGAACTCGGCGAACGCGCGTCCGCGCGGCAAACGCCCTGGCACGATGTTGCAGATGCAGGCCTTGGCTTCCATGATCGTGACATTTGGTTCGCCGGAGATCGTGAGAAGATCATTAGCTGCACCGCCACGCACCAGACCGGCTGTTCCGTAATGATAAGGAATTGCGACCTGGTGCAGGGTTTTTCCATTGAGATGCAACGGCCGAATGCGTCGACTAACAAGTGCACGCGCTTCAATCGCTGCGCGTAAAGTAACAATGCACACATAATCGCCGTTGCGGATCTTAAGCTCGCGCGCGAGCTCGGGCGAAATTTCGGCGAACATCTCCGGCTGTAATTCCGCGAGATGACTGAGAAAGCGCGACATACCGCCAGCCGTATGATGTTCGGTCAGGCGATACGTGGTCAGCACGAATGGAAATCTGG
>DASSFL010000434.1:0-5543 GCA_035694525.1 Candidatus Udaeobacter sp. | reverse complement strand
ACGTGTGTCGCGTTTGTTTCAGCGACAAACCCTCGGGTATCGAGCATCAAAGCATCGTCCGCGCCCGCGTTGTTTGCTTCGATCTTTGCCAGAATCGAATTCAGCAGGTTTGCGTGATGAATTCGCGCATCCAGAACCTCGCGTGGCGGGCGCCGGATCTTGCTCGTAATCAAAGTCAGCCCCGTTTTCGCGTAAACCGGCGCCTTGTGCTCCGCTAGAACGATCAATGTCGGCCGGCTCTGATTCAGACGCGGATCCATTCCAGACGTGGTTTTCACACCGCGGGTGAGCGTCAGGCGAATATGCACGCCGTTACTCATCTTGTTTGCCGCGAGGGTGCGTCTGATCTCCTCGACGATTTTTTCGCGCGGCGGAATTTCGGCAAAAGACAAAGCCTGCGCGGAACGCTCCAGCCGATCGAGATGCTCGTGGAGTTTGAAAATCCGCCCATCGTACAACCGCAATCCTTCCCAGACTGCGTCCCCGCCCTGCACGGCAGAATCAAACGGGCTGATCCCCGCCTTATCGCGATGCACAAGCTGACCGTTGATATTAACGATCAGGTTACGATTTCGCTCATCGGATTTCTGAAGCATTAGTTTAACCGCGGATTACGCGAATGATGCAGAGTCTCTTGTTGTAGCCGCGTTAGTGTCAAACGCCCAGCTAATCGCCAGAAATCGCGCAACGCGTTGCTCAGTGCAATCGATATTCGTAAAGCCTTTCGTAAGGCTCGCGACACTGCTCGTAAATCTCCTCTAGATGCGCGGGCACTTCAGCCTGACTTGGACGATATGGTCGAAACGATGTCGTTTTTGCCACTTCACCGTACCAATGCCTAGCCCAGCTCCCGTCGGTCTCGCGCAATCCCGGCGGCCACGAGAGCATCGAGTCGCTAAAATCGACGCCGACTGCCTTGCAAAGCCGGCGCAATATTCGTCCAGGATCTTCCAGCACGTCTTTTGCATCGAGAACCGGCGGAGTAACCTTCACGCGAGTCCGGACGAAATCAAAAATCTCCACTTGCTGCATAAAGCCCAGGTCTTGCAGCACGGGGTCTTCGCGCTTCTTGACGTACGAAGCAATTACTTCGCGCGGATCGCGAATAAGAAAGCAATTCGTAACTCCACTGAGCCATTCACGATCCACATCAGGCAAAAGGTGATGCGCCATTTGTTTCTGGAAAAAAATTCGCTTACCGCTCGGGATGGGGCCGGTCAATCGCGCGACAATTTTTTGCCAATCGGTCTCACTAGAAGCGATCACTACATCCGCGACGGGATGCTTTTTGCCAGTTGCACTCAGGTAATAGGCGTAAAATGGCTCATCGACGACAAAAGTGTCGGCCCGATTACCCCACGCGCGCATCATTGCGGTCGAGATATTTCGCGGGCCCGACCACATCGCGATTCGGACCGGCTGAACCATCGATAAAGAATCCCGCGCAGCTGGGCGAATTGCCAGCCGGAATTGATCCCTTCGACGTGCTCAGGAGCGCCCGAATGAGCGCCCTAACTCTTTGCGAAAATGCCTAACAGCGGACGACGGGACGGCGTCTTGGAGCGAAAATCACTGACGAAGCCGTCCTCGGTGCGGATCTCGACGTGACCGGCCGCGCGTTTGGCACCATAGACCAACACTGCGCCAACCGGCGCCTGGTACGGATCAGTCACCGGGAGTTTTTTGAAACCGTAATTGTTCACCAGCTCCTGGCCGGCTTGCTTTGCCAGGGTCGTTTGGGGACGCGACTTCACCACGCCAGCAGCAACAAGAGCTTCTTTCACGTAACGCCAGCATTTCGAAAGTGAATGCGCGCGAGCGCGTTCTTCTGCAATGGTCGCAGCCCGGCGCAGCTTCGGATCAATCTTCGAATCATTGCCAAAGGGATGCGTAATTTTCTTTGGATAATATTTGTCGACGATCTCAATCGACTGCTTTTTACCCGAAGCGTCCGTGTAGCCAAATTTGGGTTTTGGCGCTGAAAAATTCAGCGCTGCCGCCGGACGCGGATAGAGTGCCACGCAACAAAGGCCCAGAATAAGATAGGGGGTTATTTTTCCCATAAAGCGCGCGTCCTATCGATGCAATCGACTGCTCCCGCAACTGATTTTTTTCAGAAAACGTAAATTTTTTCCGTTGACAATTGCCGGATGTGGACAGGGGCTCCGCAATAGCACTTTGACAGGCGATTTTTGATCTCCGGGCGCTACAGCGCCGAGACTAATTCAACCATTCGTTGGCGCATTTTTGCGTCAGGAAGCTGTCCGATTCCTGCCATCATATTATCTTCAAGATGCCGCGGTTTACTGGTCGCGGGAATGGCGCAAGTGACCGCGGAATTAGCCACGATCCACTTCAGAAAAAATTGCGCCCACGAACGACAGTCAAATTCAGCGGCCCAATCAGGCAACGGCTTTGAGCGCGTCCGACCGAAGAGATCGCCACCACCAAATGGCCGATTAACGATCACGGCAAGGCCGCGTTCCTGCGCGAGCGGCAAAAGGCGGTCTTCTGCTTCACGTTCCATGATCGAATAATTGATCTGCACGAAATCGAACTTTTCGCTCCGCATGATTTTTTCCACGTCAGCGAATGCGCCCGCTTCGTAGTGGGTTATCCCAAGGTAACGGATGCGGCCCTGAGACTTCCACTCACGCAGTGTGGCCAGCTGCGTCTGGACATCGACGAGATTGTGGACTTGGATCAGATCGATTTTTTTCGCTCGTAAAAGTGTCATCGAACGCTCCATCGCTTTAATTCCGTTTTCCTTGCCTCGCGTCCAAACTTTCGTAGCAAGAAAAACCTTGTCGCGAATGCCGAGCGCAGCCGTCAGCTCACCAATCACATCTTCGGCGCGACCATACATCGGCGATGTATCGATTACGCGGCCACCAAGCTTGACAAAAAACGAAAGGACGTCCCCAAGTTGTCTTCGGTTGTCCGCAGTAAGATCGACATCGAACGCCTGCCAGGTTCCTAGGCCAATCACGGGCAGCTTTTCGCCCGATGAAGGAATTGAGCGTGTGAGCATCGCTGATGATTCGGTTTTCGCCTGGGCGCGTTCAACCGGCAAAAGCATGCCACCCGCTGTTGCGCCAATTAGTCGTGCAGCTTCACGTCTCGTCATATCCTTTTGTCTTTCCGACCGAAGTGGAGGAATCTCTGGCGATTGCCTTATAAAAATTAGAGATGTCTCGACTTCGCTCGACATGACAAACCTATGAAACGCCGCCGTTTTATCAAAACCGTCGCTGGAACTGCTCTTGCAGTAAGTGCAAGACCGACAACGCTGCTCGCAGAGAAATCCGTGAAGCCTCTGCGCATTCTTATTCTTGGCGGCACCGGATTCACCGGGCCGTACCAAGTGCGTTATGCGCTGAGCCGCGGACATAAGGTCACTACGTTCAATCGTGGCAAAAGCCATCCGGGCGAGTTGCCGAGTGAAGTCGAGCAACTGATCGGCGATCGCAACGGACAGTTGGACGCCTTGAAAGGCCGAACCTGGGATGTGGTGATCGATAATCCCACAACGCTGCCGATCTGGGTTCGTGATGCCGCGCAGATTTTGAAGGGAAACGTCAATCGATACGTTTTTACCTCGACTATTTCCGTCTATAAGGACTCAAAGACCGGTCTGGATGAAAACGCTCCGCTGCAAAGCTATGAGGGAGCCGATCCGTACAAAGAAACGCTCGAATCGATGAAGGCGAATGGTTTCAAGTTGTACGGACCGCTCAAAGTGCTTTCAGAAAAGGAGGCGGAGAAATGGTTTCCAGGAAAAACGCTCATCATCCGGCCTGGATTAATCGTTGGGCCACGGGACGAGAGCGATCGCTTTACCTATTGGCCGGTTCGGATCGATCGCGGCGGCGAAGTGCTTGCGCCGGGTAAGCCAGAGGATTCGGTTCAATACATCGACGGACGCGATTTGGCGGAATTCACGATCCGCATGACGGAAAATGGCGAGACGGGAATTTACAATGCAACCGGCCCAGCCACGCCGATCGGCATTGGTGGAATGCTCGATGGAATCAAAACCGCCCTGAAATCCAACGCCAAGTTTATCTGGGCGGATGAGAAATTTTTGACCGATCAAAAGGTGCAGGCCTGGTCTGATATGCCGGTGTGGGCCGGTGCGGAGGACGGGATCACGCGCACCAACATCAGTCGCGCACTTTCCAAGGGACTAACCTTTCGACCGCTTGATGAAACTGCGCGTGACACGCTCGAATGGTTCAAATCCCGACCACAAGATCGACAGGCGCACATGAAAGCCGGCCTCACACCGGAGCGCGAAGCGGAAGTTCTCGCCGCTTGGAAGAAACAAAAATCGTAGCCGCGTTGCTGTGCGACGCGTGCACGCGGCCGACAGGGCCGCGGCCACAGAATGAAAAAACTCTTCGCCAAAATCGTTGATGTAAAGCCGAACGAAATTCGCGCGCTGCTGCTGGCATTCGTCTTCAACTTTGTCGTTCTTGGCGGTTATTATGTTATTCGGCCAATCCGCGATGAGATCGGTGCCGACCGCGGCGTTGAAAATTTGCCGTGGATGTACACCGGCACGCTGATCGGCATGCTGATCGCTAACGCGCTTTATGCCACCATCGTCGCACGTATGTCGCGGCGGCGTTTTATTCCGATCGCGTACCGTTTCGCCATCTTAAACCTTTTGGTTTTCTTCCTGCTTATGCGCTGGATGCCAGCGGCGCAAGAACGTGCAATCCTTGCGCCCATTTTTTTCATCTGGGTCAGCGTCTTCAACCTTTTCGCAACGACAATGTTTTGGTCGTTCATGGCTGATGTTTTCGCACCCGACCAAGGCAAACGACTTTTTGGATTTATTGCCGTTGGCGGGTCGATCGGCGGAATCGTTGGTGGTGTAGTCACGAGTTCGCTCGCTGGAAAGCTCAGCACCGGCCTATTTCTCCTCATTACAGCGGTCATGTTGGAAATTGCTGCTCAATGTGTACGCCGATTTCCCTCCGATTTTCGGGTGCATGACGACCAAAGTGAGCAACCAATCGGCGGGAGATTTTGGGAAGGCGCAACGCACATTGCCCGATCTCCCTACTTACTTGGTCTAGCCGTGTTCCTTATGATCTACACGCTCACGAACACTTGGGCATATTTTCAGCAATCTGACCTCACAGGACATCAGCTGCAGGATCGCGCTGCGCGCACGTCGTTCTTGGCGAACATGGATATCGCGGTGAACACGATTACGGTGCTGATTCAGGTTTTTCTGACCGGCCGTCTAATGAAATGGTTTGGGGTTGGGATCACGCTGGTGCTCATGCCGCTTTTGAGCGCCGTTGGATTTGCCGCGATTGGTTTCGCGCCGATTCTCACAGTTCTTGCGACGTTCCAGATTTTGCGCCGGGCCGCCGGCTTCGCGCTCCTTCGACCAGCGCGCGAAGTTCTATTCACCGTCTTGCGGCGAGAGGACAAATACAAAGCAAAGAGTCTGATCGATACATTTGGCTATCGTCTTGGCGATATAACCGGCGCGTGGTCTTATCCGTTGATGCGCTGGTTTGGCTTGG
>DASSFL010000433.1:0-1381 GCA_035694525.1 Candidatus Udaeobacter sp. | reverse complement strand
ATGTATGGTCCGCCGCCGAACTGCAAGAAGAATTGGGTTTGACGAGAACAGTCTGCGAAAATGTATCCGGCCTCTGGGTGGAGAGTGATCTCCGGGCACTCGATGATGATCCGCGCGTGCCTGTCCTTGTTAATCCCCACGGTCATGAAAGACCTCGTTTCAACTCAGGTTTTCAGGCACGCCGTTTGACTGTGTTTTCGTCGTTCCTTTCTTCTGCAGAGCTTCTCAGAACCGAACCTCAGAGCCACTTCGTCTAGTGGGAAACCGCCACCGCTTTGTGTCGTGGATGATAGGGATCGCCACTGGCCAAAACCGCCCAACTGATTCTCGCCAACTTGTTTGCAGTGGCCACGATGACCACATTGCGCGCAGCTCGGGTTTCTAATCCGCTGATCCACTTCCCCAGACTGGAGCCGTCGCGTTTGACTCGCAAGACGGCAGCCCGCGCGCCATGGATGAACATTTTTCGCAGATAGGGGTTTCCCCGCTTGCTGATCCCCAGCAGCTTTGTCTTGCCTCCGGTGGACCATTGTCGTGGAATCAGTCCCAACCAGGCAGCAAACTCGCGCCCCTTTTTGAAAGCGGCACCGTTGCCGATGGCCGATACCACGGCAGTCGACACCAGGGGACCCACGCCAGGAATCTGCTGCAGCCGAACACAAGTCGGGTCGCTGCTGGCGATCTGTTCCAGATCGGTGTTCAGGCTCTCAATCTGCAACTGCAAGCCTTTCCACTCCTGCCAGAGGAAATTCAGCAGACCACGCATGCGAGTGCTCAGTTTCTGGTCGGCAGTCTCTAGGATCTCGGGCAGCTGCCCTCGCAGGCTGGCCGGCCCTTTGCGAAAACTGATTCCCCTCTCCAGCAGGAAGGCTCGAATCTGGTTGATCACGCTGGTCCGTCGAGCCACTAACCGGTCGCGTACCCGATGCAGCGCTTGCAGATCGAGCTGATCCTCGGTCTTGATGGGCACGAAACGCATGTTTTCACGTTCCGCCGCCTCGGCGATGGCTTCTGCATCGCGGTAGTCATTCTTGTTGGATTTTACGAACGGTCGCACAAACTGCGCCGGAATCAAGCGCACCTCGTGCCCCTGCTCGCGCAACGCTCGGCCCAGAAAGTGTGATCCGACGCCCGCTTCCATTCCGATCAGAGAGGCAGGCAGATTGGCAGTGTAGACCAGCAGTTGTGAACGGGAGAACTTCTTGCGGATGACCACCTGGGCGTGGCTTCCGAGTGCGATGAGGTGAAAAGTGGTCTTGCCTAGATCGATTCCGATGGATTTAATCTGCATGGCGATCCTCCGTCTAGTTTTTTTTGCCAACACAATCATTACTCGCTGGCTCTCTAGACGGCGGACCATCTCATTATCCCCATTACGCTC
>DASSFL010000432.1:0-1682 GCA_035694525.1 Candidatus Udaeobacter sp. | reverse complement strand
AATTGCGCCGCGCCATGGCTTCATCAAGGCCGAGCTTGTCGTTGACATAACAGTGCCGCATCGGTTCGAGGTCATAAATGCCGCTGATCGCGAGGCAGCCGCGAACCGACGGATGATCCATGGTCATGGCGGCAAGCTGCGCGCCCGCCGACCATCCCGACAACAAAAGCTTGTCCGGGTCACCGCCGAGCGCCGGTAATTCTGCCGCGAGCCAATCGAGCGCGCTGCGGGTCTCGGCAACCATCTCGTCCATCGATGCGTCGGGCGCTAGAGCGTGATGAATTTAGGTTCGTCCATATCCTGAGTTTGCCAAGTAGCGTGAGCACTGTTCGGGTGTGAAGAGATGAAGAGTTTCACCGATGGCGAGGCAAACCGCTTCAACCGTGCGGGCCGCAGCTTTTCGTAGGAAGTGCTTGAGCTTGGCGAAGACCTGTTCAATGGGGTTTAGATCGGGCGAGTATTTGGGCAGGAAGAACAGCTTCGCTCCGGTGGAGCGGATGAGCTGACGCACGACTTTGCCTCTGTGGCTGCCGAGATTGTCCATGACGACGATGTCGCCGGGGCGAAGCGTCGGGAGGAGAATCTTCTCCACGTAGAGGCGAAAGCTGTCGCCGTCGATTGGGCCCTCGATAAACCATGGCGCCTCGATCCGGTCATGGCGCAAGGCTGCCAGAAAGGTCATAGTCTTCCAGCGGCCGTGTGGAACCTTGGTGGTGAGCCTGCACCCGCGTGGCGCCCATCCGCGCAAGGGCGCCATATCGGTCCTGGTCCAGGTCTCATCGATGAAGACCAGACGCTCAGGTTCGACGCGATCTTGATATTTGATCCACCGGGCTCGTCGTCGGGCGACGTCGGGACGATCGCGTTCGCCAGCCACCACGCTTTTTTTTGAAGCTGAGCTTCTCAGCATGGACGAACTCCCACACCGAACGGTAATCGACCTTCAGTCCACGCTCGGCAAGTTCGACGACCAGGCCGCGCAAAGTGAAGTCCCGCTTGATCCTCTGTAACAGCCAGGCGCGGTGTTCGCCGGAAATCGCCTTCGGCCGGTGACCACCCATCTTGCCCGGCGCCACGCTGCCGGTCTCTCGTCGCCGTCGCACCCATCCAACGGCCGTGCTGACGGCAACCCCGAATTGTTTGGCCGCCCGATTGCAGGACAGCCCGCCAGTCTCGACCGCCGCAACCACCCGCTTCCGAAGATCGTCAGAGTAAGGCTTGCCCATCCATGCTGGCCTCCAGCCCAGCCAGCACGGTGAATCAGAAACGCCCTGATTTGGGAATCCCAAATCGATTCGATTTCACTTCATCCCGCTCTAGCGCTGCCCGGTTGGATTGCTTCGTCGCTTTGCTCCTCGCAATGACGAGGTCAAATTTTGAATCGGAAAATCCTCTACGCCGCGTTTTTCAGATCCTGCCGCCGCTCCAACAGCATGCGCAGACCGTTGCGGGGGCGAAGCGTAATCAATCCCTGCGGCTCGACCGGGAAGCCGGGCTTCAAGCGAAGCCGGTAGCACCGGGCGATGGTGGCGAGAATGAGGGTTGCTTCGGCCATGGCGAACGCCGGTCGCGGCGACGATCGGAAGCCGGTTGATACGCAACGCGCGAGTGATACGCGCAATACGGCAGACCCGCGATCGTGTTGCCGCCGCAGAAGAAGAACTCGGTGCTACCGGGATCGC
>DASSFL010000431.1:0-8543 GCA_035694525.1 Candidatus Udaeobacter sp. | reverse complement strand
CAAAGCTGCCTGGAAAGGCCGCGGATCGATCACCGCCAGGAGATCACCCGTTTTCACATCCTGCCCTTCGGTGAAGAGCACCTTCTGCAATTCGCCATCCACGCGGGTGTGCACCGTTACGGTGTTGAACGCCTGGACCGTCCCGAGGCCATCGAGGTAGATAGGCGTATCTTTCTGCTCGACCTGTCCCGCGACGACTGGCACTGAGCCGCCGCCGACTCTAGGGCCGCCGCGTCTTCCCGACGTTCCTGTTGTGGCGGTTGACCCGGTTTGATCAGACGAAGCGCGATGATGGCAACTCCACCAGCCGATCAGCACCACGAGAGCGCCAGTGATTCCGAGAATGGCCCGTTTCGACATTTTTTTACACACCTCGTTTGCATGAGGAAGCGCCTTATAAGCTATGACCGCCCAGGCGGCGATTTGGTTACGGATAACTTCCGCATCATTGAGACTGAATCCGTTTAGACGAATCGTGCGCGCGAGCGCACCAGGCCGGACGGCGCTTGTGTTGTTTAAGGCCTAACCCAGCGCACCAAACGCAAGTCCCAGCCCATAAGTGACAACTGCGACGATGATGCCGATCCAGGTCATTTCCAGACCGGATGCCCACCAGGAACGGATGGTGATCAGTGATTTCAATGCGCCTACGAGAAAGTGCGCGACCAAACTGATGCCGAAAGAAATAATCACGGCGGTCACTCCGCCCGAAAAAAAGAATGGAATGATAGGCACAAAAGCGCCGATCGCTGTGGAGATGCCAGCCGAGGTTGCAGCAGTCCATTGATTTGGGAACCGGTGCTCGGACAGGCCGAGCTCACTCTGCGCCATCGCCTGCACAAACTGTTCGGGCTGCTCGGCGAGACGTTCTGCCATCTTTTGTGATTCTTCGGGCGTGAACCCTTGTAATTGATAAAAGAGCGACATCTCTTCGATTTCTTCCTCGGGATTTTCTTCGACCTCTGCCCGCTCGCGCGAAATCTCGGCTTCATAGACTTCCGCTTCACTCTTTGCGGCCAAATAGGCACCTGCGCCCATCGAAAGAGTGGACGCAAGCATGCCAGCAAGCCCCGAGATCAGAATGTAATGTTGCTGATTATTTGTCGCGCCTGCTACGCCCGAAACAATTCCAAATACCGCGCCCAGGCCATCGTTCGCGCCGTAGATCGCATCGGCGACCCAACTGCCGCCTCGCCCATGCCAGCGTTCGCGCTTAAGGATTTTGTCCAGCGCAGTGCGGGGGCTAACTGGCGGCGCCATGGCGCCAAGCGCTCGCGCATGCGCTTTTTCCTCGAGCGCGCTTTTCCGTAAAAATTCCTGCACGTCCTGTTCACCGGCGAAAGCGCGCTCGGCTTGCTCATGAAATTCGGCTTCCTGCCGTTCTTCCGTCGCTTCCATTCGGCGAATGGCAATTTCAGCTCCAGCAATCTTATTCCACCACCGACTGAGCCGCCGCCCGATCGTGTCCTTCAGAACTGGCGGTTCCGCACCAAGGTCTCTGAGTTTTCGCTCCCAGCGTTGCGCGTGACGTTCTTCCGCTTCGGCCATGCGCAGAAGAACGCCTCTCCGTTTCTCGTCCGGCTCGCGCCCGGCCAAATCGCGATAGGTTTGCGCCGTCTCAACTTCTGCCTGCCAATTGCGTTTAACGACTTCTATCGTCTGCTCTGTGCGCAATCCGCGTGAGGCAGGCCGAAGCTGTCGATCTTCCGACTCATGAGGTGGATTTCCGCTGCTCATATGCGCTCAATCAGCTGGTTCGATCGCTGCGCTCATCGCCGGCTCTGCTCTGGCTTTTAATTGCTGCGCTGTAATCACAATCGCCACTGAACCGATAATCAGCGCGCCAGCAATCAAAACACGGACGCTCAACGTTTCCCCGGCGAAGGCGGCGCCTAACAAGACAGCTACAATCGGATTCACATACGCGTAAGTGGCGACTTTCGCCGGATCACAGTGACGCAACAGCCAGATGTAGGCGGTGTATCCAACCACAGCTCCGATGATTACCAGATAAATGAATGAAGCGAGGGACAACATCGAGATTGATTGCGGATGAAAACTTCGCAGCTCGCCAGTTAGAATACCGGCAAGCAAAAGGAGCACTCCGCCACAAAGCATCTGTTGGGCGGCCGTTAGAAATGGAGAGGCAGCGTGTTTCGCTGTGCGCGAATAAAGTGATCCTGCCGACCAGACAAAGGAGGACACGAGCAGAATGAACATTCCGATCGCGG
The DNA here is from genome assembly GCA_035694525.1 of Candidatus Udaeobacter sp. Lineage (GTDB taxonomy): Bacteria > Verrucomicrobiota > Verrucomicrobiia > Chthoniobacterales > UBA10450 > Udaeobacter. The sequence continues at coordinate 6,312 of DASSFL010000431.1, read as the reverse complement.
GATGTCGTCCACCGTTTGCAGGGAGACGCAGAGCTGGCCCGAGCAAGACGCCCACGCCAGCAAAACCGCCCACCAGACCAAGCCAGATTATTGGTAGTGGCCTAGGCGTGATTCCCGCCGCCCAACCGAGAATCACAATATAAATCGGGACAATCGCCACAATCAGCGCCGCCAATCCTGTGTCGATATATTGTTCTGAAATTGTAACACCGCCATTGCCAGCAAGCAGCAGACACGCGCCGACGATCAGCGATACGCGCCAGCTCGCCCAGCTCGATTTGTACGCGCCCTGCGACCACGCGATCGCGAACATAATCACTCCCGCCAGGAGGAATCGCATTCCAGCCATTAGAAACGGCGGAATACTCTCGATGGCAAAGCGGATGCCGAGATAAGTCGAACCCCAAACCAAATAAAGGGCTGCGAACGCGATGAGGATTCGGATTTTTGTGGGCGCCGCCATGAAGCAATGACAATCTCGCATTCACGAGGCAGAGCAAACGTAGTTCGCCAAAGCTCCGAAGCGTTCACGCCAAAAGCGGCGGAGCACTGCCGCACTCCAAAACGTGGCCGTCGTTGCCAGCCGATGTTTCGCGCATTGCGTTTTGGAGTGCGGCGCTCCTGCGCCGCTTTAGCAAAACACGGCAGGAAGCAGTCAATGCTTCTGCTGCAGCCAAGATGACAGAGCGATCTCTACGCGCTGCGCTTGAAGAACAATCGATACAGCAGTAACAGGATCACGGCGCCAACGACCGACATGATCCAGCCGGCCGTATAATTTCCGCCTGCAAAAATGCGGCCGATCCAAGTGCCGACAAACGCGCCGGCGATGCCAAGCAAGATCGTGACGATGAAACCGCCGGGATCCTTTCCCGGCATCAATAGTTTCGCGATGGCACCGACGACGAGACCGATAACGAGTGTCCAAAGAATATGCATAACGAAGCGTTTGTATCGGGTTGATTTGCATCCGGCAAGAAAATAAGTCCGGGAAACGAACTTACAATTGAATCACTTGCGCGGAGAGGATGTCTTCGCTCGCACAAATTTCCTTCAGCAGCTCTTCGCCCGGCGCCGTGTCCAGGTTTAACACCGTGAGCGCCGTACCGCCCGCCTGATTTCGGCTCAGCGACATCGTTGCAATGTTTACGCCATGATCGCCGAGCAATGTGCCAATTCGTCCAACCATTCCGGGTCGGTCTGTGTTTTCCAATACCAGCACAACCCCGTGCGGTCGCGCTTCCACCGGACGGCTGTTGATACTTACAATTCGGGGAGTGGCGCCGAAGAAAGCGCCGCCAACCGAAACAACTTTTCCTTCGCCAGCAGCGGATAATTCGAGCATGTCGGTATAATCTCCCAACGCGCTCATACGCGATTCGCTTATTTTCAAACCAAGAGTTTCGGCAAAACCGGGTGCGTTTACTTCGTTGACTTCGCTGCCCCCGGCTATTTGCAGGAAGCCTTTCAAGACTGAGCGCGTGATTGCCGTCGTATCAACTTCGTTGACTTTGCCGCTGTAGTTGATGTTGAGAGTCTCGGCGCGCTTTGGGGCAAGCTGCGAGAGAAATCTGCCCAATTTTTCGCCAAAGCGCAGATGAGGTCCGATGATTGCCAGGGTTTTCGCATCGAGACTGGGCATATTCACCGCATTGCGAATGGTGCCCTCGAGCAAAGCGGCACGAATCGAGTGCGCGATCTCAATCCCAACGCTTTCCTGTGCTTCCGCAGTGGACGCGCCGAGATGCGGAGTAAGAACAAGATTGGGGGCGCCTCGCAACTGAGAATCGGCTGGAAGCGGTTCAACTTCGAAAACGTCTAGCGCCGCGCAGGCCACATGCCCATCTTGCAAAGCTTTCACGAGCGCGTTTTCGTCGATCAAGCCGCCCCGCGCGCAATTGATAATACGGACGCCGCGTTTGGTTTTCTGTAATCGCATTCCATCGAGAATGTGCCGCGTTTCTGCGGTAAGCGGTGTGTGTAGCGAGATGAAATCCGCGCTTGTGAGCAAATCATCGAGCTCGTCCACCAGCTCGACCTGGAGACTGCGAGCACGCGATGCGGAAAGATAGGGATCGTATGCAACCACGCGCATTCCGAAAGCAATGGCGCGCCGGCTGAGTTCGCCGCCGATCCGGCCCATTCCAATTATACCTAGCGTTTTGTTGTAGAGCTCAACGCCTTCGAAATTCTTTTTGTCCCAATTTTTACTGCGAACGTTCGCGTCGGCCTGCGGAATCTTGCGAGCCGCCGAAAGCAACAGTGAAAATGCATGCTCGGCCGTGGAAACCGTATTTCCGCCGGGCGCATTCAACACGATAATGCCGCGGCGCGTGGCCATCTCAACGTCGACGTTGTCCACTCCCACCCCAGCACGCCCGACCACGCGCAACTTCGCGCCTGCAGTCAAAATGTCGGCGGTGACTTTTGTCTGGCTGCGTACCACAAGCCCACTGAAGTCCGAAATAAGATCGACAAGCTCTTTCTCACTTAACCCGGTTCTGACCACAGCCTCGATTGCGCCATCGCGGCAAAGCTCATCCACTCCACGCTGCGAAATTGCGTCGGCGATGAGGACCTTGGTCGGAGTCATCACAACCTCCCAGTTTAAAACTCAAATCTTAAAAGTGAAAACTTCTTCTCGGCACCTGTTAGCCGCGCCTTGCTTGATGAATTCGCGATCAATGGATTAGCCACCAACCAATCCACGTGCCGAAGCCGTAAAAGACCAAGCGGCTCCAATCGCCCGGCAGTAACCAACTCGTCCACTTGCATTCGCAGACGTTCGCTCTTGTTTGCGCCTCCCAGGTAATCATCGATCACCATCCAACGAGAGCCGGCCAGCAAAAGAGCGAAGCGCTAGATGAGGAATAAGACATCCATGTGAGACATGGCCACGGCGCCACCCGCTCTCTCCGATCGATGGCGTGCATTGTGGCTGCGGTACTCGATGAGCTTTGTACATCAAGCTCCATGAAGCCGTCAGGCGGAAGGCTGACTGGCTCTGAACAGAATCGCGCTGAGGTTGTGTGATCAGTCGCCGCCCCGATTACGTCCGCGCCTTCCCTGACCCCAAGTGCACCATCGTTAATATCCTTTGCATCGGGCGCTTCAGGAAATGATGATTTTGCGCAAGCTCGCATTTCGAGGGCAAATTCGAGGACAAACCATAGAGCAAAAAACTGCGCGAGGAGAGTGAGAAACATTTGCACGGTGATGAAACGGCGAACATCCAGTGACTGAATGACTGCGACTTCGACGCACGCTGCTGCGTTATATAAGTACCCGAGCAGAACCAAAGCCGCGAGCCAGCCCAAACGTCTCCGACGCCTTTCCTGCGTTAAGACTACCGCGACTAACGCAAGCGCGATCAAAAGCAATGGCAGATGCGTTCTGGCCATGAGAGAAAGTATCCACCGAATATAGCGCGGCTGATAAATGACCGGCACGCTCCGCGCACTCGATTTCGTCCGGCTCATAAAATCCATGGCTGGGGGATAAGCCGCAGAAACCTTGTGATAGGGCTGGATGTCGAGGGACGTTATACCTCGTTTATATGCATCGAGCGACAGAGATTTGCCGCGGTTGTAGACGGGGCAGATCGGTGCATAAAAAATCGCCATCTGTCGCGCGATTTTTTTGAGGACAAGAAGCGGTCGTTCCCGCCAGATTCGCCAGTAATAGAATCGATAAAACGCGCAAAGCGCGCAGACATTGTTACCGAAGTCTTTATGTAATTGCGCCGCGATCGAGGTCCGACCGTGCCATAGATAATCGGGATCAAGCCAAGGGTCGAATAAATCCCGGACCTGGCCGCGACAGATTTCGCGATTTCGTCGCTCAGTGCGCGCTGAACATGCCTAAGCCACTCCCGGGGATACGGAAGTTTCGCACCACATGTGAGATCGTCAGCCATTTGGTCACGGATTAGACTGGCATGAATGACGAAAAGGGTGGTCGGCAGAAATGTCTGGCTCGCCTCGTCATTGCGGCTCAGGAAGTGCTCCGGCAATAACAACAACGCTGCGCTCAGGGCCGCGCCACCGCCGAGCGCGATCTTTTGCCAGATCAACCTCCGCTGAACGAAAAACATCGCGACCGGCAGAAGCACCGCAATCGAGGCAAGCCAGAAGCTTGGCTTTGCCGAGGCAAGCAGAATTGAGCTGAACACTGCCGCGATCCCATACCCCACCGAGGCCGCTTGGCGACCTTCGACGAAAAAGCAGGCAGTAAATTGGATGACGAGGTAAAGATTGACGCTGATAAGAAACGCACACACGCCTTCGGGCCGAAGTTGCGTCTCGAAGCGAATGGGTTCACTCGCAAGGAGAAAAATCGCCGCCGCGAGCAGCCCCAGTCCAGCCTGAACCGCATGACCGACTCGTGGATTTGGCACGAAAACACGGGCACGACGCCATGTGAGCAGTAAGATACCGCCAGCCAACAGCCCCAAGAAATGCTGAGCCACCGTGATCGCGCGAAAATCTCTAAAAATGCGCAGCAGTGGATACAGGAATCCGGGATAAATAAAGTTCCGTTCGTTTGTCTGGCCAAACTCAGCCCCGGTTAATTTGCGCAGCGCCGGCGAGAGATACCCCCACGTGTCAGGATCAGCGATTGGATCAAGAGGCAGCGCAAATCTTGCCCAAGCGGCCCACGCGAATAGGATGAGGACGCTGCTTCAGAAGTAGAATTGCCAAGGCAAGCGTTCCATTATGTCCCGGCATGGATTGGTCCGCGTTTGGTTGAATGATTTGTTCAATCGTTTCCAAAATGTGCGTCAATGCTTGAATTGGCAACCAACGATAAGAGCGCAAAGGCGCGTCGCCGTTGCCTCGAAATCTCTCACAGCTGATCGAGAGAGTCATTGAACGTTGGCGCTGGCATTCAAGAGGCGGTCTTCGGTTTCGAATTTGGTTAAAACCTAAGGGGCGCCACAAACTTAAAACTTAAAACTTAAAACTGTTCTGTTTACGCTGTTGTCGTCATGCAAGAGCGCACAAAATCTTTCTACGTCGTATTTGCCATCGCAGCGGCACTCATTATTCCCGCTGCCATTGCATTGCGAACGGTTATTCATCCGGCAATTTTGCAATCCACTTCGGATAACCCGACGCCGCTTGGATACACCTGGAGTCTGGGATTGTTCTTTTTCCCCATCGGAGCCCTGGGATGGTGGTTTGCCTGTCGGCCTGATCTCAAATTTCCACGAAAAGCATTTTGGCGGACTATCGGGGTACTCACTCCGCTCGGATTCGCCCTGGATCTCATTTTCGGTAACGCGTTCTTCACGTTCCCAAATAACGCGGCCACTCTTCGCTGCGAAATTCCCGCGTTAGGCGGGGCGATTCCAGTCGAAGAATTCATTTTTTATCTGACTGGCTTCATGCTCGTTCTGCTGAGTTATATCTGGTGCGACGAATATTGGATGGCCGCTTACAATGTCCCTGACTACGAGGAAGCGGCCAAGGATATACCGCGCATCGTTCGTTTTCATTTTGCTTCTGTCATCCTGGGTGTCGTCTTGATCGTAGCCGCAATTGTGTACCGAAAGTTCGTCTCGGGTGCATCGGATGGGTTCCCATGGTACTTTATTTATCTCGTCTGCGCTTCGCTGATTCCGTCGGCCGGCTTTTTTTACACCGCGCAGCGGTTCATTAACTGGCGCGCGTTCAGTTTCACGTTTTTTCTGCTTCTCCTTATCAGCCTGCTTTGGGAAGCAACGCTGGCTTTGCCGTACGGTTGGTGGGAATATCGCCGCAATATTCTGATCGGGTTGCACATCGGAGCATGGTCCGGCCTACCGCTTGAAGCAGTCTGCGTTTGGTTCGTTGTGACCTTCACCACCGTTATCACTTATGAAGTGATCAAAATTTGGAAAGCCTTGGGCACGCGTGCGCTGGAGGCATTTTTTGGAATAGGAAAATGACCGTGGCAGCCGCGATGCTTTCAGCGTTGCCCAACAAACCATGATCGCTCTCAAATCACCCGAAGATGAGCAAATGAATCGATTCGGGCAGATGCTGAGCTACGTTGGTTGCAACGCTGCCACGTAGCAGCTTGGCCATGGCCGGACGTTGCGACGCCCCGATAACGAGGAAATCAATTCCCATCGTAGCGGCAAGATCGACAATCGTCGCGGCAGCGTCCTGGCTCACGGCGTAAAGTGGTACTACGTTGATGCCACGCTCGTGCCCGAGTTTCAGCATCGAGCACATGATGGCGTTCGCTTCAGGATCATCCTGCCATTTGGAGCGGCCAAGGCGTGTGCCGGCTGCCGTGAAGTAAACGGCCACCTCCTTGACGTAGAGC
>DASSFL010000430.1:0-18285 GCA_035694525.1 Candidatus Udaeobacter sp. | reverse complement strand
ACGATCACGGCGAAGAGCACGATTTGCCAAAGCTGCAGGCTGACGTCGATGACGTTGTTCCCTTTCAGCAAAATGCCACGAACGATGCGCAAAAAATGCGTGAGCGGAAAAGCTTCCCCGACGACTTGCGCCCAGTGCGGCATGCCGCGGAATGGAAACATGAAGCCGGAAAGCAAGATCGAGGGAAGAAAAACAAAGAAAGCCATCTGGACCGCTTGCAGTTGGTTTTTCGCGATGGTGGAAAACGTGATGCCCATCGCGAGGTTCGCGATAATGAAGACAAGCGCGACGATGGCCAGAAGTAGAATGCTTCCCTGCATCGGCACGTGAAAGAGAAAGTAGGCGGCGACGAGAATGACCGAGACCTGGATGTAGCCCACCAAGATGTAGGGCACGATTTTTCCGATAAGCACTTCGCTTGGTCGGGTCGGCATGGAGAGAAGATTTTCCATCGTGCCGCGTTCGCGCTCGCGGGTAATAGCCAGACCCGTGATCATTACCATCGTCATGGTCAGAATCACACCCATTAGGCCCGGCACAATGTTGTATTGAGTGATCACTTCGGGGTTGTAGAGCGAGTGCACGCGCAAATCGATCGGGCCGCTGGTCCCAGCAAGCGGACCGAGCATTCCCTTCAAATCATTTTGCAACGCGGTATCAAAGAGCGGGCCTAACGAGCCGAGCGCGATTCCGGTGGCAGCGGGATCGGTTGCGTCCGCTTCGACCAACAGCGCCGGCCGGTCCCCGCGCAAAAGATCGCGGCTGAAATTTTGTGGAATGTTGATAACAAACTGCACCTGGCCGCGTGCGAGCAGATCACGTCCTTCGCGCTCCGTTTTCACTTCGCGCACGAAATCGAAATAAGTGCTGTTCTTCATCGCGTAGAGCAGCGTTCGTCCCTGCGCGCCTTGATCAGCCATGAGCACCGCGGCTGGCAGATGTCGCGGATCGGAATTGATCGCGTAACCGAAGAGCGTGAGTTGAATCAGCGGAATGCCGAGCATCATGGCGAAAGTGAGGCGGTCACGACGCATCTGCAGAAATTCTTTCGCGATGATCCCGCGCAGACGTGCGACCGAAAATTTAGGATGCCGGTTCATGATGCGGACTCTTTTCTTCCATCAAGCTGATGAACGCGTCTTCCAGACCGGACGGAATTTGATGCCATTCGTACGGCTCGCGGCGAAATGGCGCGATCGCGCGTTCGAGCTCGGCCGCGTTCGTGCTGCTGACGTGCAACGAATTGCCAAACGCCACCGCCTGTTGCACGCCCGGAGTTTTGCGAAGGTCATCGGCCAACTTCGCAAGATCGGTCCCCTTCACCTCCCAAGTCGTTAGGCCAACGCGCGAGATTACTTCATCGACCGTGCCGTCGGCGAGCAGTTTGCCTTTGGAAATATAAGCAAGCCGTTGGCAACGTTCGGCCTCGTCCATGTAATGCGTAGTGATGAGAAAGGTCAGGCCCTGCGCACCGAGTTGATGAATTTCTTCCCAAAAGTCACGCCGTGCTTTTGGATCGACACCGGCAGTTGGTTCATCGAGCAACAACAATTTGGGCCGATGAATGAGACAAGCCGCGAGCGCGAGTCGCTGTTTCCATCCGCCAGAAAGTTCGCCCGCGAGTTGCTTCCGCCGCTCCGCCAGTCCGAGTTCTTCGACGCTTTCCCGCACCGTTTGTCTGCGATTCTTCACGCCATACATGCGCGCGACGAAATCGAGATTCTCTTCAATGCTCAAATCCTCCCAGAAACTGAACCGCTGCGTCATGTAACCGACTTCGCGCTTGATCGCTTCGCTTTCGGAAATCACATCGTGACCAAGAACCTTTCCGCTTCCGTCGTCCGCCCGAAGGAGTCCGCACAACATGCGCAAAAACGTGGTCTTGCCGCTGCCGTTTGGCCCGAGGAAACCGAAGATCTCGCCGGCACGCACCGTAAGATCGACATGATCCACCGCGGTCAGCTCACCGAACCGCTTGGTCATTCCGTGCACCTCGATCACGTGCTTCCCATTTTTCATTTTGACCTGAACTCCACGTCAACCGGCTGACCCGGATGAAGATCGGCCGCCGCTTGCACATCGAAGATCAATTCGACCATGAACACGAGCTTGGCTCGCGTTTCGCGACTGTAGATGACCGGCGGCGTGTATTCCGCTTTTGGCGAGATGTAACTCACTTTCCCAACGAAGGGTTCTTTCACGCCGTCCACTTGCACTTGCGCAGTCTCGCCGTAATGAATCGCGCCGACGTGCGTTTCGGGAACGAAGACGCGCACCTTGATGTTTTGCGGTGGCAACAGGACGACGACCGGTTTGCCCGCGGCAACCCATTCGCCCTGGCGAAAAAGCGTGTCGTAGACCAGGCCGGATTCCGGCGCCGCCTGCTTTTTCTGATCGAAACTCCAATCTGTCTGATCGAGTCGCTTCTTGTCCTGATCTCGCGTGGAACGGGCCCGATCCAAATCCTGAGACGCGGCCACGCCCGTGCGGAATAGTTTTTCCTGTCGGGCGAGCTCCCTTTCCGAGAGCACCAGCGCCGCCTGGATTTGCTCGCGCGCAGCTTTCTCAGCGGTCTCATCCAGCGCGAACAACGGTTGATCGGTTGTCACCTGCTGACCACGTTGCACGGAAAGTGTTTCCAATTGGCCGGCAAGCGGCGAGGCAACGTAAACGAATTCGCCCTCGACGTAACCCTGGAACCGATCTTGCGATCGATTGCTGCAGCCGGCGACAAAAAGCACGAGCGCTATCGACCACGTAGCGCGGATGAGTTGTCGATGTTGCCCAACGAAAAACGCGCTCATGCTTTCCGTCCTTTCGTGGTGAGCGCGCCTTCGAGAATGATCTTAAGAATCCCGGAGAACCCTTCTTTCGGCATCATCCCAAGCTCTTCCATCTTCGGCGGATTCATGATCGATTGAACCATCGCCAGCAAGATTTCGATGATCAGCTTGGCCGGAACATCCTTGCGCACCATTCCCGCTCGTTGCCCTTCGGCGAAAAATTTTCCGAAGTAGCGCTGGATTACCGCGGCCCGACGGCGTTCGACGAGTTTGAAAACGTCCGGCGCTTTCTGGCGCATATCGCGCACGAATGGGGGCTTAATTTCATCCAATTCGCGGTGCGTACCGGCCAACAACTCGCGCAAAGTCGCCGGGAAATCGTGCGGGTGCGCGCGCGTAACTTCCTTCAGCTTCGCTTCGACGCCGGCGAGTTTATCGGCCAGCACGGCCTCGAGCAGATCGAACTTGCCGGGAAAATGCGCGTAGAGCGTTTTCTTGCTAACGCCCAGCTCCTCCGCCAGATCGTCCATGGTCACACTGCGAAACCCGTGGCTGAAAAAGTGGACCCGCGCAGCATCGACAATTCGCTGCCGGGTCGGGTCGCGCTTTCGGCTTCGCGGCCGGGCCTTGTGTGCCGGTTTCATATCCGCGATACCCTTATCATAATTCGGAAACTAATCCAGTATATTTAGTTTCCGAGCCAGGGGTGTCGACTTTTTGATGTATCACTCTTTACCCAGTCTGGTGTAAACTGGAAGTGTTTGACTCTGTTGAAAGGCTCCCCTTCGTGTCATGTCGAACGCAGTCGAGACATCTCTTACTTCTTATGCGCGCTTGGCTAGAGACGATCAGAGATTCCTTCGACTCCGCTCGGAATGACAGACGTTGTCAACAGAGCCAAAATCCAAATCCATGCTAAATCGGTAACGCACTAATGAAAGCCGGTTACTCTGGAACACCGCTACCACAAAAGCTGGGAATCAAACAGGGCCTGACGGTGATCACAATCAACGCGCCGGCAAACTATCGTCGATTGCTCGGTACAATTCCCGAAGGCGTAGCTTTTTCCGATCGCTTGAAAGCGCATTCGAGTTTTGTCCACATTTTCGTCAAGAAGCGCAGTGAATTGGAGAAGGGATTGTCCATCTTGCGCGAGAAAATCGCGGACACCGGAACGGTTTGGGTTTCCTGGCCGAAAAGATCATCCGGCGTGCCAACCGACGTGACGGAAGATGTGGTTCGCGCTGTCGCGCTGCCACTCGGTTTTGTTGACGTAAAAGTGTGCGCGATTGATGAGACTTGGTCGGGGTTAAAATTGATGGTCCGAAAAGAGAACCGAAAATGAAAACGCGTTGCTTCGATCACATTGATTTGCGAGTGAAAAACCTGGAGGTAGCGATAAGGTTTTACGGACAATTTTTGCCCCAGCTCGGATTTGTTCGTGAACGGCACGAACCGTCGCCGCGTCCGGAAGCCGGCGGCGATTTCCATACTTTTTATTCTGCAGGCACCGACAAGCCGTCTGAATTTTTCGTATTGGACGAGGACAAGAACCACCAGCCGAACGGAACACGCATCGCATTCTGGGCCGATACGCGAGACGAAGTTGATCGTATTGCAGAACTGGTGCGGCAAGCCGACGGAAAAAATCTGGAAGGTCCTGAAATCTGTGTTGATTACAGCCCGGGCTATTACGCGTTCTTCTTCGAGGACCCGGACGGGAACAAATTAGAAATCTGCTGCCGGGAAAGTCCGATCATTGCTGCTTAGGAAGACAACTCGCAGCTGATCGCGTGTATGCCGTTTGTTGTTTAAAATGCAAAAGCTCAATCGACAGTCCAATAAACAGTAGCAGCGTCGCAAAAAAAGTATTTCCGTAGAGTTGCGCGCCCCGTGGGAATGCCAAGCCGAGAGCCAGTAACGCTAGCGCCGGCAAGGTGCACCACAATACAGGCACGCGTTTCCGAGCGAGTGTTTGTTGCGTCACCACGGCGAATGGCAGCATGAGCCAGGAATAGAAGTAGCCGAACGAAAGCGGCGTGAGCATTAGCATCAGCAAAAGAAGCAGCGCAAATTCAATCGCATCGCTGTCTGAGGTTCGCATATCGCGCTGAGGCATCACCGTGACAAATAAGAGGCCGAGCGCCAGTGCGACGCCAATAACGATCGCGTTGACGAGGCGAAAGCTAAGATCCGCGAAGTTTACATAAACGGGTTGGTGCGGAGCTGAAGCGGCGTCCGCATCGACGCGACGAAGCAGACGATTGCTTACACCGATAAGAGATTGGTTCTTCCACGTGTAACTGCGCATTGGGCGCTGCCCAACAGTGACTTCGCTGTATTTCAACATTCCCGCGCTCCACTTCTCCAGGTCGTGCCAGGCCCGTTCAAATCCTCGAAACGGCGCAGGCAAAATCAGAAGCAGAAATACAAGTGTTGCGATAAGGCTGCCTGCTGCTGTCCAATAGCGTCGGTAAACCAGATAGACGATCGCAAGTACCGGAAACGCTTTGATCGCGGCAGCGACTGCAATGAATCCGCCGCCCACCACCTCGCGTTTTGTGCGCAACGAAACGAAACCGCACAGCATCAGCGCGAGCAGAACAAGATTCGGCTGACCGAGGTGGTAACTAGACCAGATGTAAACGATCACCAGCAGACTTGGAACGAGATATAGCCACCAGTCTATTGTGCTTCGGTTTCCGATACTGAGAATTGCGCTCAGTTTCGCGCTGCAAAACCACGCTGCGGAGTTGATCATCACAAGAAGGAGAATGAGCCCTGCTTGCCCGAGCAAACTTGCGCCCGCCAGAAAGAGCGCGCACGGGGGCGGATACATGAAATCGTATTTCCCGGCGCGAAAGAAAAAGATTTCATCGCCCGCCAGCACACGTGTGCCGGTGGCGTACCAGAGTTCGTAGTCAAAAATCGTGTGGCCGCGGAGGTAACGAAGAATCGGAAGCGCTGAAAACACTGCGGCCGATCCAAGAAACACCAGGAGCAAAACACGGAGCCCTGCACGGCTATTCAACCGGCCGTCGAGCGCCTTCAGCATTTTCGGCGCTTCGACTGAATCTTTCACGCTTTATGTCCAGCGTTCGCGATCGGTGGACGTGCCTTGTGCCAGTCCGTGCTTTGCTCATAGGCGTGCGCGATTTGTAAAATGCGCGCCTCATCCAGCGGTTGGCCTAACAGCTGCAAACCGATCGGCAGGCGATGTCCGTTCGCTTCGGCGAACCCGCATGGCACACTGATTCCGCAAATTCCAGCAAGGTTCGCTGCAATGGTGAAGATGTCTGCAAGATACATTTGCAACGGATCTGCAGTGCGTTCGCCCAGCTTGAATGCGGCCACCGGTGAAGTTGGTGAAATCAATGCATCGACTTTCTCGAACGCCTTCGCGAAATCCTGGCGGATCAATTGGCGCACTTTTTGCGCACGCAAATAATAAGCGTCGTAATAACCGGAGCTTAAAACGTAAGTCCCCAAAATCACTCGCCGTTTCACTTCCGGTCCGAAGCCTTCCTCACGAGTACGACCATAAAGATCGAGCACATCTTTGGGATTTTCCGCTCGATATCCATAACGAACCCCATCAAAACGGGCCAGGTTCGCCGAGGCTTCCGCGGTGGCCAAAATATAATAGACCGCGACCGCGTAATCAGTATGCGGCAACGAAACATCGACGATCTCTGCGCCTAACGAATTCATCTGTTTCACCGCGGCGTTAATCGCAGCTTTCACCTGCGGATCGGTCCCGTCGATCATGTATTCCTTCGGCACGCCCAACCGGACTCCGCGCAAATCATTTCCGAGATTTGCAGCAAAGTCAGGCACTGGTGCGTTGAGAGAGGTGGAGTCTTGCGAATCATGACCTGCGATCGCATTCATAATGAGTGCGGAGTCACGGACGGTTTTCGTCAACGGCCCGATTTGGTCGAGTGACGACGCAAACGCGACCAGACCGAAGCGCGAGACCCGGCCGTAGGTCGGTTTGAAACCGACAACGCCCGAAAGTGCAGCGGGTTGCCGAACGGAGCCGCCAGTATCGCTGCCCAATGCACCAAAGGCTGTGTCCGCGGCGACGGCCGCCGCCGAACCACCGCTGGATCCACCCGGCACGCGCGTTAAGTCCCACGGATTGCGCGTCAATTTCATGGCGGAATTCTCCGTGGACGAACCCATGGCAAACTCGTCCAAGTTGGTTTTACCAAATGGAATTGCGCCTGCGGCGCGCAATTTTTGAATGACCGTCGCATCGTAGGTCGCCCGATAACCATGCAAAATCTTAGAGCCACAGGTACACGGCTGACCCATCACATTGATGATGTCTTTGATCGCAACCGGGATACCGCCCAGCGGAAGATCGACATTCGCCTTCTCGGCCTCCTTGGCGGCAGCGTCCATGTCGAGAGAGAGATAAGCGCCGATTTCTCCATCAACCGCTTCGACGCGGGCTCGCAGCGCATCGACGACTTCGCGCGCGGAAACTTCGCGGCGACGCAACATCGAATGCAGATCGGCGATGCTTAGGGCCGGCAGATCCTTCTCTGTCATTCTACGACTCTAGGGACGATAAAAAGATCGTTGGCCTTTCGCGGCGCATTGCTCAGCGCTTGTTCCGCAGTGAACCATTTGCTCGCCGCGTCCTCGCGGAAAACGTTAAAAATGGGAAGCGCGTGCGCAGCTGCTTCGACGCGACTCACGTCCGCCTGGCGAAGTTTTTCAACGTACTTCAGTACATCATCAAGTTGTTTCTGAAACGCGTTTGCTTCCTCTTCAGTGAGATTGATTCGCGCCAGCCTGGCGACGTACCCAACGTCGAGCTCCGAAGTCCCGGCCATGATTGTTGTTTACGAATGCAGGTTGCTGATCAGCCAGATGACTGCGACAGCAAGCGCCACCACAAGAAGGAGGAAAATGATTTGGCCTTCCCGTCGCTCTTTCCGCAACGAACGAGGGCGCCGGGAATTCCTGCTTTCGCCGATGGAGCCTCCGGCTTGCGCCGCAACTGAGACACGGAATCGTTTGTCGGTTCGATTATCTTTTGGACCTTGGTCCGCCCTGTTTTTCTCGATCAACGGCACTTTCGCAACAAGCCGTTCGAGTTTTTCGAGCCTCTCGCGCAGTTCAGCTTCCTGGCGCGCTATCTCTTCCTGCCTGCGGCGAAGCGGCGGGCTGGACTTGGGCGAACGACGAAACATCGCCATCACTTGCTCGCCAACCAAACGAAAAGAGCGAGGGCAATGGCACCAAAGATAATCAGCGGCAAAGTGAGTGCGACGCCAATCTGGAACCACTGAGAAAATGAACGTCCGTCGTTGCTCTCGTAAGAATCGGTCCCGACGTCTGGCAATGATGCCTCGCCTTCATTTCCACCCGCCGCCTGCAACCGGCTGCGTTGCTCGTTGTACACCGAGCGCGCCTCATCCACTGTGCTCAAAGCCCGGCTCAGCTCTTTGTGCAAATCGGAGGGATTCCAACTTTTTGGATCGATCGCTTCAATCAATTCCAAATGCTGACCGAAACTCTCCCGGGCTGCGCGGATCTGCTCGAGACGGCTTTGCGCGTTATAGGCCTCGCGTTCAAGCACAACGAGCGAACGAGTCAGTTTATCCGCCATTTCTGCGCGACCGTGCTCCAATTCGTCCTGGCGACGACTCAGTTCCTCCAGCTCGCGTTTTTGTTTTTCGATCTGTTCCTGCTGACGTTTGAGCTGGAGCAATTGCTCCTGTGCTTTCTGCACTTGCGAATCCAGATGCTCAGGAGAATTGGCTTCGTCCTCGCTCAGTTCGAGCATTTGTTCAACCGGTCGAATTTTTTCTGCCATGACAAATCAGGACTCGCCGTCCGGCTCGCTGAGCGCCATATTAAATGCGTCACTTGAGAATTCCAGATATTTCGTTGAGCACGCGCGAAAATTTTTGGCTCAACATTGTTCAGTCGCTACAGCGTATCATCCCGAACGAAGTGAGGGACCTCGCCTTCGACGTTTGCGTCACCCTCGGGAATCAGCGTAATCGGTCATTCTGTGGGAGGTCCCTCGCTACCGCTCGGGATGACATTTGAGCGTGCTACCGCCCCGGCATCATCTCCAGCAAAACTCCCTTGAAATATTCTGTTTCGGGAATCGTCGGCAGGACAGGATGATCAGTTGCTTGCTCGAATCGTCGCAAGCGTCGCGCGGAACGCCGGGCATCGACAAGCGCATCAGAGATTGTTTGCGAAAATGCGGCGTCGCTTACGTGATGCGAGCATGAAAAGGTCGCCAGCAGACCTTCTTTCGAAAGAATCTTGAAAGCGCGCATGTGCAGTTCCCTATAACCACGCAACGCGTCGCGTAATCCGCTCCTGGTTTTGGTAAAGGACGGCGGATCGAGAACGATCAAATCATACTGCGTCCCGGATTTTTCGGCCGCGCGCAAGAACTGAAAGACATCCTGTTCGATCCATCGCACTTTCAAATTGTTCTGCGCTGCATTTCGTTTCGCGGCTGCAATATTCTCGGAATTTTCTTCAACGCCGGTCACGTCCGATGCGCCTTCACGCGCGCAGGTCAACGCAAATGCTCCCTGATTTGTGAAACAGTCCAGCACGCGCCGGTCCCGCGCGAGTCCGGCAACGATCCCATAGTTGCGTTTTTGATCGAGATAAAAGCCGGTTTTTTGTCCGTGCAGGAGATCGAGTTCGAAGTTTACGCCTTCGATTTCGATCTCGATTCTCGCTGGCGCGTCTCCGCGCAAAACGTTCGTGCGCAACTCCAACCCTTCCGCCTTGCGAACCGGCGCGTCATTTCGCTCAACGATCGTGGGATGCGCTTTCGGCGGATTGGACATCGAGGCGATGCCGCCTTCAATCGCGTCGGCGATCAAATCTTTTCGCATGTCCATCGCCAGCGTAAGCGTCTGCATCACGAAACAGTCGCCGTACCTGTCGATGATTAACCCGGGAAGTCCGTCGCTTTCGCTCCAAACAACGCGGCAAAGCCTTGGATCGAGATGTCGCCGCGTACGGTATTCTGCCGCTTGCGTGATTCGGCGTTTGAAGAAATCCAGGTCCAAGTCCTGTTTCCGCCGCGAGAAACGGCGCGCCACGATTTGCGACCTGGAATTGTAAAGCGCGCTACCGATTAGATGGTCCTTGCCGTCCTTGAGCGAGATGACGTCTCCGTCTGCCGGTTTCCCAAAGACCTTCAGGACTTCGCTCGAAAACACCCAATCGTGTCCGTGCAAAATTCGCGCTCGCGGTTTGACAATAATTCCGGCCATGGTTTGAAGGGAGAAGTGAATAATGAGAAGTAGTTATACTGACAACTTCTCAACCTCTTACGTCTCGCTAATCACTACGGCACATGCAAACTCCACCTCAAACTTCCATCGAGCTACCAGGAATCAAAAAACTGCGCAGCGGAAAGGTGCGCGAAGTCTTTGATCTTGGCGACACGCTTCTGTTTGTCGTAACCGATCGCATCTCGGCTTTCGATGTCATCCTGCCCGACCCAATTCCCCACAAGGGCGCGGTGCTCAACCAAATTTCGGCGTTTTGGTTTAAGCGTTTCGGCGACATCAAAAATCATCTTGTGACAGCGAATTTCGAAGAGTTTCCGAAAGGGTTGCAACCGTTCTGCGAGCAGCTCTTCGGCCGGTCGATGATCGTAAAGAAAACGAAGCCGCTCGCGGTGGAATGCGTGGTGCGCGGTTATCTAGCTGGCTCCGGTTGGAAGGAATATCAGGAATCGCAGAACGTTTGTGGAATCGAGCTTCCAGCCGGACTAAAACAAGCTTCCCAATTACCGAAGCCAATCTTCACGCCATCGACTAAAGCAGAACAAGGTCATGACGAGAACATCGACATGAAACAATGTGCCAAGATTCTCGGCGATGAAATTGCCAATCGTGTAAAAACGCTGAGTCTCGAAATCTATTCGCGCGGCCGCGAGTATGCGGCGCAGAAGGGAATCATCGTCGCGGACACGAAATTCGAGTTTGGCATTGTCGATCGAGAATTGCTCTTGATCGACGAGTGTCTGACGCCCGATTCGTCGCGCTTCTGGCCGAAAGATGAATACGCGGTCGGCCAAAGCCCGCCCAGCTTCGATAAACAGTTCGTACGCGATTATCTGGAAACGCTCGACTGGGACAAGACTCCGCCAGCGCCGCGACTGCCGAAGGACGTCATCGAAAAAACTTCCGCGAAGTATCTGGAAGCATTTCGTCGCCTAACGAGTAGTGAGCTCGTGGGCTCCTAGGCTAAGGACGGTCCGCTTTTGAATTTAGCCGTGACGAAGTCCATGCGGTGACTTAATTTCCCGAGCTTTCCGAAAAATGGCTGCAGCATCGCAATCGCTCGAAGAGCGCTCGCTTTCAGTTGTCACCGCAGTTTACAATGGTGAGAACTCGCTCCGTGAGCTTTGCCGGCGCTTAGTGCAAGTGTTGCCGCAGGTTGCAACGCAGCACGAGATCATACTTGTTAACGATGGTAGTCGCGACGGAAGCTGGGAAGTAATCTCCGAACTGTCTTCGCAGTTGCCGACAGTGCGGGGCCTGAATCTGATGCGCAACTATGGCCAGCATAATGCTCTGCTCTGCGGGATTCGGGCGGCAAAATACGATGTGATCGTAACGATGGATGACGATCTACAGCATCCGCCCGAGGAAATCCCGCGGGTACTCGCATGTCTCGATGAAGGGTTCGACGTTGTTTACGCTGCGCCAAAAACGGAGCAGAGCGGGCTTCTGCGCGCTCTCGCCTCCCGCATCACGCGACTGGCGCTGAGCGCGGCCATTGGAAGTGAGGTGGCAAAAAACGCGAGCGCGTTCCGTGCCTTACGCACACAATTGCGTGAAGCGTTTGCCGGCTATCAATCTCCATTTGTTTCGATCGATGTGCTGCTCAGCTGGGCAACGAATCGCTTCGGCGCGATAACTGTCGCTTTCCGCCCGCGCCACTCTGGCTCTTCAAATTATACTTTCGGAAAACTGGTACGGCATGCCCTCGACATGATGACTGGCTTCAGCACGCTGCCGTTACAACTTGCGAGCCTGATTGGGTTTGGTTGCACGCTCTTTGGCGTCGGCATCTTGATTTATGTCGTGGGCCGCTATTTCCTGGAGGGGAGCATACCTGGGTTTCCATTTCTCGCCTCGATCATCGCCATCTTTTCCGGCGCGCAGCTTTTCGCTTTGGGAGTGATGGGCGAATATCTGGCCCGCATGCACTTCCGGACGATGAATCGTCCAGTTTACATGGTTAGAAGCGTTAGCAGCGAACCAAAAGAGTTGCGATAATTGCCGGATGATCGCGCGATTCGATCTGACGGCAATTGATGCATTGAAGGGGGCGCTGCCGCGCTTCACGCATAAGCCCCTGCCTCATTTGTCGTATCTCAAGCGTGATCAGATCGAGGGCTACTGGCTGGACGACATCGCTCAGGAACTGACGAACGAATGCTCGACGGCATTTGCATCGTATGCCGAGGACCGCATCAACGGTCTTGTGCTTTACGGCGATTCCCCATGGGACACGAAAGTCGTTGGAGAACCAGTAGCCGTCATAAAATATTTTGTGGGGACGGGTGAGGACGATTCGCGTGTGCTCGATCAACTGCTTAACGAAGTGCTACACCATGCCGCGAGTCGTGGCATCCATCTTCTCACGTGCAAAGTTCAGCCCCTTCAATTTGCGGCGATTCATGCGCTGGAGCGGCACGGATTCCTGCTCATGGATACGCTTCTCGATTTTTTCTTTGATTTTTCGCGCACGCCTTTTGACAAAATCAGTCCGCCGCAACGGCTTGATGGACTGCATGTTCGTTTGGCGAATCCGGAAGATTTGCCTGAATTGCTTGCGCTGACTGAAACAGCCTTTGCCAAACATTTCGGCAGATACAACTCAGATCCGAAAATGCCCGCTGGCACGGGCACGAAGGTATATCAGGAGTGGGTGCGCTCGTCGTTTAGCGGCGCGGCAGATTGGATTCTGATCGCTGAAGTTAAGGACAAGATCGCCGGTTATTCGGTGTGGAAAAAGGGGTCCGCACTCGAAGTAAAGCATTCGTTCGACATCGCGCGTTGCACCCTCGCAGGCATCCACCCGGAATTTTTCGGGCGAGGCCTCTATACCACACTCACTTTCGAAGGAATGCGAATCGCGCAACCGTTCGGGAATCACCTCGACGGACCCGCCCATGTCAGCCACTATCCCGTTCACCGGGCAATGCTTAAACTAGGTTGGAAGATTACCGGTGTTAGACATTCCTTTCACAAATGGCTCCAGGGATGAGTGCTGGATGAAACGTTACTTAGACTGCCAGCCCAAAAGATTGGCGGCCAGACATGATCCGTATTCCATTTAATCGCCCGTTCGCCACCGGCAAGGAGATCGATTACATCCGCGCCGCGATCGCAACGCCGAAATTTTCCGGCGATGGTAGTTTTACTTCGCGGTGCCACGCCTTGCTTGAACAGTCGCTTGGGATCCAGAAAGCGCTGCTTACGTCGTCCTGCACTCACGCGTTGGAAATGGCTGCGCTGCTCCTCGACATTCGGCCTGGAGACGAAGTCATTGTTCCCTCGTTCGCATTTCCCTCTGCGGCGAATGCGTTCGTGTTACGAGGCGCCAGGCCTGTCTTCATGGATATTCGAGCGGACACGCTGAATATTGACGAAAGCCAAATCGAGCAACGCATTACGGCGCGCACGAAAGCGATTTTTCTTGTCCATTACGCGGGTGTCGGTTGCGAAATGGACACGATCATGGCTATCGCGCGCCAGCACGCCATCGCGGTGGTCGAAGATAACGCACATGGCCTTTATGGGAAATATCGCGGACGGTACCTGGGCACGTTTGGGCAGCTTGCGGCTCTCAGTTTTCATGAGACAAAGAATTTCTCGTGCGGAGAAGGCGGCGCACTGCTGATTAACGACGCACAGTTCAATCAGCGGGCTGAGATTCTTCGTGAAAAGGGAACGAATCGCAGCCAATTTTTTCGCGGCGAAATCGACAAGTACACCTGGGTGGATGTGGGGTCGAGCTATCTGCCGGCCGACCTGTTGGCAGCTTTTCTGCGAGCACAGCTCGAACGCCGCGACCAGATTCAATCGAAGCGACGCAAAATCTGGGAAACCTACGCAGCTGAGCTGGCTGCGTGGGCCAAAACAAATGGCGTGCGGCTTCCGATTGTCCCGCCGGAATGCGAGCAGAGCTACCACATGTTTTACGCGATCATGCCGTCATTAGAGAGCAGACAGGCATTGATCTCGCACCTCGCGGGCTTAGGGATTCTGGCCGTGTTCCATTATCTGCCGCTACATCTCTCGCCTATGGGTCTCCGGTTTGGTGGCCACCAAGGCGACTGCCCCGTCACCGAAGATTTGGCTGATCGCCTGTTGCGTTTTCCATTTTTCACCGGAATGAGCAGCTCGGAGCAGGCGCAAGCAATCGACGCTGTGTGCGCGTTTCGTTGCTAGGCGCCCTCTGTTAGTTGAATCAGTAGGTTAGTTATAACACTCGAAGGTACCCGATGCGTGAAATTCAGCGACGGACTAAGACGAATGAGCCGAAGCAGCAATCCGCGCGCGGGTTCGACACATACAGCTTGCTAGCTTGCGTTGCGATTTCCGCCTTCCTTGTCGCCTGGATCACACTTGCCACTGGAAGGTTTAACCTGTATTCCGCAGCATTTCTTGTGGCGCTGCCGTGGATTCTGCTCCGAGCTGGCAGCATCGTCACGGCAGCCATATGCTTGCCATCCTTTTTCGCACTGGATTTCCTGTTAGGAGTTGCTGCTGTGTCTGTCGGAGTGATGGCCTGGAAGGTTTTTGTACCGTTGTCGCTTTGGGTTCTGCTGATTGTTCTTCTGTTAGCAATCGCAGGGATTCCTAAGCTTCTATCCAAGCAGCAGTGTGACCCACTTTCCAGTTTAGGCCTGCTGGGGGTAATTGTGAGTCTGCTTGCAGCAACGGGCTGGTCGCAAGACCTGATTTTGCCAACGAGCCCGGCCCAGGACGGCATCGTGTTCAAGCCGTGGTCGGATTTTTTCTTCCACGCGACAATCGTGACCCGCAGCCAGGGACCTCAAACTTTGTTTCAATTTGGCAACTACGAGTGGAAAGGGTTTCCAGCGATCTTCTACCATTACGCCAGCTACTCCCTTGCCTCGTGTTTAGCCAAGGTAGGGTACGTGCCGGGGTATGCTGCCGTCGTGGGTTTTTGGGCGCCATTTGGATCATTCCTCACCGGGCTCGCCAGCTATGCCCTGGGGAAGGCTTTCTGGAGTCGGGGAGCGGGACTGGCAGCTCTCATGGCTGCCCTTCTAATACCGGATGCCGGTTTGTTGAACGTTGCACATCCCCTTTACAATTATTTCTGGCTCCAACACATTGCTCCCGGAGGTCTCTACGGTGTTGCGATCGCTGGAGCAGCGCTCATACTTGTCGTAAAGGGAGTACGCGAAGGGCGACGCATCTGGATCGTGTCCGGAGTGGTAATGGGCGCGCTGGTGGCTCTTTTCAAGGTTCACGTCTTCATGGTAGCGTTTCCCCTATTGCTTTCTCTTGCCATCCTAGGCTGGCCCCCGTGCAGACGCTCGCGCTGGGTCGTCCTCGGCATGTGTGTAGCGGCGGGAATCACCCTTCTTCCGCTGGCAAATCGTTTTTACGTAGGACCGAATGTGCACTTGGATTTCTCTGGCAACGCTCTGTATTGGAAACTATTGGCTGAGATGGCCAGCGGTACGCGCGTGGAGAGTTGGTATGAGGTGTTCCGCGTTGGGCACCCATTTCCTTCTCACTTAGCGCAGGCAATTGGCTTAACTCTGCTCAATGGTCTGGGGATTTTTGCGGTACTCGCGCCTCTTACCTGGCTTTTCGCATTGCGGCGCAAAACATGGCAGACATCTGACGGAATCTCAGTGGCCGCAGTAGCTATTCTGTTATTAATGACTTTTGGGTTAAGCGGTGATTTGAGGACGAGCGAATTGATACATAGGCCGTTCGTCTGGGCGTACTGGCTGGTAGCATCGCTTACTGCAGGACGCCTTTTTTCGCTACTGGCGGCAGGTCGCCCGCCACTGCCGCCTTGGGCTGTGGCCGTCAGTCTTGTTGCATTGCTGTGGGTCCCAGCGCGGTATGGCTCCGGCATGGAGCGCGGTAAATGGCCGAGAGCGAGTGCCTTTTCTGAACTACGTGTGGATCGCGGCCTTGTCGACTGCGCCTCTTACATCCGCAGCCAGCCTCCCATCGATGCTGTGGCGCAGGACTCGCACTTGGATCCAGTCCTTGCCCTGGGGGCGTTAAGTGAACGACGTTCTTTCGCAGCCAGACTCGAAATGTGGAAGCTGGTAAGCAAAGCCTTCCGAGACTCTCCTTACCAGGAGCAGCTGCGAAAATTGCAAAGCTTGCAGCAGGCGACAAACGTTCCAGACCTCCAGCGCAGTGTCCGTGAAACTGGCATTCGTTGGTACGTCATTCACCCCGGAGATTCCAATGTCTGGCCAGCTGAATTTCGCGATCGTCCCGTGTTCGAGTCCAGTGGCTACCGGGTTTATGACATGCAGCGTTGTTTCGATTTGCCGGGCTGACGCAGAGCGCTCTATGCGAGTCCAGTCCAATGCGGGTGACGCCGGCGATCAGTCGATTGGGACGTTACCGCAAACTCGACTGCGCTGGATCCGAAAAGGCCTTCCGACTGCATGTCTGTTTGCCGCGCTTCTCCCTGCCGTTTTGGTGCTGACTCACCCAATCCCAGTAGTGTGGTTGCGCTCTATCTGTAAAGATAGCTGGGCTATCGTGGTTGCCTGTGCAATAGCAGGAGCACCAGCGCTTTTATTCCGCCGCATAGAAGGACGTGCCTGGTCATTGTTGGTTATAGCGCTCACGCAGGCCATGTTCCAGGCATGGTGCTACAACACCGGCTCGCATCCTGCGCGCAGTCCGTTTCAAATCTGGGGTATCTTTCCGTTCAACGATGCGCATTTGTTTTACAGCAACGCGTGCGAACTATTGAACGGTCAGCAGATCACTGTCATGCCTGGAGCCCGGCATCCTTATCCTGTTCTACTGGCGGTCCTCTTGAAACTTTTCATGCACGACTTCCGGCTAGTTACGTCTGCGTTTACGATTGTCATGGCTCTTGCCACCTGGGCAGCTTTCGAGGTCATTCGCCTTCGCTTGGGTTACCTAACAGCCACTGTGTATTTAGTGTGCGTTACATTATACATACGTATCCACTGTTCAGGATTGTTCATGACCGAGCAACTGGCCGTGCTTTACTCACTGTGCGCAGTTGCCTTGCTGGTTGAGAGCATCGCGCGTCAAGGGAAAGCGAAAGCCTGGCTCTATTGTGGCGGTCTCTTTTTTCTCACCCAAGCGTTGAATGCCAGACCAGCTGCCTACGTGACGCTGCCGTTTCTCATCCTAGCAACATTGCAAGTGTTTCACGGTAGCCTCAAGGCACGAGCCGGAATGGTTATTCTTAGTACGGTAGTTGTGACAATATCATTACTCTTGCACAGCATCACCTACTACAAAACGGTAGCATCACGGACTCCTTCCAACGTCTGGTACACCATTTATGGAGTGCTAAATGGCGGGACCTGGGTGGACGGGCTAAAACATTCTCAAGAGTTACTGCATAATAGGCCGAGCTTGGCGCCATCCGACTGGCAAGCGACGCTTTTCAAGCTTTCAGTCGCGGCTTTAGAGCCAGATGGAGTGCAAGGACTTCGCTTATTGAGAGCCCAGTGTTTATCTGAGCTCAGACATCATCCAGGTAAGCTTGTAAGCGGCTGGTGGCGCGCGGTGCGGTTTCTTTGGTCGAAGAACACGCCCTTTCGTTCTACATACGGAGAGAACCCTTCTGTCTGGTTTACAGAATCTGCCCGTTGGTGCACGGTCCTCGGGGTCGCCCTATCGCTGTTCTTCTTACTCAAAGGCAAGAACCTCCCCCCGAAGTTCAAACCATATAAAGGATTGAGCTGGCTTAACCTTGCAGCGCTGCTGGGAATCATAGCGTCACTTCCCTTCGCACCGCCCTGGGATGCAGGGACGCGGATCTTTGCCGCCACACTCCCTTTATTTTTCCTTTTGCCTGCCTCGGGACTAGGCGGTTTTTATCTGCTTATTGTCAACAGATTTCATCAGGTGGCCTGCGAGTCGAACGCAGACTCCAAGGAGAATATTCCTGTCGGTTCCGCAGCTGTTATCGGAGGCACACTCTCCCTGGTAATCATCGCGGGCTCGTGGTGCTTTGTCCACACCGGCTCCCTTTCAAAAAATGACCGACACCCGGTTAGACTAATGATCGATGAACTCGCTGGAGAGCCAGCGTTGGCAAATTCTTTCGATCTACGCTCACTGGGAGCTGGCTACCACTTGCATCTGACCGATGATATCCAACCCACTTGGTTGCCAAATATTTCCAGAAAAGACTTTGTCCAGAATGTTCCGCGAGGAGCAGGGTATTCGAACTTTTCGGAGGCTTTTACCCAACTAGCAGCAGGTAG
>DASSFL010000429.1:0-16451 GCA_035694525.1 Candidatus Udaeobacter sp. | reverse complement strand
CCAAATGTGAACGGACGGCCTGGCGCGTGATACATGAGAATACCGGAAGGATTCGCCGCGATCTTTTCGTCCATGTGTTTCATCGCTTCACTCTTTTCCTGGCGGGTTGCGTTTTTGCCGACGCCCATTCCAGGAAAAATGTAAAGACTGGTTTGGTCGCCGATGTTGCTTTGCATCGCGCTGAGCACCGCTGATTCGTTCGGAATTTCGGCGATGCCAGCCTCGCCCAGTGGCAACGCCATATGCGCGATTGCTGTCCAGATGAACATGGCGATCGCGCCGAGAATACCTGCGAGAAGAATTTTCATAAGCAGAATGGTGAAGCGGCGGGGAGCATTTTAGAAGGAAAAATTGGCGCACCTTGCGTGAGAGCCATGGCAAAAACATTACAAAATTTTAATGTAAAAAGTCTTGACGCTTTTGCACGATCTGGGCAAGCTAAACGTTCTTAACCCGGGAAGTTTCTCCAACCTTCACTCTTGGCTAGCCGGAACTTCAGCCCTAAAAAATATGAAAATTCCACATTCGTTCATTAGGAACCGTTTTGTCTCGCAGCTCCGACTTATGAAAAATCCAAATTCGTTTAATCTACGTATTGCTAGTGCGATCACGTTAATGTCAGGCGCGGCCGCATTGGCTTTCGTTGCAACATCAAACAACATACTGACAACTGGCAATGGGTCGCCTGGCACCGCCACACATCGCTTGATGAAACCGCAGGCCCAGTACGGACTAGCTTCACGTAACGAGGCATCCGACAAAGAGCGAGCCGAAGATCCCACAGCTGCCGCAACTCAGCATTATTCGAATCGCGCGTACCCTGCGACAGATGTCCCATTCCGTTTGACAGTGAATGCAAAAAATGCATGGGCGAGGATAAAATCACAGGGGAACAGCAACGCCGCGGGGACTTGGACGCTTGCCGGTCCGAGCACGGCGAATTTCCCGGCGATATTAACTTTTAGCGGTGCGGCATATACGACTTCAGGCCGTGTCACCGCGCTGGCCATTGATCCTGCGTGCAGCAACAGAAGATGTACCGTTTGGGTAGGAGCAGCTGGCGGGGGGGTTTGGCGCACCGATAATGCCTTGTCGGGAAGTGGCGCAAACTGGACATTCGTTTCGGGCATCTTTGCAACCAATGCGATTGGAACATTGACCTACGATTCCTCAACGGGAACGCTTTATGCGGGCACCGGTGAACCGAATGCGTCGGGAGATTCCGAGGCCGGCTTCGGTATTTATAAATCAACAGATCGGGGCAACAGTTGGGTGCAACTTGCTGCGAACACAAGCGTCCCATTAATGCCGACCACTTGCGGCGACGCTCCGGCATATAACGGCCCGGCTTTCAACGGCCGCGCCATATCTTCGATTGTTATCGATCCAACTAATCCCAACGTCATGTACGTTGGTTCAACCCGTGCCGTGCGCGGCGTAGCCTCGGTCACAGGCGGGGGTGTTTCACTTGCTCCAGGACTTCCGCCGTTCGGATTTTGGAAGTCAACCGATGGCGGGGCGAATTTTAGCCTTATTAATGCCGAGGGTATTTGCTTGAACGCAGGGCTGGCGGGCGATGCCGGAAGAATCCAATCGAGCTTCGGTTCTATCCGGGGGGTTCACGACGTCGAATTGGATCCGTATGCCGCCACTATGGTGTACGCGGCGCCATTTCCGGCTATCGACGCGACGCGCGGAGGCGTCTGGCGCTCTACCGATGCTGGGGCCACCTGGACTCAAATTAAGAACGCGCTAAACCCGGCACTAAACACGGATCGAGCGTCCTTCAGTGTCACACCGATCGCCGGAGGGCTTACGCGAATGTACGTTGGGGATGGAAATTCCAGCATCAGTACGGCGAACCAGGCGCGCGTGTATCGCACGGATGACGCCGCTCACGCGACTAACGCGAGTTTCACCGACTTGACAGCAGTGCAGCAGGCCTCAAGCGCGCCGAACCAGACGATAAACTACTGCGGCGATCCAGCGGTGGGCGGCGCTCAGTGCTGGTATGACAACACCGTGTATTCGCCTCCGGGAAAACCGAATGTCGTATATATAGGCGGCTCGTACAGCTACACCACTGCCGGTGGCAGGAATAATGGCCGCGCATTTCTCCGCTCAAGCGACGCCGGTTTGACCTTCACCGACGTAACACGGGACGCCGTCACTAATCCCGCGCCGAATGGCATGCACCCGGATAGTCACGCGATTGTGGAGATTCCTGGCACAGATTCGGCGATCTTTGGCTCGGATGGCGGCGTGGTGCGCACGAGTGGAACGTTCACCGACATCTCTTCTCAGTGTGCCGGTCGCGGCCTGACTGGCGCCAACCTTCTCACCTGCCAGCAGTTACTATCAGCCGTTCCGAGTTTCATCTACAGTCTGAACAAAGGTCTTTCGACTTTACAGTTCCAGAGTTTGTCAGTTGCTGCCGACAATCCAAAGCATCTTCAGGGCGGCACCCAGGACAATGGAACGTTTGAAACGTACGGCTCCGCGGTGACCTGGCCACAGATAATCTACGGCGACGGTGGTCAGTCAGGGTTTAATGCGACGAATTCCTCTCTGCGCTTCAATACCTTCACTGGACAGGCGAATGATGCAAACTTCCAGAATGGCGATCCGTCAAAGTGGGTGATCATCTCGGCGCCAATTATTTCGAGTCCGGAGTCTGCATTCTTTTACCCGCCCATTATTGCTGATCCGCATCCAACCAACGCGGGTTCGATTTACCAAGGATCCCAAAGCGTTTGGCGTACACAAGATTGGGGCGGAAATCAGGCAACTCTCGAAGCTAATTGTCCGGAATTCACAACGCCTGCGAACCAGCCAGGGTGTGGTGACTTTGTCCAGATCGGGCCGCCTGGTTCGACTGATCTGACGGGCCCCGCTTACGGTGGCGATCGGCTTGGCGCATGTGCTGCACAGGTGGGGTGCGTCGCCGCGATTGAACGTGCGCCGAGCGACACGAGTACCTTGTGGGTTGCTACAGGCACAGGACGCCTGTTCATCTCGAAAAACGCCAATGCCGCTGCAGGTTCCGTTACCTACACCCGACTCGATACGCTGCCATCGGCGACAAATGACCCGGGTCGGTTCATAAGCGGTATATACGTCGACCCCGCGAACCCGAATCACGCCTGGGTGTCGTATGGGAGCTATAGTACACTGACACCCGGATTTGCCGGACACGTGTTCGAAGTCACCTTCAATCCGGCGACTCCCGATGCCACATGGACCAGCTTAGATGGCTCGGGCTCTACCGCGTTTCCGGACTTTCCGGCGAACGACGTCGTTCGAGATTCCAACGGAGATCTTTATGTCTCAAACGATTGGGGTGTCCTGAAACGCGCGAACGGTTCATCCGATTGGGTGGTTGCCGGAACCGGTCTTCCGATGGTCGAGGTTGCCGGTCTTACAATTGTTCCCAGTGCGCGGAAGCTCTATGCTGCTACGCACGGACGTAGCGCCTGGTTGCTGACGTTGCCGTAAACCTTAGTTATATTTCGGGCGGGATAGTGAAAATCTATCCCGCCCATTTTTTTACAGTCATGTCTGCCGTTGAGTACTCAATTTCCGCTTGTGTCGCTTTGCTGCTTGCTTGCAGTGCATCGATTGAGGCTGCATCGCCCGGCTTTCTGGAAGGTCATTTGCAGATTTTTTCATCGAAGGAGGTTGAGCTTGCAGACGGAACGCCGGCTTCCATGACCGTTGAGTCCTATGCTGAATTTCCACTGATCATCCTGAGCTCGGACCGGAAGGGGGAAGTTGCGCGGATAACAGCGGACGCAAACGGAAACTATCGCCTTGCATTGCCTCCAGGGGATTATGTTCTCGATATCAAGGACCGCAGGCGTGGGCACATCCGCGCGACACCGCAAACATTTAAAATTGTTTCAAATCAGACCGTCCGTGTGGACATGAGTATCGATACTGGCGTTCGTTGAGTCGTGGTTCTCGGCAGCAAAGTACTGTTTCGCTCGGAGAGCAGAAACTTGCAGCGCTATTGACAACTGGGTCCGGCTGGCGTTAAATAATCCGCGCTAGTTTCCTTCCTCGCCAGCTATTCTCTCGGCGAGGTGTTATTCGGAAATTCGCACGTTCAATCAGCAGTTTCATAACAATCCCCTTCCATGGCGGGACATAGTAAGTGGTCGAAGGTCAAGCGTTTTAAAGGCGCGATCGACGCGAAACGCGGCAAGATCTTCAGCAAATTATCAAAGGAGATCACCATCGCGGCAAAGCGCGGCGGCGGCGATCCCAATGGCAATCCGCGCCTGCGCAGCGCGATCCAGGCTGCGCGCACCCAGAGCATGCCAAACGATAACATTGAGCGCGCGATTAAGCGCGGCACCGGCGAGGGCAAGGATGGACAACAATTCGACGAAATCGTGTACGAAGGTTACTCGCCGGGCGGCGTGGCTATCATTGTCGAAACGGCGACCGATAATAAGAACCGCACCGGAGCGGAGATTCGAAGTATTTTCAGCCAGCATAGTGGCAATCTCGCCTCGACGGGGAGCGTTTCGTACATGTTTCACAGGAAAGGACAAATCACCGTTCCGCGGTCGAGCATCGATGAGGATCGATTACTTGAGATTGCATTGGAGTCCGGCGCGGAAGAGTTGACAATCGATGACGATCAGTATGTTATTACTACTTCCCACGATCAGCTATACGCAGTAGCTGAGACGCTCAAGAATGCGGGCGTAACCACCGATGGGCAAAAGTTTACATTCATTCCCGATACAACTGTTGCGGTGCCCGACGAAACCGCGGTGCGTCAGGTGCTCCGCTTATGTGATGCGCTTGAGGACGACGACGACGTGCAAAACGTCTATTCAAATCTAGAAATTCCAGACGAATTGCTGGCCAGATTGCCGGCCTGAAAAAATATTTGCTTCCAGGAGACGTGTTAAGGCGGTGCTGCGCCGCGAAGAATTTAGCTTATGAACGAAGAAAACGAAAACCAACCTGTGCCCACTGAGTCCGCCTCGCCGGAGCAACGGCATCATCGCCCCCGCCGCCGTTTCCCGCGAAAACGTTACCGGGGCCGGGACGATCGGTTCAGGCGCGACGACTCGGAGGAGTCGCCAAATTCTTCGTCAATTAATGCCGATTCTGCCGGCGCGGTTACTGAGGTCGAGACCCTTGACCGGCCTGCCTCTGGTGGGCGCGAGGGGGCGGAGGCCGGTGCCGAAGGGGGCGAACAAGTTCAGGCCGAACCGGAATTCGGCGAAGGCATCATCGAAATCTCGGGCAAGGGTTTTGGATTCCTGCGCGATGCGAAGCGTAACTTCGTGCAAACGCCGCAGGACATTTTTGTAACTCCCGAGATTGTGCGCCGTTTCGGTTTGCGCGATGGCATGTGGATTTACGGTGAAACCCGGCGCGGGAGCCGCGGCCCGCAATTGGTCAAGCTGCTGAAGGTCAATGGTGAAGAGCCCGCGAAATATCAGGGTCTGACACCGTTTGAAGAGTTGACCACGATCAATCCGAACAAACGAATCAAGCTCGAAACGGTGCCGGACCGTTACACGACTCGGATCATGGATTTGATGACGCCGCTTGGAATGGGGCAGCGCGGTTTGATTGTCGCCCCGCCGCGCACCGGCAAGACCACCCTGTTGCATCATATCGCCGACGCAGTGACCAAAAATCATCCGGAGGTCATTTTGATCATTCTGCTTGTCGATGAGCGCCCGGAAGAGGTGACCGATTTTCGTCGTTCGCATCCAACGGCAGAACTGATAGCCAGTTCGAATGACGCCGACATCAAAAGTCACACGCGCATTTCGCAATTGGCGATCGAGCGCGCGAAACGTCTCGTCGAAGCAGGAAAACATGTATTTATCCTGCTCGACTCCATCACGCGGACTGCTCGCGCGTTCAACAATGCAATGGGCGGCGGGGGCCGTACCATGAGCGGCGGCATCGACGCGCGCGCCATGGAAATTCCCCGGAAGATTTTTGCAGCCGCGCGTAATACGGAGGAAGCGGGTTCTCTGACGATTGTCGCTACGGCACTGATCGAAACCGGCAGCCGCATGGACGAACTGATCTTTCAGGAATTCAAGGGCACCGGAAACATGGAAATGGTGCTCGACCGGAAAATCAGCGACCAGCGGATCTATCCGGCGGTCGATATTTTTCTCTCTGGCACACGGCGCGAAGAGTTGCTCTTGCAACCGTGGGAACTGGAGAAAATCAATCTCATTCGGCGCGGACTGGCCGGACACAAACCAGAGGAAGCAATTCAGCGACTGTTGATGTTCGTGAAAAAATTCCCGACCAACGCTGAGATGCTCAAGGGCATCCCGGGCTGATCGGTCCACAGGCGATTGCCGGTCTTAACGCGATCGGACACGGTCCACAATTCGCTGTGCGCACTCGAAGGCTCTCCAAGCTTTTTTACCGAAAAATCCTTGGGAGAAAGCAGCTCCGCGAGAGTTCCGAGCTAAGCACTTCGCGGATTCATCAAGGTGTCCTACGCGCGATCGCAGCCGCACCTGCCATGCCATCGAGCGGAGACCATCTCGATGTCGGCAGCGGGACGGGGGAATTGTTACGACTGGTTCGAGCGCGTTATCCCTTTCGTTCGTTTGGCTGCGATTACACGGACAAGTTGCTCTCCGGTCCCGATGAAAGGATCGACACGGTCAACCTGAATCGCCAATCGCTTCCGTACAGCGATAATCGTTTCGCGCTGGTTACATGCATCGAGACGATTGAGCACCTGGAAAACTATCGAGAGGTCATCCGGGAAATTTATCGTGTTCTCCAACCAGGGGGTGTCGCAGTATTTTCGACTCCAAACATCTTAAATCTGCGCTCCCGTCTGCGCTATTTGTCGTCCGGTTTTTACAATTTGTTTGGTCCTTTGGCGGCCGACGAATCCGATATTCACACCACGCGCGGCCACATCAATCCGGTGAGTTGGTTCTATCTTTCGCACGCCCTTCTCAGCGTTGGTTTCCGCGATTTGAAACAGACAGTGGATAAATACCAGCGCCGCTCTCTACTGGCATTTCCTTTCCTGATCGTTCCTCTCCGCGCCACAAACTGGATCGTTTATCACCGCGATAAAAGCACCTACGGCACCCTCGACGAGCGGAATGCGTGGGCTGTCCGCGCGATGAATTCACCGGGCATGCTGCTTGGGAGAACGTTAATCGTTACCGCGGTTAAGCCGGCGTAATGTGCTGTTGGTAGAGTGCGTGAATCGCCTCGCGAGCATCGAGATAATCGCGACGGAAAGTGTCGAATTCCTGGTAGGCAAGACGGATGGCAAACTTTCGTTGTTCGTCTGGATCGCTCGGAAGCGTTGAAATGCTTCTGTTGTCATATCGACGCAACACCAGTTCGCAGTGGCGCAGGAATGCATAAGCATCTTTGAGCTTCGCAACGTCCGACTTGTCCAGACGCCCATGCTCGTGCAATCGATCGACGGCGCGCTCCCAGTTCTGTTCCCAGATGTTTCCGCGCATCTGCAACGCTTGAACGAAAAACTCCGCTTCTATGATGCCGCCAGCTCCGGTCTTTAAATCGAGAAAATCCGATCTGCTTCCGCGGTCGCGGCGAATGCGCTGGAGCATGTCATCCATTTTTATGAAAAGGCCGGCATCCTGGCCTGCGCGGCGCCATGCGTGTTTTGCAATCTCCATGAACTCGTGTTGCCACGGTCCGCTAATGCTGCGTGCGCGAGTCAGAGCCTGCAATTCCCAAAGCTGCGCCCGGCCTGCATAGTACGATTCGTAAGTTTCAAGGGAGCAGACGACCGGGCCTTTTTCGCCTTCAGGACGCAGCCTCGCATCCAGCGCCCAGATATTTCCCTCGGCCGTTGGCTGCGCCATGGCGATCATCAGATTCTGCGCGGCGCGAACGTCCTCGCCTACGAACAAAACGTCCAGGTCTGCGCCGTAACTGATCTCGCGTCCCCCAAATTTTCCGAGCGCAATGACGGTTAGTTGCTCACTTGCCAGGAGCTTGGCGACAGCAATCAGACACGCTTCCGCGACGTCCGAAAGCTCGGCAAAAGTTGCCGCTGGCTGGATAAGTCCCAGCACGTCGCGCAGGATGATGCGCAGCAGTTGCCTCTGCCGGTAGGTGCGTATAGGGTCCAGATTGTTTGCATCTGCACCTAACGAATCGAGCCGCCTTAAATTTTCCGCTACCGACCGGGGTTCTCCAAACGTTGGGTCCCGGGTGATGTCTTCCAGAAGCTGCGGACGACGAATCAAAAGCTCGCTCGCAAAGTGACTGGCATCAAAGGTCTTCACCACAAGCTCCAGTAATCGAGGGTTTGCGACCAGAAGCTCAAAGAACAGACTCCGCAAACCGTAACCCTGCACGAAGCGAACGAATTGATTGAGCGTCGTATCCGGGTCTGCGGTCTTAGAAAGCCATTCTAGTAAGGCCGGACGCAGCTTGCGAAAGATCTGCCGTGTTCGTGGCGCGATATGGAAACTCCCGGCGCCCTGCGCGAGATCGGATAGCGCCTTGGAAGCTCGTTTCTGGTCGCTGAAAATTTCGAGATCGTGCGGCTTGGACACTCCGGGCGGAGCCGTTGACGTTCCTGAAACGATCCGTTCGAAAATCGGACGCACTGCGCGCATCCTTTCTTGCAGCGCCGCAGTGAAATCTTCACTGGATGAAAACCGGAGACTCAGTGCGAGACTTCGCAAAGCTTCCAGGTCTCGAGGAACAATGTGCGTTTGCTGTTCGGCTTCTATCTGCAAACGATGCTCCACACGGCGGAGAAACTGGTAAGTGTTGTCGCAAGTCAGCACATCCTCGCGCGGAAGAAGATCCAATTCACGAAGCGCTCGCAGCGCCTTGAGCATACTTGATTCCTGCAAGAACGGATGCCGTGCTCCGTGGATAAGCTGCAAGGTCTGCACGATGAATTCGATCTCGCGAATGCCGCCGCGGCCGAGTTTCACGTCGCGTTCTAGCTTGTCCGCGCCGACGATGTCGCGCTCGATGCGCCGCTTGATACCGGCGATTTCATCCAGCAAATCGGGCGATGCGCTCCTGGGATAAATAAACGGCTGATGTTGCCGCAGGAATTCGTAAGCCAGCTCGCGGCTGCCGCCGATTCCGCGCGCCTTGATCAGCGCAAGGCGTTCCCAGGTTTCACCGAACCCCGCATAATAATTTTCCATGCTCGCGAGCGAGCGGGCCAATGGTCCTGCCGAGCCTTCCGGTCGCAGACGCAGATCGACGCGGAAAAGCGAGCCAGCCGGATGCCTGGTGGAAAATGTTTCGAGGATTCTTTTTCCCAGCCGGTTAAAGAATTCGTGATAGGAAACGTGCGCCGTGAGCTGGCCTTCCTCACCGTAAAGGAAAAGAAGATCAACGTCCGAGCTGTGATTTAGCTCTCCGCCGCCGAGCTTTCCCAGTGCAAGAATGGCGAATTCCGCGTTGGGCGAACCATATTGTTGCCGCAACTCCGTGTTCCAATGTTCGAACACATTACGGATACAAATCTCCGCCACCTGCGAAAGCTCGCCGGTTGTTTCCTCCAGTGACGTCACGTTTGCGAGCTCGCGAAGGGCGATGCGCGTCATCTCACGGCCCTTCCAAAAACGAAGAGCATAAAAACCCTGGTCTGCGATCGAGTTACCTGCCGATCTCTGCAGGTAGCCCAGCATTTCCGCATACCCGCGAGGCGCGTCGCAGATTTGCGGCTGGCACAGCCACAGAAGACTGTCCGGGTCGTGCGTGAGACGTGCAGCGCAAATACTGGAGACAGCGAGAAGATGAAGCAGGGCAGCTTCGCCCAGCGGAAATTGTTCGACGACATCGACAAGTGGCTGGGCTGTTTCGGGCCAATGTTCCCCAAGATGAATCAGGACAGTCTCGACCTGCGCCGGGTTAATTGAAGCGGCCGCTTTTTCGCGAATCCAACGATCACCACGAGCCATCGTGCAGAACATCACGCGGATTTCAGCGAAGGCCAGCCGGTTAGGGCTGCTCTCTGATCAGGCTCAGGGCGAGGGGGCCAAAACGCGAAGAGCTCTCTTCCGAATTCGGAAATCAACCGGGCAATTGTCCGCAAGCTCGCCATCAAGCTCCAGGGGCACGTCCTGTTCGCTCGTTATGCGCAGCTGCCGCGTTTGAAAATATTCGATTTCGGGAACCTTAATGTCGGAGCTGAACACAACGTCCTGGAGATATTTGATGATTTCGAGATAGCCAAGGCGTTTGAAGACGACGACGTCAAACAAACCATCATCAATGATAGCGTGTTTAAAAAACGGGAAGGGCCCTCCGTAAAGCCGGCCATTTCCAATGAGAACAAACGATCCTTCTTCCACGGAAGTATGCTCCGATTCGATCAACAGCTTTGGCGGTTGCCGTGCCGCGATGTGCGCTGCGGAGATGAGATAGCTCAGCGGGCCGAAACTGCGTTTGAACGCGAGGCTGGTCTCTTTTACCACTTGCGCGTCCAATCCCACCCCGGCAAGCTGTACAAAATATTTCTCATTTGCGCTCGGCATATCCACCAGACGAACATTTGTGTCTTCGATGATTTCCCAGCAGCGCTGGAGATTGTGCGAGGGCAAGCCAAGCTCCATCGCGAAAACATTGACACTGCCCATTGGGAGCACGCCCAATGTGGCATTGCTGTCGGCGATTCCATTGGCTACCTGGCTGACTGTTCCGTCGCCGCCTGCAGCGACGATGCGCGTAAATCCCTCCTCGACTGCACGCCGCGCCAGCGCCTCCGCTTCGCCGGAATGTGATGTAACGCGGACCGGGCAGTCGCCGGCGAGTGATTCGGTGCGCTCCTGCCAACTCCGAACATGTTCAGGGCTGCCGGCCGTTGGATTGAGAATGACAATCGTATCGGTCACAAGGAAAAGTAGCAGAGGGCTTTGGTCTTTTCTTCAAACTCGGACTGCGTAACGTCTGACGGTGAAAAAGTTGCGCCGGGTTCCATTGATTGCTCTGGGGGCGGTGGTTGCGCTTGGCGCGATTCTCCTGACCGGGGCGAATCTGTATGTGCAATCGCAGGGTACACACGCGAAGATTCAACAGGAGTTGAGCCGGCGCCTCGGCGCCACGCTCGGAATCCGCAGCATGAGCGTCACGCCTTGGGGTGGACTGGAGCTGAGCGGCATCACGATTGCGCAAAGTTCGCCAGTTGGTCCAAGGCATTTCCTCGAAGCAAGAACATTTCGACTGCGCGTTCGTTTCCTCTCTCTTTTTTCCAGGCGCCTGGTGATCAAAGAAGTCGCGCTCATCAATCCAAACGTAGTTTGGCCTCAAGATGCCGGGGGAAAATGGAAATTACCCGGTTCACACAGGAAAAAGACGGCACCTCCAACTGTGTCCCAGCCGGGAGTAGAAAGCGAACCCGCTCCAACCTTGCAAACACAGACCGCTCCTGTCGTTGCCATTTCTCCGGCGAACCTTCCTTCTCCGGCTCAGGCAATAGTCAACAAGCCATCTCCGATGCAGGAACCGAGACTGGCGGTGCCTCCGGAGGTTCGACGCGTCAGTATTAAGAATGGCAATTTCAGTTTTCTCGATCACGCCGGCAGGCTGCTTGCGAGTTTTAATGGAGTAGACTTTCGCACCAGCATCCGCAGCGCCGTGGCGCTTCACGGCGATACGAAGGTGGCGAGAATTTCCCTGCAGGACCGTTTTTTTCTGGAGCAGCTGCGCTCCCCACTGCGTTACGAGCCGGACGTGCTGGAGCTTTCCAAGATTTCCGCGCGCGCCGGCAACGGTGAGATCAACGGCTATTTTGCAATGCAACCGGAAGCGGAGGATTCTCCGTTTACCACGAGCGTAAAGTTTCGCAATGTGCTGGCCGATCAGATTATCTCAAACGCAGGCGGACCCAAGGGAATCGTGCAGGGCAAATTGGAGGGCAATTTCCAGGCTTCCGGCAAAACGGCCGATCCGGAGGCGTTCGTTGGAAAGGGCGAGATTTCCCTGCGCGACGGGCGGGTCCAGCAATACAGCCTGCTGGTGCTACTGGGGGAGCTTCTTCAGATTGAAGAACTGAGAGAGCTTCATCTCGAGGAAGCGGAGGCACAATATCATGTGCGTCCGGGCTTGGTCACAATCGACGAATTGATTTTGCGCTCTCCGAATATTCGTCTCATAGCGTCAGGAACAGTTGCGTTTGACGGCAGGCTGAAACTCGATTCGCAGCTCGCGATCAACGAAAAAATTCGTGGCCAGCTTTTCAAAGCGATTCGCCAGAATTTTCAACCGATCAACGAACCGGGCTATTCTGCGATCGACTTTCAGGTTGGCGGGACCATCGATCGGCCGAGCACGAACTTAATGGACAGACTGGTCGGCCGCGATCTTAGTAGCATGATAAACAGCTTCTTTGGTGGCGGAAAAAAGGAGCGAGCAAAAAAGAAAAAGAAACAGATCGAAGAAGCCGCGCCCGCAACGCCCGAGCGTAACGACGCGGGCAGCGCGATGCCCGCCGCGCCATCAACTTCTGCTCCACCCCAAGAGGCGCTGCCCGAGGCTACCGCAACGCCAACGCCCGCCGCGTCGCCATGAGAGTGATCGCCGGCAGCGCCGGCGGAATCCGCCTGGCAGTTCCGAAGCGGGGTGTGCGGCCAACTATGGACCGTGTCAAAGCCGCTATCTTTTCCAGTCTGGGCGACGCCGTGGTGGAGGCGCGCGTCCTCGATCTTTTTGCGGGCAGCGGCGCACTTGGAATTGAAGCGCTCAGCCGCGGCGCCTCTTCTGTTGTTTTTGTTGAGGGAGACGGACCATCGGCGGAGATCATCAAGAGCAATCTCGCCAAGGCAAAGTTGAAAGGACGAGTTCGAAAGCAGGATGTCTTCGATTTCCTCCGGCACGCTTCCTGCGCTGAAATGTTCGACGTCATCTTTGCGGATCCGCCGTATGAAAAAACGGGGGCCGGTGAGCGTTTCACCGAAAAATTGCTGGCAAACGAAGCGTTGTCTCAACTACTCGATCCGGATGGAATTTTCGTCTTGGAGAAGCGCCCGGCCGAAGCTCTTCCTGAAACCAGGCTGTGGCGCCTGATTCGTCAGAAAAAATACGGGGCAACTGAAGTCTTGTTTCTGTCTCAAAGCGGTGCGAGGACTCACCGCGCTCCAGAGCACTGCGTGCGAAATTGTTGAGACTGTGAATCCCGTTTCGCGAAGCTTTGGGAGTGCGCACGCGTCCTGGCGTCGCTTTCAAATTTTGAACCTGTCGTGATTCGCTTTATTTACAATTTGCTTTGGCCGATCGGACTGCTGTTCTTTTTGCCGGGCTATTTCGTAAAGATGATTCGTCGCGGCGGTTACCGCGAAAAGTTCGGACAACGCCTGGGAATTTACGATGGTGAACTACGCGTTCGCCTGTCGAAGCGAGAATCGACATGGCTGCACGCGGTAAGTGTTGGGGAAGTAAATATCGCGTTGAAACTGGCCCATGCATTGCGCACGCTCGAACCCGATTTGCGCTGCGTTCTGACCACGACGACTACAACTGGTTTCGCACTGGCAAACAAGAACGCGCCGCCCTGGATCGAAGTTATATACACACCGCTCGATTACTGGCCGATCATGCGACGCGCGTTTTCGGTGATCAGGCCGACGCGGATCTTGCTGGTGGAAGCTGAAGTTTGGCCAAACCTCGTCGCACTCGCGCACGAACGCCGAATTCCAACGATGTTGGTGAATGCGCGTCTGTCGCCGAGATCGGAGAGGAGGTTTCGACGGTTCCGATTTTTTGTGGCGCCCACGTTTCGATTATTGGATCTGGTTTGTGCACAGGAGCCGGATGATGTCGATCGATGGGTTGCGATCGGGGTTGCACGCAGCCGGGTTCGAGCGGTTGGAAGTATCAAATACGATCCTGATGGGCGTGACCAGGGTTTGGAAGCGCAGGAAAGCGCACAGCAAGCCGGCTTCAACCATGCGGATCGAGAGAGCCCGGTGTTGTTCGGCGGCAGCACCCATCGCGGCGAAGAGGAAATTCTTGCCGGCATTTTTCTGCGCTTGCGTCAGCAATTTCCATCGTTGCGGTTGTTCATTGCGCCGCGGCACGTCGAACGGCTGCGCGAAATCCGCGCGCAATTCGGCGCTTTGCCAATGCGCGTGACGCTGGCAAGCAAAGTGGCGATTGGTCGTGAATTAGATGCTGATTGTATTGTTCTCGATACAACCGGTGACCTTCATCGATGGTATGCTATCGCCACGATTGTGTTCATGGGGAAAAGCCTGACTGCTCATGGCGGGCAAAATCCCGTGGAGCCGATTATCGCGGGCAAACCAGTCGTGTTTGGTCCGCACATGGAGAACTTCGCGACACTGGCGAGAGCGCTCGTATTGAAGAAAGGCGCGATCCAGGTTTCCGATATGGATTCGCTTGAACTGACGATCGCCGAGCTTTTGCGCGATCGCGAAGCGTGCCAACGCCTCGTTCAAAAGGCGCGCGAAGTTTTGAGCGAGCATCAAGGCGCAACCGCGCGCGCAGCGGCGTTGATTCACGACCTCAATTCCAGTCTGTAGTCACGGCGCCATGCGCCGTCTCCGACGAAAAACCTGAAACAGTTCGGCAATTTGCCTTGCGTGAAGGCACGGCAATTCTGATATTGGGCGGCTTTCGTGACCCTATCGTCTAGAGGCCCAGGACACCGCCCTTTCACGGCGGTAACACGGGTTCGAATCCCGTTAGGGTCGCCAAGTCTTTTCATAGGTGGTGATCGGAATATGGTCACCCTGACTTTCAACTGAAACTGAAGCGGGCTATCAAATCCGAACGAAAATTTTCCACCGATACAAGACGAACAGCACCAGCCAATATCCCAGCAGCACGAACGCGCCGTACACCGCAGGTTCGTACGCAGCGCCCAACACCCGGAACGGCTCGGGGCCAAGGATTCGGCGTCCCGCGTTGAATGCCACCGCGGGAAACACGTATGACAGGCAGTACGCCAGGATCGAATTTGCTCCGATCACGATAAAGGGAAAGAACGGGCGCTTGATTCCACGAATGTCAGTCAACGCGTAGAGCGTCGCCAGGATCAGGAAACACCAGCCGCCGCTGAAAAGAACCCATGCCGGGGTCCAGATGGGCTTTGCGATCGGACACAGCCCGACCGCATCGAGGAGCCATCCGCCGGACAGCGCAATGAACCCCGTCACCACAAATTCACGCACGGTATGCCAGGGTGCGGAGACTTCCCGCAGGCGTTCACCCGCGAACACGCCGAGCAACATCGTGGCAATCGAGGGAATAAAATTAAGCGTGGTCAGGCCCGGAACATCGCCGAGGAACGGCGTTTTGCGTGGAAAGAGATTCAACAACCACCGGTCGAAAACCGCGGCCGGATTGGTGTAATTTTGCCAGTGCGCCGCAAAGCCGCTCAATCCGTGCTGCTGTAACCATCCCGGCGGTACGTCCAGGGTGGTGTAGTCGAAATCCGCCGGCGGCAGCGGGGACTGCGCGAACCACAGCCAGTAGCCGGCGAGCACCGCCGCGAAGGCAACGCCGCGGTCGCGCGCAGGCCGGAACGCGAGGAGGAAGACAAACGGATAAGCGAGACCGATTTGGGTGAGCGTGTCGTCAAACCACCACACCCACCGCCGCTGGGGCAGGGAAACCAACACCATGCCGAGCACAATCAATACGAGGGCCCGAACCAGTGCATGGCGCAACAGATCGGCGAACTCCTGCCCCTGCGCCCGGCGGGCGGCGATGGAGAATGGCAGCGCCACGCCGACCAGGAAGTAAAACCCGGGTTGAATCAAATCGTGCAACGAGCACCCGGTCCACGCCGCATGGGTTTGCAAGCCCGCTACGAATCTCCAGAACGCCGACTCCGGACGCGCGGCCGATACCGCCGCAAACCCCAACACTTCGGCCAGCATCAGGAACATCACGATCCCGCGATAGGCGTCGATGGAAGTCAGCCGCCGGCCCGCCGTTGCGCTCATTCGTCGCTTTGTGAATGGCTTCGCCCGCGCCGGCCATCCAAATTTCTTTCCATGTTCCGCGCGCTTTCCAGCCTCATCCTCGTCGCCGCCTCAACGACGTTTGCCGCTGAACCGTCTGGGCGTAAAACACGCACCGTTGTTCAAGGTTGTCTGTCCTTGTCCATAATTTTGTTGTTTGTGTTGATCGATATGCTCACGTGAACCGTCATGGGACGGCGCGCCCCGCCGAACCTTCAAGATGATCAGTGAAGTCGCTCGGACACATTGATCGAGTTCCATTCCCAAGTCTTACCCTCATCGGTAGAGAAGGCCTGACTCCAAATCGGCAAGCTGGGATTGCGTACGTCCCAGCGAAAAACCACGATGATGGGCCGCCCTCGGTATGTGTCCCGGGCAAAGAAATGGCCAATCTTGTTTTCAAAGGAGCCCACCACCGGCGGGTCGAGCGATCCGGAGTTGCTGTCCGCCCAATAGATACTCCACAAACGGGTCGCAGGATTGAACAGTCGAAGCGCT
>DASSFL010000428.1:0-2929 GCA_035694525.1 Candidatus Udaeobacter sp. | reverse complement strand
GAATTCCCAATTCGGAAACCAAATCTCTTCCGTCGTGCCATACGCCGACTCCGCGTTAAACATGCCGTCGTGCGACACAATGCATTTGAAGCGGTTGGTGTGGCCGAGGATCCAATTGGCCATGTAACCGCCGTAGCTCGCGCCGAGCGCCGCCTCGCGATTCTTGTCGATGAACGGATACGTCTTCTCCACGTAATCGAGCCCTTTCATCAGATCGACGTAGGGTTTGCCGCCCCAATCGCCGCTAATCGAATCGGTAAACCTTTGTCCGTAACCAGTCGAGCCGTGGAAATTGACCATCACCACCACGTAATTTCCGGTCGCGGCGAACAACTCCGCGTTCCAGCGATACGTCCACGAATTTCCCCACGCGCCTTGCGGGCCGCCGTGGATCAAAAATTTCAGTGGATATTTTTTGTTCGGATCGAATCCCGGAGGCTTGACCATGAAGCCCTGAATGTCCTCGTTATTCGCGCCCTTGAACGTGAACGACTCCAGCGGCTGCATGTCGATCTGCGATAACAGCGCGTCGTTGATGTGGGTGATCTGCTGCCACGGCTCGCTTATGTATGTGCCGAGTTCGGGATTTTGGGGCATTTCGAGCTTGTAAATTTCATTTGGTGCGGTTGCTGACATACGCGTGAAAAACAGAGTGCGACCCGCAAACACGAGGTCATCGACGTGCAGTTTCTGTGACGGCGTACCTTGGTGTTGCGGAATCGGATTCTCGTCTGCTGGAAATGCTGCAAACAGAGGTGACTCGCCGTGATCCTCGGCAGTGAAGAGGATCGCCGTACCCCCTTCTGGAAATTGGTCCCACGTGAAGCTGCCGACGGAGCGATCAAACTTCTCCGTCAGATCGCGCGCTTTCCCTGATTCTCGATCTTGCACGAGGAACCGCCATTTATCGGCTTCGAAGCCGGCGCGGGCTTGCGATCGCCAGGAGAGATATTTTCCGTCCGGCGAATAGAGCGGCGTCGTGTCAGCGCCGGGACTCGTGGAAATTTTCTTTCCCGCAGTCGCGGGACCGCTGATCGGCACGGTGAAAATTTCGTTGTTGGTGCTGGTCGCTTCGACTTCGTCGATGTTGCTCGTGTAAGCGACCTCCTGTCCGTCGGGCGAAATTGCATACATGTCCTGTCCGCCTAACGAGAACGGTGGCACATCGTGATCTCCCGGCGTGA
Source organism: Candidatus Udaeobacter sp. (assembly GCA_035694525.1). Taxonomy (GTDB): domain Bacteria; phylum Verrucomicrobiota; class Verrucomicrobiia; order Chthoniobacterales; family UBA10450; genus Udaeobacter. Next base: position 1,745 of record DASSFL010000428.1, on the reverse strand, counting down.
GATCGCGGGGCTCCTGATTTGGAGGGGCGAGCTCCTGCGAGCCCGCACCCGGCGTCGCAGAGCTCCGCTCTCCATTCGGATTTGCCTCGGCGCTGACCACAAACAAATGGCTGCGTTTGAATTCGGAGAACGCGTTCCAATGCCGATAGAACAAGCGTGAAAAGATTTTCCCTTTTACTTTGCTCTTCTTGAGCTCTTCATCGCGCTGCTTGTTGCACGCATCATCTTTGCAATCCGGATAAACGGCCGACACGAACACGATGTTTTTCCCGTCCAGTGACCAAATCGCGCCGTCGGCTCCGGTTGAAATGTTGGTGACCTGATGCGGTTTGCCTATTAACGAACCGCCGTTCGAATCGAAATCGCACATCCAGATTTGCGTCGGATCGGTCGCTTTCGAGGTCCAGATCAGTCGTTTGCCGTCCGGCGAAAATCGCGGACGCTCCTCTTGATTTGGAGTCGGATTCAAGCGCCGCGATTCACCGCCGCTAGCCGGCACGATCCACAAATGCGAAGTCTTGGTGTTCGCCGCGAGATCGACATCTTCGCAGTCGAACACGACCCATTTGCCATCGGGCGATGGAACCGGCGCACCGACGCGCTTGAGTTTCATCATGTCTTCGAATGTGAATGGATGCTTTTGCGATTGCGTGGGCGATTGAGCGAAAGCAGAAAGCGCCAACGCGAACGACAGCGTTAAAATCTTCCGATGCATGGTGTCTATGTTGCGTTGAAGGGCGCTACAAATCCAGGTGGATCGGCTTCTCCGAAGACGATGGGAAATATTTGCGCCTTCGGCGCCTGACTTAACATCGCGTTGAGGACAACGCGATCCACCTCTATTAGAATATCGCCATGGCTCAAGTAACAATCGAAACAATTAAGAATGGCCCTTACATCGTGACCGGAGAAGTCGAGTTGATCGACGCGGACGGACACAATTTTACAGTAGAAAAACGGATGGCCCTCTGCCGCTGCGGCGCATCGACTGAGAAACCGTTTTGCGACGGCACCCATTCCAAAATCGGTTTTCAAGCTGCCGAGAAGGCCGTGCCGGAATCGAAGGAATAACGTTTTTGTCATTCCGAGCGAAGTCGAGGAATCTCTAATTGTGAAATCTAAAGCAGCTATAGCTCTCACATTTTCGTTGTTCGCCGCGGCGACTATTCACGCCGAAAAAATTTCGCTTGTCGGTGGAACCGTGATCAATCCCGCTGACGGCAAAGTTTTGCCGAATGCGACGGTGGTCATCGACGGCGACAAGATCGAGCGCGTCGCGATCGGCAAACAAGACGCGGCGTCGCTCGGGAGACAAATCGATTGCGTCGGTAAATTCATTTTGCCGGGATATATCGACACTCACGTTCACTTCTTTCAGTCCGGCGATCTATTTACGCGACCGGACGGCACCGATCTCAACAGCGTGCGCCCGTACAAGGACGAAGTCGCGTGGGTAAAGGGTCACGTAAAGGATGTCTTCGTCCGTTATCTGCGCAGCGGCATCACCTCAGTTGTCGATGTTGGCGGACCATTTTGGAATTTCGAGGTTCGTAAGACTGCGAACGCCACAGCGAAAGCGCCACGCGTGGCAGTGGCCGGCCCATTAATCTCGAGTGTCTCGCGCGAAAAACTTGATCTCGGCGATCCGCCGATCGTCAAAATCGATACGCCCGATCAGGCACGAGAGTTCGTGAGGAAACTGGCCGAACAAAAACCCGATCTGGTCAAGATTTGGTACATCGTCG
>DASSFL010000427.1:0-1826 GCA_035694525.1 Candidatus Udaeobacter sp. | reverse complement strand
AGTGCGCCAGCAAAAGCTGGTGCGATCCAGCCGGTGAAAGTCCGGCCCAAGTAAGGGGTAGCGTCCGCTTGGTAGCGAGTGTTGCGTAGCTACTGGTGACAGTGGCTGCGAAGCGTACACAGCGATTGCATGGGGTGTGGGATTGAGCCTCGAAAGATCAGATATCGCGGGGGCCGAGGGTTTTTATTCGCTCGAAGGCAACATGTGCAGCACCGCTACGCGAGGTGTTGTCGCCCTGCCGGGGTCAAAGGCCACATCACGTGCAAAAGGATCGCATCGGAAGCTGGGAGATCTCGTGTCCGACCGCGAAGTGCCGAGTACGGCGGTCCGCATCGGGAAGGCGAGGAGCCGAAGCCGATGATGTACGGCCACGAGAAGTCGGACTCCGTCATAGTAGCTGTGAAGCCGGCGAACAAAGCGGAGCAACCCGTTGCGGAGCAATCTGCGCAGGTGCCAACTGCGGCGGAGTCGGTGGAGCCAAGGACGGGGACCAAGGGAAATGCGAGCCAGCAAAGCACGTGCCGGGCGCAGAACCGGGAAAACGTGACACAGGCGCTGGAGCGCATACGGAAAGTGGCGAAGGAAAGGAAGAAGGAGAGGTTCACCGCGCTCTCCCACCACATCAATATCGATCTTCTCAGAAAGGCGTTCTTCGAACTTAAAGGAGACGCTGCGCCTGGTGTAGATCGAGTGACGTGGAAGGACTACAAGGCAGACCTCGGGCGTAGGCTCGAGGACCTGCATAGTCGAGTCCATCGGGGAGCGTATCGGGCACTGCCGAGTCGGCGCGTATACATACCCAAGCCGGACGGTCGACAACGCCCGCTCGCGGTCGCCGCACTGGAGGACAAGATCGTCCAACGAGCGGTGGTCACGCTGCTGAATGCGATTTACGAGGAAGACTTCCTCGGCATCTCGTATGGGTTCCGGCCAGGGCGCAGCACGCACGACGCGCTGGATGCGCTCTGTGTTGGGATCGGCAGGAAGAAGGTGAGCTTCATACTGGACGCCGACATTCGATCGTTCTTTGACGAAATCGACCAGCAATGGTTGATCCGTTTCCTGGAGCATCGGATCGGCGACCGGCGCATCATCCGCCTGGTCAAGAAATGGCTTAAGGCGGGCATCCTTGAAGACGGAGTCGTGTCGGTTGGTGACAGGGGAACCGGGCAGGGGTCTGTAATCTCACCACTGCTCGCCAATATCTACCTGCATTATTCGCTCGATCTCTGGGCCGTGCGCTGGCGACGGCGCGAGGCCACAGGCGACGTGATCATCGTGAGGTACGCCGATGACTTCATTATCGGCTTCCAGCACGAGGTCGACGCCCGGCGCTTCCTGGATAAGATGCGCGAGCGGCTGAAGAAGTTTGCGCTGACACTGCATCCCGAGAAGACCCGGTTGATCGAGTTCGGACGCTTCGCGGTGGAACGCCGCAAGCGGCGCGGGCTCGGCAAGCCGGAGACCTTCACCTTTTTGGGCTTTACCTTTATCTGCGGCAAAACCCAGACGGGCAAATTCCAGATGAAACGGAAGACCCGTCGCGACCGCATGCGGGCGAAGCTCAAGATGATAAAAGAGGAGCTGTGGAAGCGCATGCACCACCCGATCCCCGAGCAGGGAAAGTGGCTGCGCCGTGTCGTCCAGGGCTATTTCAACTATTACGCAGTGCCAACCAATGCCCAGGCACTGGTCGCGTTCCGGCATCACGTCACCGACCTCTGGCGGCGCACGTTGCGACGTCGCAGCCAAAAGGATGGATTCACGTGGGCACGGATGACTAAGTTGGTGGACGACTGGCTTCCGAAACCGACAATCCTTCATCC
>DASSFL010000426.1:0-4100 GCA_035694525.1 Candidatus Udaeobacter sp. | reverse complement strand
ACAAAAATTGAGAGTCGCTGCCATCGCGTTATCCGCTCTTCGTAAAAAATTAGTTATAGAGAGCCTTGCCGGAAGCGCCTAAGTTCATGCGTCAATGGGGGACGAACGGAAATCGAAACTCCGACTGGAAATCGCTCACGTTCTTTTCATCGACATCGTGGGCTATTCCAAGTTGCGCACTAACGAGCAGAGCGCTCAGATGGAGAAGTTGCGTGAGATCGTGCGCGGCACTGAGCAATTCCGCGTGGCCGAAGCTGAAGGAAAGCTGCTGCGGTTGCCGACCGGTGACGGTGGCGCGCTTGCTTTCCGTAACAGCCCGGAGGCACCTGTGCTTTGCGCCGAGGAAATCGCCAAAGCGCTACAGAGTCATCCCGAGATCCGGGTGCGCATGGGGATCCACAGTGGTCCGGTTAACGAAGTCACCGATTTAAACGAGCAGGCGAACATTGCCGGCGCCGGAATCAACATCGCCCAGCGCATCATGGATTGCGGTGACGCCGGTCACATTCTGGTGTCGAAACACGCCGCAGAAGATCTCGAGCAGTACGACCAGTGGCAGCCGTATCTGCATGATCTCGGCGAATGCGAAGGGAAACATGGCGAACGCCTGCACGTGGTAAATCTTTACGACGACGAAATCGGCAACTCTGTTGTCCCGACAAAATGCGCACGTACCGCGATTCCCGGAACGCCGTCATCTACTGCTGCTGCGAGAAACCGCCGCCGCTACTTGATCGGCGCGATGGCGATTGGCGCCTTGATCGTCCTTGGCGCGGCAAGCCTGTTTTTGGCGACACGAACCGCTCACATTACGGGAAGCGGCGGACCGGCGTCATCGGTCTCGGAAAAAAGCATTGCCGTCCTGCCGTTCCAAAACCTCAGCGACGAAAAATCGAATGCTTACTTTACCGACGGTATCCAGGACGAAATCCTCACCAGGCTTTCGAAGATTGCCGAACTCAAGGTGATCTCACGCACGTCCACACAGAAATACAAAAGCACGCCCGAGAACCTGCGTGAGATCGGCCAACAATTAGGCGTAGCGCATTTTCTCGAGGGCAGTGTGCAAAAAGTCGCTAATGCTGTGCACGTGAACGTGCAGCTGATTCGCGCCGCAACGGCCGAACATTTATGGGCGGAAAGCTACAATCGCAAACTCGACGATGTCTTTGGAGTTGAAGGTGAAGTGGCCGGCGCCATTGCCCAGCAGCTCAACGCTAAGCTCACCGGCGCTGAGCAAAAAGCCGTTGCGGAGACGCCGACCCAGAATGCAGCCGCCTATGACGTTTACTTACGCGCCGTCGCAATCGATAACGCACTCACACTCGACACGACAAAGCGAGTCGCTGACCTTTATGCCGAGGCGGTTCGGCTTGATCCTCAATTCGCGCTGGCGTGGGCCCGCCTCGCCGTCGCGCGAAGCCAACTCTATTTCAATGGCATTGATTTGGACAGGAACAGCGGTGCCGCGGTGAAGGAGGCCGCGGATCGTGCGATGTCGCTCCAGCCCGAGCTCGGAGAAGCATGGCTCGCGCAGGGCGTTTATCGCTATCGGGTCCTGCGCGATTTCAAAGGCGCGCTCCGGTCGTACGAAGAGGCGCTCACGCGGTTGCCAAACAGTGCATTCGTGCTTCAGCAGATGGCTCACCTTGAGCGACGGCTCGGGCAGTTTGACGTCGCACAAAAACATTATCAGGCAGCCGCACAATTGGATCCGCGCAACATCGGCATCCTTTTAACTTTGGCCGACACATTCCAGAATGTCCGTCGTTATGACGAAGCGCGGGCGGTCCTTGATCGCGCCCTGGAGATGGCACCCGGGAACGAGGCCGCACTCGGGGTGAAGGCATTGACGTTCCAAGCGGAGGGTCGACTCAACGAAGCCGCCGAGATTCTGGCGAAAGCTCCTGCGAATTCCCAGGACGAGGCCATTACCTTCGCGAGAGCGACGCAGTTCTACGATGAGAGGCGCTTCGACGCAGCGATCGCGCAGATTCAACAGAACACGCCCGCGGCATTTGCCAACGATCCCCGCATCATGACGTACCTCGGTTATTGTCAGAAGTTTGCCGGTCATAGCGATGAGGCGCGTGCTACCTTTACGCGCGCAGCAGCGGCCATGAAGCCAACGCCTGACTCCGTTGTTGTCATTGATGCGCGAAACCTGCCGTGCTATCTCGCATGGGTTTATGCCGGCCTTGGCGAAAAGGAGAAGGCACTGGAGCAGGCGCGCCATGCCATCACTGATTACGACAACGACGCTTTAGTTAAACCTTTCGCAGAAGCCTCATTGGCAATCGTCGAGGCGCAAACTGGCGATATCGATTCAGCGATCGCCGCTTTGCCGCACCTGCTCGAAGTGCCCAATGGCGAAACCTGCAGCGATCTTCAGTTAAATCCGCTCTGGGACCCGCTGCGCAAAGACCCGCGTTTCCAAAAGGTCTGCACCGGGGCACTGAGCGAAAACTGACAACGACGCGTTATGTTGGCGCGGGAAAAATCACCAGGTTCATGTCGCCGAGGCGTCGGATTCGTCTGCCGCGCCAAACAAGGACTTCTATGAAAACCGTTATTTTGTTTGGTGCTGCAGCGCTGTGGTGCGTCCCGTGTCTTGCCAAAGCGCAAAGCGCAGATGAGCGGCTGCGAGCTATCTACAAAGAAGAATGGAAATGGCGGTTGGAGCAGTTTCCCGGGCTCGAAGGCGTCGAGAAACCGGTTCCCGACCGTCTGCCGAAGGTAGATCCGGAGACGCAGGAGATGCGGCTACGCTACTGGCAGGATGTGCTGCACAAGCTCGATGATATTCCGCGCGCGCAGCTCTCGCCCGAGGAACAGGTCAACTACGATGTTTATCGGCCGGAAATCGAGAATTTCGTCGCCGATCAGAAATTCCGTGACTACGAAATGCCGGCCAACTCGGATTCTGCTTTCTGGACCGATTTGGGCTACACGGCGCGGCGACCTTTCAAGACGCTGACGGATTACAAAAACTGGATCGCGCAGATGCGCGACATCCCGCGCTCTTTCCGCGAACAAATCGCCAACATGCGGGCGGGGCTTGCGCGCGGCTTCACGCCGCCACGCCTCACTTTGCAGGGACGCGAGAAATCCATCGGCACCATTGCGGAGGGCAACCCCGAAGACAATCTCCTCTACACACCATTCCGGGAACCGATGGTGGGGGTTCAGCCGTCCGATCAGGACAAGCTCAAATCGGAAGCCGCACAGGTGATTCGTGAGATAGTGCAGCCGGCTTATGCGGGCCTGCTCAAATTCTTCCGCGACGAATATGTGCCGCACACCCGCACGACGCTTGCGGCCGAAGCGCTGCCGGACGGAAAAACGTACTATCGCCAGAAAATTCGCGAGTTTACCACCCTTGGTCTCTCGCCCGACGAAATTCACCAGATCGGCTTGTCAGAGGTTGCAAAATTACATCAACAGATGGTCGATGCGATGCACGAATCCGGCTTCAAAGGCGAGTTTCCGGAATTCCTGAAATTCCTTCGTGACGATTCGCAGTTCTATGCCAAAACGCCGCAGGACCTGCTCAATCGCGCCGCCTGGATTGCGAAAGTATTCGACGGCAAGTCGTCGCAATACTTCGGCTACCTGCCGCGCATGCGTTTCGCCATTAAACCGGTTCCCGCCGATCTTGCACCGTTTTATACTTCAGGCCGTGGCGGGCCGGGCGTTTATCTCCTGAACACATATGATCTGCCGCATCGTCCGCTCTACAATCTGCCGGCCCTGACCCTGCACGAGTCCGCCCCCGGACACGCATTCCAGATTCCGATCGCGCTCGAGCACAAGAACCAGCCGGATTTTCGGCGATTCGACTACATTTCCGCGTACGGTGAAGGTTGGGCGCTTTATTGTGAAAAACTGGGCCAGGAAATGGGGATGTACGAGACGCCGTACGAGCGCTTTGGGATGCTGGGTTATCAGATCTGGCGCGCGGCGCGACTGGTGGTGGACACCGGCGTTCATTCGAAAGGTTGGACGCGCGAACAGGCGCTCAAGTACATGCACGATTACACCGCGTTGCCCGAGCATGAGATCGAAACGGAAGTGGACCGTTACATCGCCTGGCCCGGGCA
>DASSFL010000425.1:0-2527 GCA_035694525.1 Candidatus Udaeobacter sp. | reverse complement strand
GGGTGATCCAGAGACTGGAAGCCCACCGTTTGTTCCAACGGTGGATCAAATCAATAAGGTTATTCAAGGCTTAACCACAGGTAAAGTTGAACCGGATTCACAGGTTGGGGCAATACTAAAATCAATGGGTGACCTGCCGCTCCAGCAAGACCTCAAGACACCAGTTATGACGTCTGAAGCTGCGTGGCCGATGCCGGAAGCGATAAAGTCTGTTAGGGACAGGACGCAGAAGATGTTGGCGATTCAAGGTGTGGATAAGGATATTGGAGACACCATGAATCAGACGATCTACGAATCGTTACGTGCAGTTGAAGTTAAAGGTGGAGGTAAGGCTACCAAAGAGGATACAGAGTATCAAGCTGCATCCATCACCGCCAATAGGTATCTAGCTGATAAACTGAAGCTCGATGTCTTAGGAAAACTACCTGACGAGCCGACTAAGGGTGACGCAGAAATGGCACGTCACGAGGCGTTGATGCAGGAGATCACGGACAGGATCAATCCTGATAGTCCGAACTACGATCGTGAAGCCCATCAACGTATTGCCTTAGCCACTGGTGATCCTGAACACTGGATAGAAGCTGGTATCACAGCACCAGTAATGTTCAATGCAGAGGGTGAACTGGTGAACGCGACCACTGCTATGGGTGGACCAGATGCTGTACCACTTGAGCTTGCCAGACGTAACAAACAACCGATGACGCTTGACCGGAGTATTGTAGATAAATACTCTGGATTGATTCCAAAACCCACACTAGCCCCTGAGATTGTGTCGCGGCAGAAACAAGTGTTCGCTTTGGATCGTGAAGCACGAGAACTAGAGGCTAGTCAACCATCACCTGATCAACAAGCACGGTTAGATACGGTACGAGCACAGATTGGATCGTTGCAAGATGAAATAAAGACGTTGCAGCAGGGTGGTAAGTTAGGTGAAGAAACTGTACAAGGAGCCTACGACATTTACAGGGGACGTAAAGTGCCGCTCTCTGGCACTGCAACTGCTAAAGCGGTAGAGCGAGCTTACAACTACGGTCAGTCTGAGTCGGACAAAATAAAAGGTAGAGTGTTAGATGTTAACAACCCCGCTAGTGTTGCCGAGTTTATAAATAACGTTATACAAGCTGTAAAACTTGGCGAGTTGGACGCCTTCCGAGAGCGAACTGGTCGAGCAGGACAACGAACCTTGACAGAGAAGTATACTTCAGAAGCAGATGCAACCGAAGCAGCCGTAAGACTCAACGAACGTGCTGAAGCTGTAGCTGGAGACTGGTTTCTTAAGTATAGACCTAGTAAAGATAGAACCGGCGCTTGGCGTGTAATTGAGGAGAAACAAGCTAGAACTGTGTCACTGTCTTCAGATGAAGTACCACAGGGACTTAGAGAACAAGTAGTTGATCAGGTGTTGGAACAAGCAGGAGAACCACCGCTTACTCTTGCGAGTCTTGACCAGAAGGTTGAGGAACTAGCAGACAACGTATACATCAGTCAACAAGACAAGATTAGCAGAACAGTTAGTGATCCTGCAGAAGCTAGTGCACGAGCTGAAGCACTGGCTGTAAATGTGATCAACTGGCTAACTCGTCTCAGTGATAGTGAGTTCGGACGGATCATAAAAGACCACGTCGAGGGAGTAACTGGAGTCAGACCTGGGTCTATACGAGATCCTAGTATCAACAAACAACGAATGATTAAGTATGTACAATTCATTCGTGACAGAGGAAGAGTTGATACTAAAGTGGAACATCGTGCTCCTACTAAAGTTGAGGATGTGTATACACAGAGGGGTCTGCCTGTTGAACCTAGAGTTGATGAATTAGACCAGCTGGAACTTAGAGGTCCGCGACTAGTTGCGACGGATAACGAGCAACTCCTGAGGATGAACCAGTATATGGGTGATTTCGGATACGGCAAGTATCCCGACACCGACAAGGTCGTTAGTCGTCGTGGCCAAGTGAGAACTGATGAGTGGAACCGCGGTAAGGTGGGTAAGGTTGAATTGAGACCTGCTGAGGGAAGGATAGTATTCGGTCAAGCAATAGAAAGACCTGCGAAGATGAGTGCAGGTCTAAACTTCTTCGAGCAATTTGGTGCTCTGATGAACGAGTTCCGCAAGTCTATACCAGACCCAAGAGCGTTTGAGGACGCTGGCGAGATGTTACCAAGGGGTGACTTTGGGTTTGTGCCACGGGGTTTCAGAGACCAAGCAGTTGACAGGTTGTTGATTCAGTGGAGTCCAGAGCTACGAAAAGGTATTAGAGCCACAGCAGCGATTGGTAAGTATCCAGCTACTGCTGAAGAAGGTGTGGTTAGAGTTAGAGATAGAAGCGGTAAAGAGGTTCGACTAGAGTCTACTGTAAATCCACTGCTGACTTTCTTTACTGAATCCGCTCGACACCAATACACGATGCCACTTGGTCGGTTCCTAGACTTGTTTGAGACACATGGAGCGTTAGACGAGACTAACGGGGCGATGTTATCTGTCGCACGTAAGCTAGCAGACAACTCTCCATTTGTTAGAGACATGCCT
>DASSFL010000424.1:0-3780 GCA_035694525.1 Candidatus Udaeobacter sp. | reverse complement strand
TTCCAGTTTTGCGCGCGCGTTCAATGGCGCACCGTCGCCGTATTCCAGGCGTAGTTGAATCGCGTCGCGGGCTTCTTTCGACAGGCTCTCGTTCTTCAACTGCTCCTCTAACGCAGCGCGTTTTTCGGGCGAAACCGGCTTGCCGCCGAGAGCCTGCTCAATTTTCTCTCGAACTTCAGGTGGAACGTTCTCTTTCGCCAGTTCACTGCGAATCTCCGCGCGAGTGCTCGGTGAAAGATCAATCGGCTGGAGATGCGCCGACTTGATGCCGTACGTTGCTGCAAAGAAAAATAAAATGCTTGCTAGAAGATAAAGTCGCAGCGGATGCACATAGCGCACGCGATGCCCGGCGAGAAACTCGTTGGTCAGTTTCCACGGGCGAGCCAGAAGAAGGCCAATTGTTGCGAAAAACTTCGAGTCCCAATTCAGAAATTCGTTAAGTAAGTCGGCAATGACGTGTCGGAAGGAGCGCCGGTAATCAATTGCCGGCTGGCCGCATTTCGCGCACCAATGTCCCTGCAATTGCGCTCCACAATTCTCACAATGCGTAATCACTGGGCGCTGCTTTCTTCGTCGGCCAAAAAGTCCCCTCCGACTCGATGACGCCTGTTCGATTGCGGAGATCGCCGTATCGCCCAGGACAAATTTTTCCAAGTCATCGGGCATACGAGGGCCAGATTACAGAAACCTTTGTGCGGAGTCTACGCCTTGATTCAAAGCGTCAATGAGCAGGCGCCTACAAAATGTGGCGTCGCATTAGCAACGGTGTGGTTTGTCTCATCACAAACTTTGCATTGACCCGGCAAAGCAATTGATGACACGATTTCGCCCAGTGGCCCTTCAACTTTTCAAGACTAAAAGTCCGGACCATTTACTGGCTGAAGCGGCCGCGCCCGAACGCCAGTTGAAGCGCGCTCTCGGTGCGTTCGACCTGACCTGCGTTGGCATCGGGGCCGTCATCGGGGCGGGAATTTTCGCGCTGGCGGGAACGGCCGCAGCCGGTGAACAGATCGAGGCATCCCTGTGGAAAACGCCCGTGCTCAACTTCATCATATCGCATCTTACTCACTCCGAGCTGGTATATGGACGGCCAGGCGCGGGTCCTGCGGTCATGGCTTCTTTCGTGGTGGCAGCGATCGCGTGCGGTTTCGCTGCACTTTGTTACGCCGAACTCGCCTCGATGATTCCAGTGTCAGGCTCGGCCTACACGTACTCGTACGCAACGCTCGGCGAGATCATCGCGTGGGTAATCGGTTGGGACCTAATTCTTGAATACGCGGTCGGGAACATGGCCGTGGCAGTCGGTTGGTCCGGTTATTTTGTGCAATTGTGTGGAAGCCTGTTCCATCTGAAATTTCCGCTTTGGTTGGTCAGTGATTACCGAACCGCCAGTGGCCTGTTGTCCACAGGGGGCGACGCGCTCAATAATTATTCCTCCACCACATTGCCCGTGGTTTTGGGCCACCCTATCGCCTTAAACCTGCCTGCGGTTCTGATTGTTGCGGCAGTAACCATCCTTTTGATCTACGGGATTCGGGAAAGCGCGCGCGCCAATACCGCCATTGTCGTTACCAAGGTGGCGGTCGTTGTCTTCGTGATCGCGTTTGGCGCGTTTATGGTGCACCCAACTAATTGGCACCCGTTTCTACCCAACGGTGTAGGCGGCATGATGAGCGGTGCTGCCATCGTTTTTTTTGCGTTCATTGGATTCGATGCCGTCTCGACAACCGCGGAAGAAACAAAAAATCCGCAGCGCGACATGCCGATCGGAATCATCGCGAGCCTGATTATTTGTACACTCCTGTATGTGCTGATGGCAGCCATCATCACGGGAATGAGAACATATACGACGTATTTGGGTGATTCTGCGGCGGTCGCGACTGCATTCGCTGGCCGGCCTTGGGCGCAAGCGCTCATCAGTGCTGGCGCGCTTGCCGGTCTTACGTCTGTGATACTGGTTTTCCAGCTCGGACAGCCGCGCATTTTTATGGCGATGGCGCGCGACGGTTTGCTGCCACAATATTTTGCGCGGGTTCACCGCCGATTCCGCACACCGTACATCACGACGATCTGGACCGGCGTTGCTGTCGGCGGTGTGGCAATGCTTACGGACATCGGTTCTCTGGCCGACCTCACGAACATTGGAACGTTGTTTGCCTTCATTCTCGTTTGCCTGGGTGTGATTATTTTGCGTCGCAAGGACGCCGGTCGCCACCGGCCATTTCGAGTTCCGATGGTTCCATTGCTCCCGCTCCTCGGCGTCTTTTTTTGCTTCGTGTTGATGCTAAGTCTCCCCCTGGAGACATGGGGGCGCTTTGTTGGATGGCTTGCCATCGGGTTGTGCATTTATTTCCTCTACGGCCTGCGCCACAGCAAACTCCGCCGCGGTCTCGACGTCGGGCCGACCGAAGATATCCCTCCGCCGCTGATCAAGACGTAGATGGAGGTGGAACGCGTTGTCCTCAACGCGTTGGGACACAAATGCGGCTCTGCCGCCTGATTTTATTTTTGCGCCTTGGGCGAATTGTTTCTCATCGTCTTCGGGAGAAGCCGATCCACCTTGCAGCCCCTTACGTGGCTTGTTATTGATAAGAGACTTTATCGTCCACTTCCAGCCACTCGAACGTTGTCGTTTTCGCCGGATCGAGTCCGAGTTTCTTGACCTCGTCGCTGAAGAAATCCTGCTTGTCCGGATGATTGTAGAGGCTGCTTGCCTCAACCTCGTCAGCCCAGCGTTTGATTTCCTCCGGCGTTTTCTCTTCGCCCGCCTGGTTGAGCCATTCGGCTATTTCCTGGTCGCTTGCGCCCTGTTCGATTTGAGCTTTAAAATCGTCGCCTTTCACGCCTTTGAAACCAAACAGCATGTTGTCGAGCGGACAATCGAAGTGATATTCCCCAATCTCTCCCGCTACCAAGGCGCGGGCTTTATCTATGGTTCGACCAAGGATTGCATAACCGCCAACTCGGATGCGCGGACTGCGCGGGGCCTCTTTCGTCAGATTTTTCCCAGTAACTTTCTTTTTCATCCTAGGTGTTTCGGATAGAGCAGGGGATCCGGTTGCCAATTTGGCAGGCCAAGCGCGCGCCTTACAGTTGTGCGGTGAAAGCAATTCACCTGCTGCTCGTGACTTGTGCCGCGACATTGAACGCACACGATGTTCGTGTTGCCGTTCCAACGGCGGGAAAGCTTTATCACGGGCTTTATTGGGGCGGCGTTGGAACTGATGAGCACGACCCAACTGAGCACGATGTTACGCCGAACGATGTCGCGCAATATGAGCAGGCCGTCGGGAAACAAACCGCGTGGATCTATTTCGCGAACAACTGGTTTGAGTCCCGGAAATTTCCGGCTGCGATGTGCAGCTGGATCCGTGATCTCCAAAAAATTCCGTATGTCCGGCTGATGCTTCGGTCCGATGTCGATCAAAAGCATCGTGAGAAGAAGTTCACGCTCCAGAAAATCATTGCTGGCGAATTCGATGGCGATCTTCGCGCATGGGCGCGCGACGCCAAAGAGTTTGGCTCACCGATTTTGATCGAGTGGGGGACCGAGCCCAACGGAGAGTGGTTCGGCTGGAACGGCAAGTGGAACGGCGGCGCTGGAGAAGGTCCAGCGCGGTACCTCGCAGCGTACCGGCACATTGTCGATCTGATGCGTGCCGAGCAGGCCGATAATTTGCAGTGGGTTTGGCATGTCAACTGGCTCGATGAGCCGGAGAAAGATTGGAATCGTTTCGAGAATTATTTTCCGGGTGGAGACTATTGCGACTGGGTCGCTCT
>DASSFL010000423.1:0-3106 GCA_035694525.1 Candidatus Udaeobacter sp. | reverse complement strand
TGGCATTCCTCTTCTTTAATCTTCGAAGTTTTGTAAACGAGATCGGCGACGAGACCGTTCTTTGCCAACTGATCGTTCGTTTGGCGTTCCATTTTCGCCTGCTCGTATGCGGAGTGCGCCGTGGTTGTTTTCGATTCCTGTTCCAGCAATTCGCGCTGCAAAGTCGCGCGCATAGTCGTAAGCTCTGCCTCCGCTGCGCTCGCTTTTGATTCCGCATCGTGCGCGCTCTGTTCCAATTCGGGGCTCGTCAACTGTAATATAACGTCACCGGGTTCGACTTTTGTTCCCGGCCAGATCAAAATTTTCTCAACGCTTCCTTCCGTGTTTGCCGGGATCCAACGGATGTCTTCGGGAACGAGCGTACCAAGTCCGCGCACCTGACGCGTCATTGGGCCGCGTTTAACGGTATCGATCCAGACGGTCGAGCGATCGATGCTGGGCACTGCTGGCTTCAGGCGCGAGATGGCTATCGTCGCCAGAAGCAAACCAAGCGCGGAGGCAGCGATGATGATGATGCGGCGCTTGCGCTTCTTCGCTGCTATACCTACGCGCGGTACGTCCATCGAGGATAGATTTGACGCGAATCCGGCTGGCCGCACAATCGTTTCTTCTTTTGATTTTCGTTGTGGAATCACGGCTGAATCAAAGCTGAGCAAATGCGCGACAAAGTTCGACCACTGCATTTGCCGCGCTTACCAAAGGCACGGCTGCCGTGATGACGACGATTCCGAAACAAACCGCTTCTAAGAGAAAATCGTGTCGCGCTTCGTTTTGAAAATACTGACCACTGATATTCCAAAAACCCGGTGTCCGGGTTGTGACGCATCGTCCCCGAAACCCGTCCAGCGTCATCGGACGATAATTGCAGTCGATCAACGGGGATCTGTTGTTCTTGGCAACAATTACTGAGATCGGCTTCATACTTTCCTTTCGGTTTTTGTTCGGCGACAGGGTTAACGCAATGTCTGTGCCAACCTGACGAACGACATTACAACACGCACTGGAATAGCGACTTAACGTTATTGAGCGAATCAATGCCGTCGTTGAGCAGTCCTGTTCTGGGACAGTCCCGTCCCAATCTTGGGACTGCTGTAACGGCGTCGGCGTTAGACGCCGATGCACGTTTTGGCGTTTTCACAGAAACGCCCTACAATTTTGATCCTCTCTGCCCTAGAGCGGCAACTGCAGCAAAGCCTCCGCGCCTTTGCCGCCTTTCCGATTCGTTAGCGCCAGCGATCCACCGTGGGCCTCGGCAATCTGACGACTCAGCGGCAGCCCGATTCCAGAGCCTTCCGGCTTTGTCGTGAAAAACGGCACGAAAAGGTTCGCAGGATTCATAATCCCGGGCCCTTCGTCTTGAACGAAGATCTCGACGTCATCTTCTTTCTCGCGCCACCCGATCGAAACTTCGCCGTGTGTTTCAAGCGCCGCATCAACGGCGTTATGCACAAGATTGATCAATGCTTGTTCAATCTGCGCTGCGTCGGCACGAATCACTGTTTTCGGACCCGGCATGACCTCTACATTGAGCCTCGGTTCCAAGTCCACGACGCGCTGAACCAGCTCGCCGAGATCGACATGTTGTTTTTGAGGCGGCGGAAGCTTGGTCAGCCGCGTGTAGGCTTGCAGAAAACGGCTGAGCGAATCGGCCCGGGACGCGATAGAGTGCAAACCGGCACTTGCGTCATCTTTCCAATCTGGTGGGAGAGGGTCGCGGCGCATGAGCGATTCCAAGCTGGCCGCAAGCGATTTGATGGGAGCCAGCGAGTTGTTCATCTCATGACCGAGGACACGCACGATTCGTTGCCAGGCGCGACGTTCTTCTTCACGCAGCGTCCGACTCAGGTCGGTTAAAACGAGTAGCTCGTGCGGTAAACCCTCTTCGCGAAACGTGCTTCGCCGGACACCCCAACGACCTGAGGCCCCAGCGAAATTCAATGTAAGCGGTTCGTCCTCGTTGGCCTCAAGGCATCTGTTGAGAGCAAGTTCGTCCGCCGTTTTTCCCAGCAACTTGTCCATCGGTTGACCCAGCAACGTTTCTCCCGCGCGATTAACGAGCCGCAAACGCCGTTTGGGATCAAAGGTGAAAACCGCAACCTCGATTTCACTCATGATCGTGCGCAACAGCGCAGTCGCCTCAAAAGCGCCCAGACGTTGCAGGCGCAATGTTTCGCCGAGCGAATTAATTTCGAGAAGGACTTCGCCCAACGCGTTGCCCCCGCGGGCTCCCCTCGCACGAATGGAGTAGTCGCCTTCGCGTAATGCCGCGAGCAAGTTGGACATGGTTTGCAAAGGCCGAATGGTCTGTTCGCGCGCGCTGGAAACGAACACAAGAAAGCAACCAACGATAAGAATCGTTAGCGTCCACTGCACTTTGGCGCTGTGATCGCCAAACCAAAGAAGAGCAAGGGCAACAACAATTGCAGGGACGACCGCAGCAAGGGTGAGCCAGGTAAGCCTTCCTTCGTAGGAAAACCGATGCGGATCTTTTGGTTTGCGGGCCATCAAAACTACGATTCGCCGGCCTTCGCCAAGGCTGTGGCGAGCGGGCAATCCGCAATAGGTTCACCCGCCGCGGCGGGCAATCCGCAACTCTTAGAGACCATATTGCTGCAGACGACGGTAGAATGCACTTCTGCTCAGCCCAAGCGCCTCTGCTGCTTTACGCGCGTTGCCGTCGTTTCGGGCCAGCGCTTTCTTGATGAGGAATGCCTCCACTTCTTCAAGACTCATCTCCTCGAGATTGCGCGGTTCACGGCCGTCGTTCGCCAGGCCCAGGTCGCCTCCGCAGATTTGTCGATCTTGTGTCATAAGCACGGCACGTTCGACGATATGATCGAGCTCTCTAACATTTCCCGGAAAGCGATGCTGTAGCAGACGTTCTCGAGCTGTCTCATCGAAGCCGGCAATCTGTTTCCGGTAGTGCTCTGCGTGCTGAGCGAGAAAACTATTGGCCAGCAGCATGATGTCATCCCGCCGCTCTCTCAACGGTGGCAACGTAATCTGGATCGTATTCAGGCGAAACAACAGGTCCTGCCTAAAACGACCCGCTGCTACTTCGTGCTCAAGATTCGAATTTGTCGCGGAGATGATGCGCACGTTGGCG
>DASSFL010000422.1:0-2236 GCA_035694525.1 Candidatus Udaeobacter sp. | reverse complement strand
TTTCGGACCGAGCGTTCCTTTAACTGGGGACGTACTTTTCACCCAAACAGCCTTGAGTTCTGTTTGAATCTCGCCGGCCGCGGAGCAGTAGGCACCGAAAGTGGTGCGCGAAGCGATTATGTTCCGGGCAACTGTGGGTATTACGCGATCGCCGATGAACCGCTGCCGGCATCGCGGCGCGCGCACGATCGTCATCAATTCGTGACGCTGGAATTCTCGCGGGAACATTTGCAAAAACAATTTGTGCGGAATGAAGCCGACCTCGAGCCGGAGATCCGCCGCATTGTGTTTGGAGATAAGGACGAAAACGTTGTCGCGCCTGCGCGTCCGATGACCATGCAACAACGCAGCGTGGTCGCTGGGTTGGCAGAGCCTCCCGTTGCAAAAGCAGCTCAAATCCTCTGGTATCAAGGCAAGGCACTGGAGCTCATGGCGCATTTTCTTTTCGCGCCAAAAGACCCGGAATTCTTCTGCATGCGGCAAAAACGCGTCGCGCGCGAACGCGTGGAACGCACGAAGGAGCTTCTGACTCGCGATCTCGCTAACCCGCCCACGCTGGAAATGATCGGTCAGGAGGTGGGCTGCAGCCCGTTCTACCTAAGCAGGATTTTTTCGCGCGAAGTGGGACTCACCATTTCGCAATATTTGCGCAATTTGCGAATGGAACGCGCTGCCGAGCTGTTGCGAACGGGGCGTTATAACGTCACCGAGGCCGCCACGGAAGTCGGATACTCGAGTCTGAGTCACTTTAGCAAAGCATTTTGCGAAACGATCGGCTGTTGCCCCGTGCTTTATCCGGCGGCCAAGAATGTCATTCTGGATCGCTGACGCGATCTTTCGTTGAAGCGATGAAGCGATAAAGCGATGAAGGGTTGACCCGCTTCAACGCTTCAACTCTTTAACGGTTCAACGATGAAAATTACCCGCGCCCTCATTTCCGTTTCCAACAAAACCGGTATCGCTGGGTTAGCCCGAGCGCTGGAGGGACAGGGCGTCGACATTATTTCCACCGGGGGGACGGCAGACTTGCTGAGGAAAGAAAAAATTCCAGTGCGCGAGATTTCGAGCTTTACTGCATTTCCAGAGGTGCTGGAAGGGCGCGTGAAAACTTTGCATCCCCGCGTGCACGGTGGTCTTCTCTACAAACGTGGCAACGAAAAACATGAGGCTGAAGCGCGGGAATGTGGGTTCGAACCGATCGATCTGGTGGTGGTCAACCTTTATCCTTTCGAAGCGACCGTTGCCAAACCGGACGTCACCATGGGGGAAGCGATCGAGAATATCGATATCGGCGGTCCGTCGATGATTCGCAGCGCGGCAAAAAACTACGAATCGGTCACGGTGGTAGTCGATCCGGCAGACTACGATGCAGTGCTCGAAAACATGCGTGATAACGATGGCGAAACGACACTGAAATTGCGGGAGCGCCTCGCCATCAAAGCCTTTATCAGAACAGCCGAATACGATCGCGCGATTGGTAACTTCCTGAACAGGGAGCAGACAACGGATGCGTCGTTTTCACTTTCGCTTCCGCTGGTAACGCGGTTGCGTTACGGAGAAAATCCACATCAAACCGCCGCGCTCTATGGCGATTTCGATAAGCACTTCGAAAAACTTCACGGCAAGGAACTTTCCTTTAACAACATTCTCGACATCAGTGCGGCGACGAATTTGATCGCCGAATTCGAGGAGCAAACCGTCGCGATTCTGAAACATACCAACCCATGTGGCGTTGGGTCGGATGCCGATCTTGCCAAGGCGTGGAACAAGGCGTTTGCCACGGATAAGCAGGCGCCTTTTGGCGGGATTATCATATGCAACCGTCCGTTGACCGAAGCGCTGGCGAAAGTGATCAGCGAGATCTTTAGCGAGGTAATTATTGCGCCAGATTTTGAGCCGGAAGCGCGGAGCGTCTTGCAGAAGAAAAAGAACCTGCGCTTGATTCGGTTGGTGACGCCGGCAACAGATGCGAGACCTGCGGTCGATGTTCGTTCCGTCTGCGGCGGCGTGCTCGTTCAAGACGCGGACCTTGCAGCGGAAATAACACGTAACGTGGTCACGAAAAGACGACCGACCAAAACGGAACTCAAAGCATTGTTGTTCGGGTGGCGGGTGGTCAAACACGTGAAATCGAACGCGATTGTTTATTCTCGTGCGGATCGGACACTAGGCATCGGCGCGGGACAGATGTCGCGAATTGATGCCTCGCGCATTGCGATTTGGAAGGCGAAAGAAG
>DASSFL010000421.1:0-2243 GCA_035694525.1 Candidatus Udaeobacter sp. | reverse complement strand
CGCAGCGCGGCTGTTCGCTGCTCGACTGTTTGCTCCAGGTGGTAGTGAGAATGTTGGAATGCAGTGAGTAGCCAGACGACAACCAAAAAGAATATATAAAGCATGATCGCGTTCCAAGCGGGAATCAGCGGAGACCGATATGTTGCGCCATTGAACACATCGCTGAAGAACCAGGCGCCTGTGCACAAAGCTCCTACCGCGAATCCCGCCCACCGGCCGGCCATCCATGCCGCCACGCACGTCGGCAGCAGATAGAAGGCTGATATTGCCCAATCACGACCTGTAAAATAATCCAGCGCGCCAAGAACCATTGCGAGCGCGACAGCTGCGGCCGTCGCCAGGACCTTCGATTGCAAGGAACGCTCCTCAATACGATTCACTTTGAAAAACGCGGTGTGCGAACAATTTTGACAAACTTGCTCGCAGGTTTGTTCACCTTGCGTTTTCTTTCAATGAAGATTCGACGCCAGGCTCACGCTCTTAAAGCGAATGCAGAACAACCGACCATCCAACTTTAGTCGCGGCAAGGTTGCGAAAACCTGTTCCTATGCCGCATAGCCGCAGCGTTCCAGCTCCCCAAAGCGTGGCAAAGATCGTCACACGCTCCGAGCTGCACAATTGCGACGCGTGGCGACGCGCGTTCCACGACAAGTGCAAAGACCATCGATACTACGAGATCGTAGAAGAAACGCTCCAGGGTGGTTTCGAGTACCGTTATCTGCTGCTCGAAGATGGTTGCGGCAATACGCGAGCAATCCAGCCCGTATTCTTTGTCCGGCAAAATCTGATTGAAGGCGTGCCAGGCAAAATTAGTTCGATCGTTGATCGTGTTCGCAAAGTTTTCCCGCGCTTTCTAACAATGCGCGTCTTGATGGTTGGCTGCGCAGCCGGTACCGGCGACTTGGACGCGTGCGACGAGAAAGACGTAGCATGGGTAGCAAACGCCTTGCAGGCGAGCCTTTCGACTTATGCAAAACAAAATAAAGCTTCGCTGGTCGTGCTAAAAGATTTTCCGGCGACCTATCGCTCGGAACTCGAAACGTTCCGCCTAAATGGCTATGCCCGCATTCCCAGCATGCCAATGACGCGGCTTTCACTCCATTACAACAACTGGGACGAATATTTTCGCACACTTAGCAAGGCGACCCGAAAAGATCTGCGCCGAAAATTCCGCAAAGCCGAGCGTGCACCCGCGATCGAGATGGAAGTAGTCAGCGACATCACGGCTCTTGTTGATGAGATCTACCCCCTCTATCTCGCCGTCCACGAGCGTTCGCCGTTCAAATTCGAGACCCTGACGAAAGATTATTTTTGCGCAATCGCACAGCGAATGCCGGAACATGCGCGGTTCTTCATCTGGCGCCAGCTTGGCAAAATCGTCGCATTCAGTTTTTGCTTAGTCTGCGACGACAAAATTTATGACGAGTGCATCGGTCTGGACTACAGCGTCGCGCTCGACCTGCATCTTTATTTTTACACACTGCGCGACATCATTTCATGGGCGCTGCAACAGGGTTTGAAGTATTACTACAGCAACCCGCTCAACTACGAACCGAAACTGCATCTGGATTGCGAACTTGTGCCGCTCGATCTGTACGTGATGCACACAAATCGGCTGCTCAATCCGATCTTTCGCCGTCTCATCAAATATCTGGGTCCGACGCGTCACGACCCGGTTTTACAGCGGTTTCCTAACGTCGATCAGCTCTAAGGCCCCGGCGCTGGTAGGGCGGGCAGTCTTCCGCGGCGCGCATTGAGTGACGCACCCTACCCAAACATCTTCAATTCGAAATTGGTTGCGACGATTTGGCTGCACGCTAGAAAAGCGGATGCAAAATCGACCTTCCGGTTTCGGCAACCCCTGGCTGCAACTTGCTCTCAGCGTTGCCTGCGTGCTTGTGTCCGAATTTCTTTTGAAGCGAGGCGCAACAGAGGTCGCAGATACTGACAGCGCGTGGTCCTGGACTGGCGTTAACGGTTTGGCTTCGCCGCTGGTGTGGTGGGCGATCCTTCTCATCATTGCCAGCTTCATCAGTTGGCTTTACGTGCTGAGACATATTCCACTCACCATCGCCTTTCCTCTGTCGCGCGTGGTCGATATTCTCGTTCCGCTGGGCTGTTGGATTTTTCTAGGCGAATCGATTTCGACATTACGCTGGTGCGGGATTGCACTGGTCGTTATCGGATTAGCGCTGGTTGCCAAACCGATCGCACAAATCGAGGGACGCCTGTGAGTTTTCTCG
>DASSFL010000420.1:0-6182 GCA_035694525.1 Candidatus Udaeobacter sp. | reverse complement strand
TGTTTCTCATTAAGGCTTTGGTGTCATTCCGAGCGAAGTCGAGGAATTTCTGGTATTCACCAATTAGAGATGTCTCGACTTCGCTCGACATGACAAAACAGAAGACGCAGCACATAATTCAACATGGTCAAAGTTGACGTCACTTACACCGGGGAATTGCATTGCGACGCTGAGCATGGTCCCTCGCAGTCAAAGATTTCCACCGACGCGCCGACCGATAATAGGGGCAAAGGTGAAGCGTTTTCGCCGACTGATCTCGTCGCTACGGCTCTGGCTACATGCATGAGCACGACGATGGGAATCAAGGCGGAGGAACTCGGTGTCGATCTGCGCGGTATGACCGTGTCGGTGCAAAAGGAGATGTCCGAGGACGCTCCGCGCAGGATCGTTGCGCTCCCATCGGAAGTTCGCATTCCACTCCCGTCTGACTCACCTCACCGCGAAGTGCTGGAACAAACGGCGCTCAATTGCCCGGTGCACAAAAGTCTGCCGCCGGAAATTCGCCGTCCCACCAAATTTTTCTGGGAAGGCTAATGCCCGTCGTTCCAACTGGATTGAGGAATCTCGCTTCATGGAATTCGCATCACTCAGGTTCTCGACGTGATCAACGAGTCCCAGCGTGATCCTTGGCTTTACGCATGACGACGCTGGAAATTCGAAAAGCAGTCGAATCCGATATTCCAGGCTTGCTGCCTTTGATGGGCGAACTCGCCGAGTTTGAGAAATACTCGAAGGACTTCGCTATTACGGACGAAGTGTTACGCGAACAGGGATTTCAGCGTTCGCCCCCTGATTTTCATTGTCTTATTGCGGAAGAAGGCTCCAATCTGGTCGGATTTCTTGTTTATTATTTTGTTCCGTTCACGTATCGAGCGAAGCCGAATCTGATCATCAAGGAGCTTTATATCGCCGATCGACATCGGAGTAGAGGCATAGGCAGACAGCTGATGAAAGCTGTTGCCAGAGAGGCTGAGAAGGCGGGCTGCGGAATGATTAAATGGTGGGTCGCGAAATGGAATGAGCGTGGCATCGAGTTTTACAAACGCCTCGGTGCGACAATCGACAGCGAGTGGCACGAATTTCAATTGTCGGAGAGAGCGTTCCGCGATTTGGCTGCCTCCGGGTAGCAAAATGCGAGCGCTACCCGTACAGCCAGTGCATGTAATCGCGTACGCCCTCTTCCAGGGGAAACCGCGGCTCATACCCAAGCGAGCTACGCGCGTTAGTGAGATCGGCCTGGGTGAAGTTTTGATAATGCGCGTGCGGATTGTCGATGTAATCGGGCGGAAAGTTCGTGCCTAGACATTTATTTAGAACATCGACCAGCTCATTGAACGAACGCGCCTGGCCCGAGCCGAGATTGTAAATTCCGCTGCCTTGCGCGTCGAGAGCGCGAATGCTGCCTTCGACGACGTCCTTCACGTAAACAAAATCGCGTTTCTGCTCGCCGTGCTTGAAAATTCGCGGCCGCTGACCGGCCTTCATTTGCCGCGACAAATGATACACCATGCTGGCGGGCACGCCCTTGTGTGCTTCGCGCGGTCCATAAACGTTGAAGTAACGCAAGCCAACGATGATCCAATCGGTCGACTCGGCGGCAGCTCTCCTCGCGATATTATCCATGATCACTTTGGAGAAGGCGTAAACGTTTGCGGGCGCGGCGCCATTTGATTCCACACTGGCCTCGGTTGCTGAGCCGTAGGTCGCCGCAGAAGAAGCATAGACGATTCGTGTCTTGGTCGAGTGCGCAAAATTCAGAATCCGCCGGAAACTTTCCACGTTGTCGTGAACTTGCTCGAGCTGGTCGTGATTGGTGGTATCCGTGATCGACGCGAGATGAAAAATCGCGTCGAATGTTCCGTCGCCGAACCGCTCGTGCCAGTCGAACGTCGCCAGATCTTGTGCAACGAAGTCACCACGGTAACTGGTGAGATTCTTAAAATTACCGGAGCGAAAATCGTCAACCACCGTAATACGCGCGTCCGGGAATCTTTCCTGCAAAGCCAGGGTGAGATTTGAGCCGACGAAACCGGCGCCGCCGGTGACAATAAAGTTAAGGCGAGAGTGAGTTGATGACACAAGAAATGGTTGTTGCTGGGTTGATTAAATAATTCTTGCAGGCCTGAGTGCAAGCCGCTACTTCTCAATCCAGTTCTTTGCGAGCTTGAAAAAGTGGATCGGCGCAAGAAATCCCGTGAGAATCGGGAGCAGTTGCGCTGCTGTAACTGGATACGACTTCCCAATTGGGCCAATCCCCGAAGACTTTGGGGGTGAAGGCGGGAAGAAGGTGATTCCGACAAGGATCGGAACATACGCCAGGAGCCAGAATATTTGCCCGGTCCGCCTCATTCGTTGTAGCCGCGGTCGTTGACCGCGGCCGGGGTCAACGACCCCAGCTACAGCGGCTACACGCGAAAAAACTTCTTCGCAAAAAGAAGAATGAGAGCTGGACGATCCGGCCTGTTGTTGCGGCGGTCCATGACCGTCGAAGAAGCGATGTGAGCCTAACAAGTCCAACTCTCGGAGTTGAGTTGGAGGTAACTTGTTATGCAAAATCGTCCAGTTTGGTTCATTCATTTTTGGAAAGCGCGCACGGCGCAGCTTCTCCCATTCGCACTGCTGGCTTTTGTGCCGGGCATTTGCGTTGCTCAGGAAGCGTCGCCGACTCCTTCACCGACCGAAATAGAAGCCGAACCAATTGTCGTTACAGCAACTCGTTTCGATATTCCGCTCGATCTATCGCCGGCGACTGTCAGCGTGATTACCTCGGAAGACATCGAGCAAAAGCAAATCCAGCGTGTGAGCGACGCGCTTCGCGAAGTGCCTGGGCTTTCCGTGGTGCAGACAGGCACCGCCGGTCAGCTGACTTCCGTTTTCATGCGCGGATTGCCAAGCGAAGACATGCAAGTGCTGCTCGACGGCATTCCGATTAACCAGGGTTTGTCTGGCGCGATGAACTTCGCCGACATTACGACGGACGATATCGACAGGATCGAGGTGGTGCGCGGGCCGCAAAGTGCGATCTACGGACCGCACGCCCTCGCAGGAGTGATTCAAATCTTCACGAAACAAGGCACCGGAACGCCGGGCGCAATGGTTGCTGCCGAGGGGGGTTCGTATGACTCTTTCCGCGAATGGGGCCAGAGCGACGGCAAAATCGGCGATTTCGATTATTCGGTTGGCGCCAGCCGGCTCGACACCGAGAACGCGCGTCCCAATAATAACTATCGTAACACAGCTGCCATTACCAGCGTCGGCTGGTCGCCTAACGAACAACTGCGGATCGGCAGCTTGTTCACCTACTCGGTAAGCGACACTGGAAATCCAAACACGATCTTCGATCCGCGTCCCATTGATCACTTTCTCACGGAGCGTTGGTTAATCGGTCCTCACATCGATTGGAAACCGGCTGATTGGTGGGATCACAAACTGATTGTGAGTTACGATCACGAGCGACAACTAAACGATCCGAATGAGGATGGTTTCGTGGGGCCGACACGCGCTCTCTTTGAACGGACACAAGTTGATTATCAAAATGATTTGCGTCCAACCTCATGGCTTACGCTGACTTCCGGGTTTTTCTACAGCCGTATCAATGCCGGGCAGGAACGGCCATTCGTTTCGCAAGCGTTCGGGCCACAACCGACGTTTATTGGCGACCACACCCAGGAGATTGCCGGCTTTGCGCAGGCGACGCTAACGCCAATCGAGAATTTGATTTTTGTCGCCGGCGGCCAGTTCGCTCATTTCAACGAGTTTGGTGGCGTGTGGACCTATCGTATTGCCGGCAGCTACAAGATCGACAAGACAAATACGATCCTACACTCGAGCGTTGCGACAGGGTTCAGTCCGCCGAGCAGTCAGGACATTATCTTCGGCAACAACCCTAATTTGGACCCGGAAAAAGTTTTCGGCTGGGACATCGGCGTCCGGCAGGAGCTTTGGGAGAAGCGTGTTGCGCTGGATTTGACGTACTTTCATAACGATTTGTCAAACGTGATTGGGTTCAACGGCCTTTTTCAAACGCTCAACCTCGGAGCCGCCGAAACGCAGGGATTGGAAGCCGAATTACGTGCGCAACCGATTCCCAATCTTGTGTTGATGGCGAGCTACACTTACCTCGACGCCAAAAAGATCGATAACAGCGACATTTCACAGCCGCAAGGCTCGCGTTTGCCGCGCCGGCCGCGCAATGAAGTCTATTTTTCTGCTTCGTATCTTTGGTTCAAGAAGCTGCGCACGGTAATTGAAGCAAAGTTCGTAAACGCGCGAGAGGAACTGAACTTTGGCCTCCCGAATTTCGATATCGAGGATTATTCCTTCATAAACATTGCCGCGGAGTATGATGTCACCCCACACTTTTCAGTCTTCGGACGAGTCGACAATTTGACGAACGAACACTATTCGGAAGTGTTCGGTTTTCCCAACCTGGGCCGCGCGGCCTATGGCGGTGTAAAGGTGCGGTTCTAGTCGCTCTTGTCAGTCCGAGCGAAGTCGAGGAATCTCTTGATTGTTAACAGCAGGGATTTCACCGAGGAAAATGAACGTTCTTTATCTGGTCGTCGGCGTGCTTGGAGGCGGGTTGCTGGTCGCAATTATCTTGCTGCTGGCACGGCGCGCCGGATCTGGCGATGTGGCGCTTGGCGGAAAACTCGAGTTACTCGAACGCGCGCAAGAGCGAAGCGAGCGGATGCTTCGCGAAGAGATGGCACGTGGTCGGGAAGAAGGTGCGACTGCCGCGAAAACGCAACGCGAAGAACTGACGAAGTCCCTCGAAGGCGTGCGATCAATTGTCGATCTGCGCTTGAAGCAATTGCAGGAGGACAACTCGAAGCAAATCGACAGAATGCGGGCCACTGTTGATGAAAAGTTGCAGGGCACGCTGGAGAAACGTCTCGGCGAATCGTTCAAATTGGTGAGCGATCGTCTTGAGCAGGTGCATCAGGGGCTCGGCGCGATGCAGCAATTAGCGAGCGACGTAGGTGGCTTGCAACGCGTGCTGACGAACGTGAAAACGCGCGGTGGTTGGAGCGAATGGCAGCTCGGCGTCCTGTTGGAAGAAATGCTGACGCCCGAGCAGTTTGCTAAAAACATGAGGACTCGCGATGACACAGATGAGCGTGTTGAGTTCGCGATCAAGTTGCCGGGTGACGAGAACGGCGCGCCGGTCTGGTTGCCGGTTGACGCGAAATTTCCAATGGAACATTACGAGCGCTTGACGGCAGCGCAGGAAAGTGGCGATTCCACAGCGGTGGAAGCGGCGATGAAAATTCTGGAGACGCAGTTGAAGCGCTGCGCGAAAGATATTTGCGAGAAATACGTTAATCCGCCAAAGACGACCGATTTTGCCCTCCTGTTTTTGCCAAGCGAGGGCCTTTACGCGGAAGCGATTCGCCGTGTGGGCTTGGTTCAAAACGTGCAGCGCGATTGCCGGGTGACTTTCGTTGGACCGACTACGCTGGCCGCATTGCTCAACAGTCTGCAAATGGGTTTTCGTACGCTTGCGATTCAAAAACGCTCAAGCGAGGTCTGGAATTTACTGGCGACAGTGAAAACCGAGTTCGGAAAATTCGGTGAGGCATTATCGGCGGTGAAGGAAAAAATCGATCAAGCCTCACGCAAGATGGAGGATGTCGATGTTCGGTCCCGCGTTATCACGAAAAAATTGCGTGACGTTGAGGAATTACCTTCTAATCCGCAGCCAATGCTGCGGGACCTGTTGCCGGGCGAGAATGACGACGCCCTCGCTGATTAAGGCGATATCGCATCGCCACACATAAACGCGGTGTTGGTCACGGGAGCGAAACTTGCAAGTTTGCAACCTCTTAACCCTTAACATTACTTAGAGCACTTGGTCCCATTTGCTCTGATCTTTGAGCATGATTTCGCGAAGAAGCCGAATGGGCGGCATGCCGTGATCGAGCAGCTCGTTGTGGAATTTTTGCAGTGAGAAATCGTCGCCCTGCTGCGCCTTGTAATCGTCGCGTAATTTCAAAATCTGCAATTTGCCCAGCGTATAATTGAGATAACCGGGATCGAAGGTGCCGCGCATTGCTTCCTGGCGTGCCGGCTTTTCCTCGTAATAACAGTTTTCCCGAAAGAATTTGGTTGCCTCGTCGAGCGACATCTTCTGCGTGTGCATCTTGATCGACACACATAATCTGCATAGACGAAGCAGCGCT
>DASSFL010000419.1:0-1561 GCA_035694525.1 Candidatus Udaeobacter sp. | reverse complement strand
AAGTTTGTCGTTAAGAGTGGGCTCCGAAATCTCAGAAATTCACAGTAACTTGATTAGAGCAGTCACCGGTGCCCGCCTCGCATACTTTGTAGATATAGGTGGCATGACCGCGGCCATTGGGGTGATCAGTGTAGAAACCATTGTTGGGAACCGTAGCGATAGAAACGCCGTTGCGGTAAACGTCGATGCTGCTGGAATTCGCCCCGGTCCATGAGAGATCCACCGTGTGCAAACCTTGCACTTTGTAGCCGCGTGCGCCAAGTGTAATCTGACCTGGCGTCGGGGTCGCGGTTGGAGTTGCTGTTGCCGTTGCTGTTGCTGTAGGTGTCGGTGTCGGTGGTGGTGGCGTCGGAGTTGCCGTCGGCGTCGGCACAGGTGTCGCGGTTGGCGTCGGTGTTGCAGTTGGGGTAGGTGTAGGCGTGCCTCCCGGCAGCTTAAAAGCATACACTTTGTTGTCCCCGGCAATGTACATGCGCCCGCGGGCAACAATACCCGTATTCCTCCAAGTGTGCGTCCCCGCCATCAATTCGTTGGCACCGCCACCGCCATAGACAACAGCACCAGTATCTCCGTCGTACCCATGTAATCGCTGGTCGCCCCCGGAACCAGTGCGATCGCCGGTGCCGACCACCCAGACGATCACGTTATTAGTCCCGTCTGTAGAGCTGACCCAAGGTGACCCACAACCGTTGCTGGGGAACGTACTCCATTCGTTGACGATGGTAGGTGGACTGGTTGCAGTAATGCGGAAAGTGTCGAGCGCGTCGGCGCCGGCGCGAAAGGCAACATACGTGCCTTGGTTAGTTCGGTAAGCTGCCGGCCCGCCATATATGTAGCTGAAGGCTACCCGTGCTTCTGCTATCGGCGCGCTGATACCACCGAGATTATCGCGATTAAGTAGATGCGCGTATTCATCTTTGCCCATTTGGACGACAAGACGGGAGGGCGTTGCGCCCGGCACGTCCACCAGTAACGGGCCCGCGGAACCCACATCTACGGTCTGCTGGTCGAGGGTCGACCAATTGACCGGCACCCAGTAATCGCTGGAATTGCCGCTAAAGATCGGGCCCGGTCGAAAACGAATCACTGCTTCGCCGCCGCTCCAGGTAGGCGGTTGAAAAGTGTTTCCAGTGCTAACAAACGGATTGGTGCCGTCACTGGCTACACCGCCAGCGCTCCATATACCGCCACCGACGACGCTGGTAGCCCATGCTGTTACGCTAGCCGGATTATTGATCGGCACTCCCACCAGCCAGCCATGATAGACGCTGCAATCCGAGTGACTCCCATATCCAACATAAAGAATGTTGCCTACGATGGCCAGCGCCGCTCCTTGCATTTGGCTCTCTGGAGTGAAAGTCGTGCCATTGTATTGAGCCATCAGCTCCACGTCCACTGGCCAGCCAGGATTGATGGCCCCCGTGTCTACGTTGAGGGAAATGATGTAATGTTTGAGGGTCGTGCCGCCATCGGGTGTCGTCAGCGCGCCCAGAAAGAGCGCCCGTGAAGCAAGATCGACAACAGGAGTGCTGATGATCCCGGCAGAACCAACCTCAGTGCA
>DASSFL010000418.1:0-13253 GCA_035694525.1 Candidatus Udaeobacter sp. | reverse complement strand
CGAGGCAGCTGGTGGGGCCATCCAAAAGGGAAAGAGATTTTTCGCGCTGCCGCGGCGATTTGCGAGAGTCCCAACGTTCTGGTTTGTAAACTGATTGGAGGCAAAATTACCTACGTGCATCGCCGTCTTTGGCCAGCACTTATCAAGCTGGCCTAACGATTCCGCGAGGAACAGCTTGCAAAGGTATGGAACGAGCACACTGCGAGCGGAGCACACCAGTCGAAACGAGAGCCTTTTCCAACGTGGGTACCGTCTGAGGTCATGAAGGAAGCTAAGGCATTGTCTATTGCCGAGGCGGAGGGCATTCTCTCGCAGTGGCAAGAAATGGCTGGGAGCGCATGACCAAGCTGCGCCAAGCCCCGCCCAACCAGGCGATGCAGCGAACCGCTGGCACAGCAATAACGGTAATTGAGATCGACTGGTGATAGCCTGTGAGCGCAGCAGCTTTCCGTAAACGGCGAAACCTGTGATGAGCAGAGTGATGGAAAGCACCATCGACCAAAAATGAATGCGCAGCGCTCCCGCCGTCGGAAATGAGACGACGCCAATTGAACTTAAAACGATGTGGATGGCGAGCAACGTTATGTAGGTCCAAAAGATAAGACCCGTGAAATCCATCGCGATCCAATTACCGCCCCCTCCTCCTGCGGACGCGAGATCTACGAAATAGATAGGGATAGCCAGCAGCCCAAGGCATAGGCAAATGATCAGATGTTTGCGCCAAACGGGCGGCATAAGGCTTCTGGCAAAAAGAGGGATTATGATGCTTTGCGCCGCCCATGATCGAGGCGAATGTTGGCGCGCGATTTCCCCAGTTTGGTTCAATTGTCCGCTCGATAAGTCTCTTTACCTCGATTCGCCCCGACACGGTTTGTAGAGGTTCGTTTCCTTTCGTTCATGACACGCCCAGGCCCGTTATGATTCTTGCGATAGTAACAATGTTACAATTGCGTGACAATGCCGCGCGGCCTGATAGAAATAGCGTCGGCAAAACAGGTTCGCCCAAGATGATAATTAAGCTTACTAGACGAGAACGCGCTACGATCCTGGCTGCACTACGACGATGGTTAAGCTATCCGGCAGCACGGGAAGCAGACTCCATCGCCACAAACGGAGGAAAACAAAAGCCGCTTGATAACGCAGAGATTGAGCGGCTCGGTAGACGCATCTCTGAGCTAGCAGGAAAACGCGATGCACCGCCCGTGCGTCGTCAATTGGACAATGGTGCTCATGAGTGGAAAGCGCCTGGAACTGCAAGATGATGTACACACGGTCAGGATCGCAATCATCTCAGATGGGGTTACAAAAGGCAGCACCATCCTGGGTAGCACCTGCTCGTGAACGTGCACGCCGTCTGTTCGGGAACGGAATAACCTTTCCTTTTGCTTCGTCGGCCGCGAGCAAGAGCTCGATTGACCTTTCGAGAACCGTAACGGCGCTCGCACCAGTTTGACCCGCTAGCTGTCGAAGTTTTCTAGCTGTCTTCCTGTCGATAACTCGATCGACGTTTACCCAATCGTCTCCAAGGCTTGGCA
Source organism: Candidatus Udaeobacter sp. (assembly GCA_035694525.1). Taxonomy (GTDB): domain Bacteria; phylum Verrucomicrobiota; class Verrucomicrobiia; order Chthoniobacterales; family UBA10450; genus Udaeobacter. Next base: position 11,718 of record DASSFL010000418.1, on the reverse strand, counting down.
CGTTTATGATATAATCGAACCCCAGAATAGTGGATGAAGATTTGTGCTTCATGCAGCCGCGTTGCTCTGAAATTCAAGCAGCCGCAAGTGACGTTTTTGTGACTAGAGTGCGATTTGTCGCTAGTTGTTCCGAAGACGGTTCGAATAATCCGGGTCGTTGTGTTCGCACCCGCCCACGGAGCAGGACTACTCAACGCCTTGTGCCTTAAAAAACGCGAGCGCGGTTTCGCGCCGCTTGGCTCTCCTTGCCTCACCAGCCGTGTCCCGCACTGGCTTGACAATTGCATAAGCAGGGAACTTTCCGTTGGGTTGGGGCCGCTCAGGGACGGCTTCTGTACTCTGCGTTCCCGGCTTAGGCCTGGCAGGCGGATGATGCGCCAAGCTCTTCAATTCTTTTACAAGGAGTTTTTGCATTGCAGGATCGAGTTTGTCGAATTTTTCTTTCAAAACCGCGTCTTGATCCTCCTGCTTCGTGACTGAGCGGAATGGCTTGTCTTTCGGTGTACCTGCTTGGGCAGCCCGTGGGCTTGCCGCAAGAATTATCCCGCCCCAATCAATCGTCAGATCGCCGACGAACCCGTCCTTCTTGGACGGATCCTGAAGATTAAACGTAAGTAACAAGCCTTCATTCGTGTTTTGAAACGTCCAGCTCTGCTGGTTGAACTCGTCTTCGTTGTCACCATAAACCCAAACGTTATCGCCGACTGATTGCGGTGGGCCCGAATGCGGAATTAATACCCGAAGCCTTCTACCAGGAAAATACGCAGGCTCGTCGTCGTTGCCGCAGAAACCCTCGTCTCCCGAGTTACGCACGAAGAATGCCCATTTATCCTGTCTCGGGTCATCCTGAACGTGCACGAACATGGCGTAAACCGGATGTAACTCAGAGTGTACGCCATGCTGGCTGTCTAGCCCGAGCAGCCCGACGATGATCGCGAACTTGCCATCGATGTGTCCATGCGCGGCTTCGTCGTTGTTATCAACGTAATTATGATGAAAATCATCCCACCAGGTATTGGTGTCATCCCAGTAGTCGACGGTCTCGTCGGAATCAAACTCGAGCTCAACTCCATCTCTGGAGGTGGCGGTCTCCAATGCTTGATCATCCCGTTTTATGTACAGATAGTAGTCATCGTCGTCGTAAACGGAATTGGAGTGTCCCGCCCAAGTCACCGTTCCTTCGTACTCCACCGGCAACCAGTTCCAGTGCCCGAAGCAGAGCGTGGAAGAGCTTGCTTCTGGCGTTGCATCGGTACAATTGGCCGCCGAGTTCCAGGACTGTCCATCCTCCTTATCGCACGGACAGAACGAACAGGGATCGGGCAGCTGGCCGGTCTGGCTCTGCCACGCCCAGACCGGGTTACGCGCCAACCCGTTGTGGTCTACCTTTACTGGATCGGCAGACCAGATCGCATCCATCGGTTTCTGCCGTCCACAACCTTGCAAACCGAGCAAGACCGTTACCAATACGATGAAGGTTAACCCTTGAACAATCCGCTCGGGCACAATATCGACCCTGGCAGCGAGTTGAATCAGTGGAGTCATATGGTTCTTCCTTTCCGTTTCCCCGCTGGTCTGATTTGAGAGTGCAGGTCTGGAGCAGGCGAAGAACCTAGCGGGAAATGGCATCCGCCCGCTTCAGATCTTTTTTAACCGCACACGTGTTTACGAAAACTGTTCGCAAGTTGTCTAGCCGGGTATCATCTAGTTTTTGTGTAGGGCTACCTCTGATACACGGCCAATCGGGTTGTTTACGCTAATGGTTTTTGAAGCTGGCAGTGCGCGTCACTGACGACCTTAGTCTTTGCCAAAGGCCCAGCGCAGACGAGGCAAATTACGATGAGAACTGATGCTGTTGTAATCTTCATGGACGTGGAGTTTCGGACAAATCTCGCACGTGTATCGAGATCAAAACTTGAGAAGCAACTCCAGCTAAAGGCGCAACGCGCTTACGCTGCCTTGGTTTAATCGTGAAGCCGAATCGGTCGCGACGTGAGATCGAGTTTGCCTGATGACATGACTCGCTCGATGAAGCCGGTATCGTAATTTCCGGCTCGGAATTCTCCGTTGCGCATGATGGCAGCATGGAACGGCACAGTGGTCTTGATGCCGGTGATGTAATATTCGTCGAGTGCGCGCCGCATCCGCTCGATGGCATTGATTCGGGTAGCGCCCACCGTGATGATTTTTGCGATCAACGAATCATAATAGGGTGGCACGGTGTAACCGGTGTAAACATGCGAATCGATTCGAACGCCACGACCGCCGGGCGCATAGTAAAAATCGATTCGCCCCGGGGTCGGCTGAAAATCCTTTGCCGGGTCTTCCGCGTTAATGCGGCATTCAATCGCGTGAAGTCGAGGCGTTGCATGCGCGACATGCTCCGAAAGCGGTTCGCCCGCAGCGATGCGGATTTGTTCCTTTACCAAATCGCATCCGTAAACCTCCTCCGTAATCGTGTGCTCGACCTGGATGCGAGTGTTCATCTCGATAAAATAAAAATGCCTGTCCTGATCGAGCAGAAACTCGATTGTGCCTGCGTTTTCGTAACCGACTGATTTAGCCAGCTTGATAGCAGCGTGTCCCATTTTTTTGCGCAGACTCGCCGTCATTAGCGGCGACGGGCATTCCTCGATCACTTTCTGATTCCGTCGCTGGATGGAACAATCGCGTTCGCCCAGATGGACAATGTGACCGTGACTATCGGCTACAATCTGGAATTCGACGTGATGCGGATTGACGATAAGCTTCTCGATATAGACCCGATCATCTCCGAAAGCCTTTTCGGCTTCGTGACGCGCACTGTGAAAAGCTGACTGCAAGCTCGGTTCATTGTGCGCCGTGCGCAGTCCGCGTCCGCCACCGCCAGCGACCGCCTTGATCATTACGGGATAACCGATTTTCTTCGCGATTTTGATCGCGTCGCTCTCTGTCTCGACAATTCCATCGCTTCCTGGCGTCACGGGCACTCCGGCTTTTCGCGCCGTAGCGCGTGCTGCGTTCTTATCGCCCATGGCCCGCATGGCCTGTGAAGAAGGTCCGATGAACTTGATATTGCAGCTTTCGCAGACTTCCGCGAAATGGGGGTTTTCGGCGAGAAACCCATACCCCGGATGAATTGCATCGACATCGCCGATTTCAGCGGCGCTCATGATGCGATCAATTTTAAGGTAGCTCTCCGTGCTGGGCGCTGCGCCAATGCAAATGGATTCGTCTGCAAGCTGTACGTGCAGTGAATCGACGTCGGCTTCAGAATAGATCGCAAGTGTCCGGATGCCGAGCTCCTTGCAGGCGCGAATCACGCGCAGCGCGATCTCACCGCGATTGGCAACCAGGACTTTCTCGAACATAAGCTGAGAGCTCTTAATCAACTCTCAACTACCGAACTTTAAAAAGCACCTGGCCAAACTGCACAGGCTTGCCGTTTTCAGCCACGACTTCGGCGATGACACCGCTGGTTTCTGCCTTGATTTCATTCATCACTTTCATCGCCTCGATAATGCAAACCACTGTTTCCTCCGTAACCGTTTTTCCGACATCAACAAAGGGCGAGGCGTCCGGAGATGCAGCGCGAAAGAATGTGCCCACCATGGGTGAGGCAATTTCCTTAAGCGGAACGCTTTCGATCGCCTTGGGCAAAGCAGGCGCAGATTCAGTGGGCGCTGTGGCTGCCTTGGGCGGAACCGCCATTGGAAGCGGTGCAACCCCGCCTGCCTGCCCCGAAGGACCTCTTTGAAGCTTTAAGCGGAACCCCTCCTTCTCGATCTCGAAGACCGAAAGATCGTTCTTCTTCATCAAATCGATGATGGTTTTGATTTCTTTGAAGTCCTTGGATTCCACCGCGTGCTCCTGTCAAAAGTTAAAGAGGCTAGGTAAAACAGTTTTGGGAATGAGGTCAAGGCAATCGTGGCTATTGTTGCCACGAAATGATTGAGTCGCCTCCGTCACTTGATTTCAAAATCATTGATGAAACCGGCGATTATGCCGTGGTCGATAAACCCCCGTTTCTCCTGATTCATCCCACGAAACCGAATGGCGCGCGAACTTTGTGGCAGGAATTGCGCGGACTCTTCGCGTTCGAAATTGCCGCCGGCGGCCAGGTATCCATTGTGAACCGGCTCGATCGGGAGACTAGCGGCCTGGTCCTGGTGGCGAAGAAGGCCGATGTCGCGCGCCGATTCGGGCTGCTGATGCAACGGCGACAAGTAAAGAAAGAATATCTGGCCATCATCTGGGGTTGGCCCGAGTGGGAAAGCACAGTCGTTGATGCCGCCCTGAATAGACAAGGCAAGCATCAACACTCCGCGATCTGGCTTAAACAAATGATTCATCCATCTGGCGCTCCGGCACAGAGTGAACTTCATGTTGAGCGCCGTTTTGTGCGATCGCCCGGCAGGGCGCGACCGCCGGGGGCGCCGCCCGATGGTCTCCGCGGTGCTGAAAAGTTTAGCTTAATCCGCGCAATTCCACACACAGGACGAACCCACCAAATTCGAGTGCATCTCGCGTCTCTTGGTCATCCCATTGTGGGCGACAAGATTTACGGACCTGACGAACGGCTTTACTTGCGGTTCATCGAGAGTGGATGGACCGCAGAGCTCGAACGCCACCTGCTCCTGCCACGACATGCTTTGCACTCGGGAAGACTGCTAATCGAAGGCGAGCATGAATGGACCAGTCCATTGCCTCCCGATCTTGTGGAATTCTGTAGCGGCGGTCTGTGACCGCCGATGCAGCACAGCTCGGAACTGTGCCATTTGAGTTTCGGCGCTTACACAGGGCCGAAACAGCAAGGTCCCATCAATTGCAATCCGATCAAGCCTCCTTATCGTACGCGCGCCGAATGAAAACGCTTCGCGCCCTCGCCGCTTGTGCGATTGTTTTTACCTGCTCGCAAACATTCGGCGGAACTGAACAGCCACGCACGGAGGCAGCCACGCAAGAACTGAACCCGCAACGATTCGAGTTGGCGGTCGAGTCCGGATATCTATTTGGCGCGTTCAACCCGCCGCAGGATTACCAAATCGGCGCGGAATTCCTAACCGCCCGTGTCCGGTGGGGCGTTGTGCAGCGCGACATCTGGCTGCGCGGCTACAACCAATTCTATATTAGCGCGATCGCAGAACCGATTTTTCGCGGAATCGAGAACCATTACTTTGGGCTCAATCTCGGAATGCGTTACAACTTTGTTCGACCAGGCAGCCGCTTCGTTCCTTACTTTTCAGGTGGCCTCGGTTTGGGATGGATCGACAGTCACCCGGAAGTTCCAGGCGGGCAGGGCCAGGATTTTACGTTTAATATTTTATCAGCGGCCGGGATTTCCTATCTTGTGGACGATCACTGGAAGATAAGTGTGGGAGCGCTTTATCAACATCTCTCGAATGGCGGACAAACCGATCCCAATCCCAGCTTGAATCTTTTCGGCCCCCAGGTGGGCATGAGCTATTCGTTCTGATCTTTGCTGTCATGTCGAGCGAAGTCGAGACATCTCTGGCCATTGCATGGACGTGGCGCTAACAAATAATCAGAGAGTCTTCGCTCCGCTCAGAATGACAGAAATGGTAAGTCAATGAGCAATCCGCCAAACGAGAACGTCCTGGTCGTTAAGCGAGAACTCTTCGATGAGCTCGGCAGTTTTCAGGGATTAAATTTCGAGCCAGAGAAATATTTGAAGGCGATACTATCGCGCGGAAGCAATTTCTTCGTTCCGCGCCCCGAAGCTGAGAACGACCCAGCTTACAAGCAAATCATCCCTTATGCACTGATCGCCTTTGAAGAGACGGTGCTTCATTACGTGCGCGGCAAAAAGGCAGGCGAACAGCGGCTGGTGGCGAAAGGCTCGATCGGCATTGGCGGACACATGAACGAAACCGACGAATCGCTCTTTGCATTGGATGAGCAGGCTTACCGTGCGGGCGTCGAGCGCGAAGTGAACGAGGAAATCAAGATCGACACTCGGTTTGAAGATCGAATTGTTGCGCTCCTAAATGACGACTCAACTGAAGTCGGACGCGTTCATCTGGGGATCGTGCACATCTTCAAATTGAAAGAGCCCAGGGTGCAGAAACGTGAGGCAATGATCACAGGCCTTACGTTCCTGACAAAGGAGGAATTGACGGCCCGCCGCGAATCATTGGAGACCTGGTCGCAAATCTGTCTCAATTCGCTAGAGCGCCTATTGAGTTAACAACTCGCTCGCTTCGGTAGATTTAACGGATTTAACGACGCAAAGCCTATCGCGCCGCCTCTGCCGTGAATATTAGCTCGTCAATTTGCCAACGACCGACTGGATGGGAAATGGCTACGTTGATGTCAGCTCCCCTGGTTGGATAATTGATTTTGGCGTGGAAGTTGCCGTTTGGATCGAAAAAGTGTGACTGAAACACAATATCACCCTCCACGTTTGGCGGAGACAGCGGCGTTCCAAGCTTGTCCAGCTGAGTCAAGAGATCCTGTTGCGCTGATGGCGGATACTGGAGACGCATCGCGGGACTCAAATGATCCCCAAAAAATTTAATATTGCGTTGCATGACGAGCTCCTGGATCACTTTTCTCCCAAATTCGTTGCCCTCCTTTGCCATCTGCTGCTTGTTCGAGAAAAGCCACCAATAGCCGATGCCGATCAACACTAGAACGATGATGACGACAACCAGAATCTGTCCTGATAATTTCGATCGCTGATTTATTTTCATTTTGTTTAAGGTTAATTGTTAATAACCGAAACCCAGGCCTTTAATCACCTCACCATTACGGATCAAGGCGCCATGGCTTTGCATTCCCGTGTAAGCGCCAAAGCGATTTCGAGCGTTTACTTTGAAGTTGACCAGATAGCCGTAAACAGGCTTGTCTTCTGTCCCCAGGTTTGCAGGTTTTGGATCGCCACCCCAATCGATGCGCGCAGTCGATGCGTCGAGCAATTGTTTGTCTAGCCATTTCATTACGATCTCTTTGTAATTAGTGGGATAGGGCCCATAGCGCTCTGCATCCGCTGGTTGCGTTTCCGCGCACGAATTGGTAACCGCGCACGCTCCCATAAACGACGCGCAAACCAGCGACACAAGCTTTTTCATGTTTGCATCTTCTGCTTCACGTGGCAGCTAGTCCAGCTTATTGAAGGGCTGCGGCAACGCTGCCTCTCTGTTGAGTTTATGCTTATGGTAGGTGCATTGATGACCAGACCTTCGATTTTCATAGCGCTCGTTGTCACATCGGCAATCACTCTGATGCCTGCTTCAGCGCAGGAAACCCCGGCACAAACCGCCTCGCCCGCAATCTCTGCGAGCGTTCGCTCTTTCGAACGGGGTGCCGGGGGCAACGACCCCGGCTACAACGGTTCAGCTGCGACCGCGGACGATGTAAAGCCGTTCGATCCTGCAGCGGCGACACAAGTATGGCTGGATAGCGTCCCGCGGAATCAACGAGAGAAGTCCAACGCTTACTTCGAAGGCGGGTACTGGCTGATCCTTTGGGATTTTGTTCTCGCGGCCGCAATTTCGGTCCTTCTTCTGACCTCGCGGTTTTCAGCGCGACTGCGCGATTTTTCCGAACGTGTCACGAAGGTCAGGAATGTACAAGTCGCCTGCTATGCGATTCCATATCTGCTTCTCGTTTACGCACTGAGTTTTCCACTCAACCTATACGAAAACTTTTTTCGCGAACATGAATACGGCCTGGCGACCCAGAGTTTCGCCCCATGGTTTCGGGAACAATTACTGGGCCTGACGCTAACTTTAGTCGGCGGAACCTTGCTGGTGGTCGTTCTCTACGTCGTCTTTCGGCGCGCCCCGCGCACGTGGTGGATTTGGGGAACTGTCGTTATGATTATTTACTCCGGAACCCTTGTCCTTATCGCGCCGGTGTATATCGAACCGCTGTTTAACACCTATAAGCCGATAACCGATCCGAAGATTCGAGATTCAATTCTCGCGATGGCTCGAGCGAATGAAATTCCTGTGAAACAGGTTTTCGAAGTGGATGCCTCACGTCAGACGACACGTGTAAGCGCCAATGTCGCGGGGTTACTCGGCACGACGCGCGTGGCGCTCAATGACAATCTGCTGAAGCAATGTACGCTTCCGGAAATTCGCGCGGTGATGGCGCACGAAATGGGGCATTATGTCCTCAATCATGGCGCAAAACTGCTCACCTACTTCGGAATTCTTATTCTCGTCGGATTCGCGCTTACTCGCATCCTCTTCGATGCCGCGGTGAAGCGTTGGGGCGAGAAATGGCGCGTGCGCGGTATTGCTGACCCAGCGGGTCTTCCACTGCTCGCGCTGATTTTTAGTAGCTTACTCTTTTTTGCCACGCCGGTTCTTAATACGGTAGTACGCATCACAGAACGAGAAGCAGATGCTTTTGGAATCAACACTTCACGCGAGCCCGACGGTATGGCAAAGGTGGCACTTAAACTCGGCGTCTATCGCAAACTCGATCCAACGCCGCTGGAAGAATTCATCTTTTTCGACCATCCCAGCGGTCGCGCACGCATCCGCATGGCTATGGATTGGAAAGGTGCGAATTTGCCGGCTGGGGAATTGCATGCATCCGCCAGCCAACCTGCCACTCACTAATCGGCTATCCCCATTCAAAGCCGTCCGCGTCCCTATCCCGTCTCACGCGGGTGTTGCGAAGGCGCTGCGGCAGTAAATGCGAATTTGCGCTTCCGAATCAACATCAAATTTCGAATGTAAATAAGCGAGTTCGGGAGATACGCGAGAATCCCAACTGGATCGCGTCGGAAAATAAAGTAAACGCACATGAGTACGCTGCCGGCAATACTCCAGTACCAGAACGAGACTGGGATAATGCTTTCGCCCTGTCGCTCCGACGCGAGCCATTGGACGAGGAAGCGCATCGAGAAAAGAGCATTCCCAATGAAACCAAGGACCATGAGGTAGCTCCAATCCAGTCCCAGAAATCGGTATTCCTTCCCGACCCAGGTGATAGCGATGAGTGCAAGTGTGTTCATAGGCAATTAATTGGATTCAGCAATTTCGTATCGAATCTGTCGCGATTGCAATCCAGCGAACCGCAGGCAATCCGCGGACTGATTTAAACAGACAATTCCTGATACCGTAATGATCGGTTCTGAAAGCGCGAATTTTAGGATTGAAGCTTCATCCGCGCAATGAGGGTGTCGGCGATTGCGGCGGGCGTCTGCGCAACAGCGATATCCGCTGCCTTCAGCGCTTCGATCTTGCCCGCTGCAGTTCCTTTGCCCCCCGAAACAATCGCCCCGGCATGACCCATGCGTCGCCCGACCGGAGCTGTCATTCCGGCGATGAAAGCCGCGACCGGCTTCTTACAATGCTTCTTGATCCACTCGGCGGCTTCTTCCTCTGCCGAGCCACCAATTTCACCGATCAAGATCATGGCATCCGTGCCAGGATCTTCGTTGAATAGTTTCACGCAATCGAGATGCGACAGTCCGCCAATCGGATCACCGCCGATTCCTATACAAGTTGATTGGCCGTACCCGCGCGAAGTGAGTTGCCAGACCGCTTCGTAGGTAAGTGTACCAGAGCGCGAGATCACGCCGACGTTGCCAGGCTTATGGATGTACCCGGGCATGATGCCAATCTTGCACGCGCCAGGTGTTATGATTCCCGGACAATTCGGTCCGATCAGTCGCGATTGCTTTCCACGCATCAAGGCTTTTACCCGCATCATGTCCATCACTGGAATTCCCTCGGTGATGCAAACGACGAGTTCCACTCCGGCATCCACGGCTTCAAGAATTGAATCGGCCGCCGCCGGAGCAGGCACAAAAATCATCGAAGCGTTGCAGCGAGTCCGCTGTCGCGCTTCCCAAACTGTATCGAAGACAGGCACCTTACCATCGAACATCTGTCCGCCTTTGCCAGGTGTTACACCTGCAACAACGTTCGTGCCGTAATCCATGCACTGTCGTGTATGAAACGCTCCTGCGCTGCCCGTGATTCCCTGGACCACGAGGCGCGTGCTCTTATCGACTAATATTGACATGACGAATTAGCGAACGGTGACTTCAACCGTCATTCCGAGCAGAGTCGAGGAGGCCTGTAGCGAAATCGAACGGAAACTTTGCGGGATCCTTCGACTTCGCTGCGCTTCGCTCAGGATGACCAGACGGAGAACCCGCTTCCACCTTCCGTCATTCCTTTCGCTTGTGAACGACCAGCTTGTTCCCGTCTGGATCGCGAAATTGCGCCATCCAACACACCGGCGTTTCAATCTTTTCCATATCGAAGGTGACACCACGTCCTTTAAGTTTGTCGATCGCGGAATCGATATCTTCTACTTCAAAGGCAATCGTCGTACCGTCGCGTGACGGTTTCCAAGCCGGATGACAGCCAACACCGATTGTGGTTGGGCCAAGATCGTACTCGACCCATGCGCCGTCCATTTGGGTTCGCGCAGGTTTTAGCTCGAGCGTCTCCTGATAAAACTTCCGCGCCCGCTCCTTGTCTGAAACGGCGACGGCGACAAATGCAACTTCCTTGATCATGATGTTATGCGTTTTTTAGTTTGTGGATAATAATCTTGTTACCGTCCGGATCCTGCACGACGGCCATCCAGCACACAGGACTCTCGATTCCTTCGGCAGCAAATCGAGCCTTTGCTTGTTTCAGGCTCTTGATGGCGGCATCAAAGTCTTCGACTTCGATGGCGACGCTGGTGCCGTCTTCGGATGGCTTCCATTGATCGCCCACGCTGCCGATGGCCAGCGTGTCGGGACCAATCTCGTATTCAATCCAGACGCCTTCGCCAAATTCACCCGAGACCTTTAGTCCGAGCACTCCTTCGTAAAACGTTCGCGCGCGATTTATGTCCGTTACCGGGATTCCAGTAAATGCAATCTTCTTCGCTTTCATTTTTTTCCTGCCGCGGCTTTCACGGCCTTTTGCGCGGCATCGGCTAAATCATCGGCCGCGATAACAGCCAGACCCGAATCCGCGATCAATTTTTTTCCTGCTTCGACATTTGTTCCCTCGAGGCGAACAACCAGCGGAACCGATAACCTTAACGTCTTTGCCGCGTTGATGATTCCCTGCGCAATGATGTCGCATTTCATGATACCGCCAAAAATATTGACCAGAATCGCTTTTACTTTTTTATCGGCGATCAAAATCTTAAACGCTTCGGTTACCTGCTCCTCCGAGGCCCCACCGCCTACATCGAGAAAGTTGGCCGGCTCACCGCCATAAAACTTGATGATGTCCATCGTGGCCATCGCCAGACCGGCGCCGTTCACCAGGCAGGCAATGTTTCCGTCGAGACCGATGTAATTAAGACCATGTTTCGAAGCTTCGACTTCTCGCGGATCTTCCTCGGCGATATCACGCAGCGCCACGATTTCTGGATGCCGATAAAGCGCGTTATCGTCGAAGTTAAACTTCGCATCGAGCGCCAGCACACCGCCTTTGGCTGTGACAACAAGCGGGTTTACTTCCACCATCGAGCAATCGTACGCTATGAACGTGCGGTAGAGTCCTTCAAACAATTTCGAAGCCCCTTTCAACTGTGACGACTCGAAGCCGAGCTGCTTCGCCAGTTTCCGAGTCTGAAATGGCTCCAGACCTGCCAACGGATCGATTGGCTCACGAATAATTTTCTCGGGCGATTTCGCCGCGACGCCTTCAATTTCAACGCCACCTTCGGTACTCGCGACTATTACAGGCGCAGCGGTGGCTCTATCGACCAAGACGGCAAAATAGATCTCGCGCGCAATATCTG
>DASSFL010000417.1:0-8143 GCA_035694525.1 Candidatus Udaeobacter sp. | reverse complement strand
ACGATTTTGCGAACGTGCTTCTTTTGCTCGATCGCGTCGAGCATGAATGTAGCCACCGCTTTGCGGGACAGTGTGAAACCCATCCTGGGTGCAGCGCCCTCGCGGCTTCGATAGTTTAAAGAATCTTCCTGAGTGAGACGCGGAGGCCGCGCGATCGTCCAGTCGAGACCGTTGGCTTGGACAATTTTCTCCATGGCAAGGGAATCGCACATGTGATTTCTAAGAACGAAACTGGCGATGCGATTTGGAATCCCGGGAAAATGGGCGGCCGCCGAGAGAACGACCAGCCGTTTCACTCCTGAACGCTGCATGGCGCGGCTGGTCGCAAGCGCACTGTCATTCAGAAGAGAGCTCGGTTTGAAAACTTCTCGCGGTCCCAGAGTCGAAATGACCGCGTCATGATTTTGCACGGCTTCGAACAGTTGGTTTTCGTCCGTGGCATCCCCCTTCAAGACACTCAGTCGCTCGTTTCTTAACGTTATGCTTTCAGGCGAACGGACGAATGCGGTTACATGATGGCCTCTGGCCAGGGCTTGCTGAACGATCTCTTGCCCAGTTCGCCCGGTCGCTCCTATCACAAATAGTTTCATAATCGTTTCCTTGTTATTGAGTGCCTCGTTGGTTCTATTGGTGTTGTATTCGTGAAAGATTTTGCTTGTCGGCAAAATAACGGTGTGACATCCGGATCAGATCCATCGCCAACTCCAGATCCTCGTGTTCGCGCACAATCAGCGTGACGTATCCCGCTTGTGGCGCCCAGCGGTGCGGACGTGCCTTGCCTTCCGCAAGAACCCGCTTTTGATCATCTTTCGCCAATTGAATGTCGCAATGACCATGACCATGGATGTGCATGAACATTTTCCCTCCGACAAAAAACGCGTCTTCATGGATCCCCGCATTCTGCCGCTCGGTCACATCGGACAAGCTGAGAATCCTATGCCGTAATTCCCGATGAAGTTCTTCCCGAGATTTCATGATCAGTCTCTTCCTCCCGTCTTTTACATAAGTCTTTGACTGCGACCCCCTGCAACTACGGAAACTATTTTAGTATATTTAGTTTCCATATCAACAAAAATCTTCGAACAAAATTCGTTCACTGCCCGGTGAGGCCTGTCGCACTACCAAAGAACCTACAGAAATTAGCCCGCTTGAGGTCGTGTCGCCCTAACAACTTTGCGGCGGCGACTGGTTCGTTTCAATGTCATCCCCTTTAGTGCCGCATCCACAATCATCTGCGTCCGTTGGGATCGCCCATTACCAGCTTCCACCCGCCGTCAGGCTGACGGCGGAGCACTTCGATGGCTTTGCTGTGAACTGGCACCGTATTCCCGGAGCTATCGACCGTCGTGCCCTCAAAGTCGGTGTACAATTGCGCGATGTCGCCGACGGTAACCGCCCTTGCGACGCGGCTCCGAAATTGTGTTTTTGCGGCAACCATTCTGGCCAACACCTCGCGAATCGCATCCCGACCGGCCAGTGTCTCGCCAGACCGCGTCACGAAGCGAGCTTCCGGTTCGTACAAAGCCATCACTGCATCAAGATCACCGGCGTTGAGGTGCTGTTCGAAAACCCGCGGCCAATCTTCGGGCTTGTGCGGCAACGTGGCGGACAGTGTTGGTGACGAGGTTTCAAATCCTGCAAGATCAACGCATGAACTGGCGCGACAAAGTGGGATGATAAATGAAGCGGCCGCAGCCAGCGCCGCGATTGTTCGCACATGATTCCAAGCGGTCCAATTCTTCAGATAATTCGCCCAAACAGGACCCGCATCGGCGCTCGATGGATTTACTGCTGCCAGTGCATCGTTCAGCGGAACATTGCATGCAATTGTCACCAGGATCGTGCCGACGAGATAAAGCAGGCCGCCGACGAGCAGATAACCCGCGCCTGGTTTTTGCCAGCGAACGAATGAGGTAATGGCCAGCGCTAAACAAGCCACCGCCGTTCCAAAAAACACGGCGAAAAACCATCTGTTCAACACCACCACGTTAATCGATTGCATGGCCGCGATCCCCTGCGCCGGAGGAACGCGTGCCAAAGCCTTCATAACGAAATTCGAAAAAGCGAAAAAGATTCCGGCCACAAGACTGGAGCCAAGTGCTGCGACAAACGTCAGGAGGTAGATCGGATTATTCATCGGTGTAAAAGTGCGGGCACATTTTCTGGCGTCGTTTGCATAGTGCGCATCGAAATGCCTAGGTGACGGCGCGACGAAGAACTTCCGGGGAGACGTTCGCACCCGTGACCAAAAGCACAATTTCGGCATCGGCGTAAGCGGATGGATTCTGAAGAAACGCCGCCGTCGCCGCGGCACCGGAGGCTTCCGCAACTATGTGCTCGTCGAGCAGAAGAATGCGGACCGCGTCGAGCAGTTCCGACTCTGAAACTAAACGCACTTCATCCACCAGCTCGCGGATCACGATCACATTTGCTTCGAGCGGATGGAGCGATGCTAAACCATCAGCAATCGTGTCGCATTGATCGGTCAGGACGACTCGTCCTAGCTGCCATGATCGCACGTAGGCGGGCGATTGCTCCGCCTGAACACCGATGATGCGAACGCCCGAACGACGACGCTTCGCTTCCGCAGCGACCCCGCGAATGAGCGCGGTGTCTCCCATCGGGACAAAGACGATATCGGGCTCGGGAATTTCGTCGAAAATTTCGGCCGCGATTGTGGCGGTGCCTGCCGGGACAAGCGGATCGCTCGCATCGTCGAGAAAATAGTGGCCGTGATCGCGCGCAAATTCTGCCGCGCCTTCACTCGCTGCCGATCCACCCATGGTGCCTCGCTCAACTACTTTTGCACCAAGCGCGACAATACGCGCGCGTTTCACCGGGTTCGGATTTTCCGGAAGAAAAATCGTGGCGCCGACTTTTGCGATGCGCGCAGCGTAGGCAACAGCGGCACCGTGATTACCGGTGCTGGCGGCAACAACTCCTGACACCGGGCGCTGCGCCGCAGTGGTGAGTAAAGCGTTCAGCGCTCCGCGTGGCTTGAACGAGCCGGTCGGTAGATCGCTTTCAATTTTTAGATGGACACGTGCGCCTGAACGTTGCGCAAGTGATTCCGCCGAGACCAGGCGCGTGGGCCGAAAATATCGCGACAATAATTCGCGTGTGCGCTCGACTTCCTTCGCGCTCGGAATCATCGTGCCGACTTCATTCCTCACATGGCCTTGTAGGCGCTTGCCCATTCGTTCGCAAATCTTCGAACCCCGTGAGCGTTGTATTCTCACGCCTGCGGACTGGCTTTATTGTTCCGTCGTTGAACGCGCGCGTCATCTCGACGTAAAGCCTGGCGAAACTTTCGGATAACCCGGCCTGCACGAGCGCCTTGGCTTGCAGCGTGTAAACCGCATCCGCACCACTAAAAGCCTTGATCAAAAACGCGGCATCATTGGTGTCGCCAACAAGCACTTCGACGCCAGTGAGCTTCAGCTTCGCGAGCTTACTTTCAGATCGGCCGAGAGCGCGCACATTTTCGCCGGCTCTGAGCAAAGCTTCCGTGATTTTACGACCGGTATTCCCGGTCGCGCCCATAACAGCGATGAAGTCGCTTTGCATGATGTCGAGTAATCCCCTGCTTATTAAAAGTTACGTCTCTCCCGTTGTTTACAACAAAACGCACATCGGTTCTGGATACATATTTGCCTGTCAGACACGCGACGCGACATTATCGTCACGTAGCGCCGATATATGCGATGAGCGGCTTTTTTGCAGAGTTGCAGCGGCGAAAGGTTTATCGCGTTGCCGTATCTTGTATCATCGCCTCGGGATTCTTGATTCAAATCGCCTCGGCGGCGTTTCCGGCGTGGGAATTGCCGAAGATCAGAGTCATTCTGTGAGATCTGGCAGAATGTGCTGGCAATCAACGTGGCTCTTGAATAAGCACATTGCGCGCCCGTAATGCTTTTCAATTCACTCACGTTCGTCGTCTTTTTTGTAATCGTCGTCGCCGCCTATTGGAGCATAAGTCCCTGGAATGCGCGGAAGAATCTCCTAGTAGTCGCTAGCTACATCTTTTACGGCGCGTGGAATCCGCCCTTCGCGGCGCTGCTCTTTTCCACCACGGCAATGGATTTTTGGCTTGGCAGGCAAATGAGCAGGGCAAAAGGAGGGCATTCGCGTCGCGCGTGGTTGGTTGCCAGCGTCTGCATGAACCTGAGCATGCTAGGATTCTTCAAATACGGGAATTTCCTCCTGCAAAATTTTCAGTGGCTGCTCGCTCGCATTGGCATCATTTATCGGCCACCTCATCTCGACATTCTTTTACCCGTCGGCATCTCTTTCTACACCTTTCATTCCCTCTCCTACACGCTCGACATTTATCGCGGTGTCCTAAAGCCTACCAAATCGCTGCGCGATTTCGTTCTGGCCGTTTCGTTTTTTCCCCAGCTGGTCGCCGGGCCAATTGTGCGCGCCGGCGATTTTCTTCCGCAACTTGTCAGGCCACAGCCATTGCGCGAAGGGCAGTTTCTGTGGGGATTATTGCTTATGACCCTCGGCTTATTCGAAAAAGTTGTACTCGCCGATACGATGCTCTCTGGTTCAGCCGATCGCATTTTTAGTTACGCTGGGTCACTCATCGCACTGGATTCCTGGCTCGGTGTCATGGCTTTCGCCGGCCAGATATTTTTTGATTTTGCCGGCTATTCCACATGCGCTATCGGCGCGGCGTTGTGCCTTGGTTTTCATCTAAAAGATAATTTCCGTTTTCCGTACGCGGCCATTGGGTTTTCCGATTTCTGGCGACGCTGGCATATCTCGCTTTCCACGTTCCTGCGCGATTACCTTTATATTCCACTCGGCGGCAATCAGGTCCGTCCCGTCCGTGCCGGGACAAATCTGGTCATCGTCATGTTTCTCGGCGGCCTTTGGCACGGCGCGGCCTGGACTTTTGTAGTATGGGGTTTGCTTCATGGTTCTTATCTCGTTGTGGAACGGGTCGTGCGCGGCTTGTTCGAACACAAAGAGTGGGCAAACACCCTCGCGACTCGGCTCCTTGCCTGGTTCGCCACCTATGCTGCGGTTTGCATCGCATGGGTATTTTTTCGGGCATCCGATTTCACCGTCGCTGCGCGAATGTTAGGCGGCATGTTTGGTGGACATCCGCACGGCGACGCCATTCTTACCACGCGTGAGATGCTGCAGATCGGGCTTGTGACCGGTGGAATGATTCTCGTGCACTGGTCCCTGCGCGATACCAACATCGAAACAGCCGTGATGCGTGCGCCGCCCTGGATTGTGACAGCGGCGTGGGCTTTCATGGCCTGCGCCATCATCCTCACTCAAGGAAACAGTAATGCGTTCATCTACTTCCAATTTTAGACGCAAACTTCGCCTGCCGCGGCTGTTCTTTAAGAAGCCGCCAGAAATTGAAAGCATACATGGCGGCCCACCTCTGGAATATGTGCGGCCGATTCCACAGTTGCCCTGGCGCGGCATCACGGTAGCAGTTGTGCTGAGCGTCATTGCTGCAGTGTCTGCATGGGAACTCTATTGTCGCTCCATCGGTTACGGTCCAACGCTCCACGATAACGAGGATCTCTGGACATCCGCTCGCCGGCGCGTGAAACCCGAGTCAATTGTCATCATCGGCGATTCGCGTGGTTGGTACGATCTCGATCTCGACGAACTTCAAAAGGGATTAGGCAAACGTCCCGTTCAGCTAGCAATGGGCGGCAGTTGCGCTTATCCGGTACTGGCCGATCTGGCCAACGACAAAAATTTTCACGGCACCGTCATTTGCAGTGTTGTCCCCCGTTTGTTTATCGCGCCGCCGGGGTCGCCGCCGATGGATCACGCTGAAAAAGCCGTTCGGCGGTCTCACACTCAAACACTCGCGCAACGTGCAAGCCAATATCTCGACATGCCACTGGAAGAACATGTCGCATTTCTAAAACCGGAAGAATTGACTCTCGAAGGTCTTCTAAAACGCCTGCCAATTCCCAATCGTCCCTATGCCCTGATATCGCCACGACTTCCGCCGTACTTCGGAACTTTGGATCGCGAACGTCGCGCCTGCATGATCGAGAAATGTGCCAGGCCAGGCAGTGAACTGGCGAGAATGACTCAGCAAATCTGGCTGCCGCTTTTCACTCCACCACCGCCGCCGAGTTACATTCCTCAAGAGGAGTTCGCGAAAAGCATGGGACAGGCGATTGAACAACGCTTTCATGATGTTGCCGCAGCTGTGCAAAAGCTCCGGAGTCGCGGCGGCAAAATTGTTTTCGTGCGCCTTCCCAACAGTGGCGGATTGAAGGCTCTCGAAGATCGCCAGACGCCGCGTGCAGCTGTCTGGGATCGAGTAATTAAGGACACTGCTGCCCCCGGAATTTACTATGAAGATTCTCCCGACCTCGCAGGCTTCAATTGCCCCGAGTGGTCACATTTATCCGCAGGCGACTCGGTCGAATTCAGCAAACGTCTGATCCCACATCTTCGCGCCGCGCTCCAGATGTGATTCAATAATTCGTGCGCAATATGCAGCGCTGTCCCTGGGCTACTCTTGAACCGAACATCACTTATCACGATGAGGAATGGGGCGTGCCTGTGCACGACGACCGATTGCTTTTCGAGTTTCTCATTCTTGAAGGCGCCCAGGCAGGTCTGAGCTGGACCACCATTTTAAAGAAACGCGACAACTACCGGAAGGCGTTCGATGGATTCCATCCGGAAAAGATCGCACGTTACGGCGCGCGCGATGTGCGACGGTTGCTTGGCGACGCCGGGATTGTGCGGAACCGCTTGAAAATTGCGGCCACCATCGAGAACGCGAAGAGGTTCCTCGCTGTGCGCAAAGAATTCGGGACTTTCAACGCTTACCTCTGGAGTTTCGTCGGCGGCAAACCGATCCAAAATCGCTGGCGCCGCATGGCCAACGTTCCCGCGAGCACGGCTGAATCCGACGCGATGAGTCGCGATTTGCAGCGACGCGGATTCAAATTCGTTGGTTCAACGATCTGCTACGCGTTGATGCAAGCCACTGGGATGGTCAACGATCATCTCGTGACATGCCCGCGACACGTGCAGTTGGGAGGTGGACGACGCCGCAAGTAGAAAACACACGAGTAGAACCCGTCTCATAAATTGAGCAGCCTGAGGGCAGGCCATCTCCAATATCGTCGACGCATATCGTTGGAGCCGGGCCGCCCTCGGCCCGCAAACAGAGCATCTATAGCAATTTGATGAACGCTGTAGCCACCGGCCTGTGGCCAGTCACAGTTTCGAAGATGGTTTCACATCAGGAAGACGGCCCACAGGGCCGTGGCTACAGGGGTACAGTTCTATAACCCCTTCAGACGCCGTCCGGTCTGTTCTGCGGCGGCGGCGGTGGTCCGGGCGGCGCGGCATGTTGATTATCGCCCGAGACGCCTTTCGCGTTCGCTTCGGCGGCTCGTTTGGCCGCCCACCTGGCTTTCATCGCCGCCGCGAGTTGAGCGCGACGTTCGGGTGAAAGATTCAGTTTTTTCTTCGGCTTCTTAGCGGCGTCCGTTTTCTTCGCTCCGACTCGCTTAAGAGCCTTGGCAGCCGCTTTCTTTTTGGCTTTGGCCGCCTTTGCTGCCTCCGCCGCCTGTAGCTGTTGTTTTAGCTTGGCCAGTTTCTTTGGAACTTCTTGCAGACGCTTTTCGAATCGCCGGATTTTTTTCTTTAAATTCTTAGGCTTCATAATTTTGTGTGTCCGCTTGCGGCAGACGCGGATAATGGGTTCTCTTCACAGTTAATGATGAAACTTAGCCGATGTCACGCTCTTCTTTAGCCAACGACCAATGACTACCGAACGCGAACCGCTGACCAACAGTCCTGTCGTCCGTTCTCCCGCGGTCTTGTAGTCCCCACGTCTCGCCGTATCTTCGTTTCCTTCCGTGCCGACTAGTCCTCTGTCCATCGACGCTCACGAGGAAATCTGGCCTCTCAGGCAACCGTTTCGTATTTCGCGGGGCAGTCGCACTGAAGCGCAGATCGTCACCTTGACGGTTAGTGATGGTAAACACACCGGTCGCGGCGAAGGCGTTCCGCTCGCCCGCTACAACCAGAGCGTTGCCTCGGTGTTGGCACAGATCGAATCGATACAAGGCGATAAGAATTTGAATCGCCAAAGTCTTCAAGACCTCCTGCCTGCAGGTGCCGCGCGCAATGC
>DASSFL010000416.1:0-2505 GCA_035694525.1 Candidatus Udaeobacter sp. | reverse complement strand
AACGTTAGTGCTTTATCGGAGGCGCGCTTTCAGGAAGAAAGTGTGCACGAGCACGATGTTCGGGCGCGCGTTCGATAAAGCCGTTAGAAGGAAGCCGCCCGTGGTTGCGGCGGACGCGGGCCTTATGCAAATTCAATTGTGGGAAGGTTCGGTGCCCAGTTGCGCCGGGACTGTGCACGGGAGCACAGCAGCCGGCAGTGAGAGAGAAGAGAGTGACATAGGTGCAAAATTCTGGCGAAGGGAGGGCTCGCGAAAGTGCAAAGACGCGGTTGGAAGAATGGCCAGGCGCAGAGAGACTGAGTGCGCTGACACACGCAAAGATTTCTTGTGGTACAGAGTCGTTTCATGCGGCCTCGATGACCAGGGCGGGAGGAGAGCGAAGTTGGATCTCGACAGCAGTAAGCCTCTCGATGACCTTCATCGGTCCACCGCATTTTGGACAGCGCCAAAGATCACTTGAGTCTTTGGTTTCTGATGTGTCTTGCTCTGTCTGCGGCGCTGAGCCGAGGAGATGGAAGCAAAGTGGCAGGAGGATGGCGCGTCGCCGGTTGGCGAGGGATCCGAAGTTGCGAATGCGCACGAAACCTTTCGGAAGCACGTGCAACAAGAAGCGGCGCAAGAACTCATCGAGAGAAAGAGTCAGCAACTTCTGTTCGTTGTTGTGAGCAGAATCGCGCCAGCGAAAGGCGACCTTGCCTTCGACAAACGAAACCAAGCGATGATTGGATATGGCCACACGATGGGTGTAGCGACCCAAATACTGGAGCACATACTCGGGGCCACCAAAAGGTGGTTTCGAGTAGACCACCCAGTCCTTTCGAAACAGTGGCCGTAGCCAGGCGGCGAAGGTCCTGGGCTGAGCGAGGAGTGCCAGGCTTCCATGAAAGACGAGTTGGTGATCACCGAAGGCTTGTCTGAGGGCAGCAACAAACTTGCCACGGAAAACGCGACGGAGAACGTGAATGGGAAGAAAGAAGCGATCGCGTGATTTTACCCAGTGGGTGTGATCGAGTGACAGGCCACCGGCGGGAATGACGCAATGGACATGGGGATGGAGCCCCAGCTTCTGATTCCAAGTATGCAGCACGGTGAAGAAGCCGATTTCCGCGCCGAGATGTTTCGGATCGCGAGCGATTTCGAGGAGTGTTTCTGCACTGGCGCGGAACAGCAGATCGTAGATGACTTTCTTGTTCTGCAAAGCCAGTGGCGCGAGCTGCGGAGGAAGTGTGAAGACCACATGGACGTAGCGCGTCGGGAGAAGTTCTCTTTGCCGTGCGGCGATCCAGCGTTCCCGGGCCGCGGTCTGACACTTTGGGCAATGCCGATTTCGGCAGGAGTTGTAAGAGATGGTGGCACGATGCCCGCAGCGGGTGCATTCATCGAGATGACCACCGAGTGCGGCGGTACGACAGCGCGCAATGGCCAGCAGTACTTTGATGTGTTTCCAACTGAGCCACTGGCGATTTCGTTCGATGAAGGCAGCTCCTGCGCTGCGGATGAGATCGGCCACCTCGAGGGGCGGCCGGCTCATCTACTCCTCCTGCGTTGACCAGTCTTTCAGCTTCAGCAAGTCCAGAGGACTCGCGGTTGCGTGGAGATGACGTTGGGAAAGATGGAGGTAGATGGTGGTCTCTTTGAGATCGCGATGGCCTAACAGGATCTGAATGGTGCGCAGATCCGCGCCGGCCTCGAGAAGATGCGTGGCGAAGCAGTGGCGCAAGGTGTGGGGATGGACTTGTTTCTTGATGCCTGCGCGCTTGGTAGCTTCCTTGCAAGCGTTCCGGGGTGTTTTCGTATCGATGGGCTGATCACTGTTGTGCCAACGGTTGCCTGGAAACAGCCATGCGCTGGACTTTCTCGGCAAGCGGCGCCAGTGCTCGCGTAGTTCCTCGAGCAGTTTTGCGCTGAGCATCACATCGCGATCTTTACGTCCCTTGCCGCCTTGAATGTGAATCACCATGCGCTTGCTGTCGATGTCGCTGACTTTCAAGTGTGTCAACTCGGCGTTGCGCACTCCGGTAGCGTAGAGCGTCATCAGCAGAATGCGATGGTAAGGAGTGAGCGCCGAATCGATGAGTTGCGTGACTTCTTCTTGGCTCAGGATCGACGGAAGGTGCACTGCTCTTTTTGCATAGGGAGTCTCGGCAATGCTCCAGGCCTTTCTTAGCGTCTTGATGTAGAAAAACCGCAGCGCTGCGAGGCGGTTATTCACGGCACCCGACGACAACTTTTGCTTTTGAAATAACTCCGCTTGGTATTCGCGAATATGCCGCAGGCCCAAACGGTCCGGCGGACGGTTGAATCGTCGAGCGAAATCTTCGACTGTGCGGATGTAACGACGTGTGGTATGTTGCGAGTAGTTACGACGCTGGAGTTCCTCCAGCATCATTTTGCGTAAACGGGTCACAGGGATGGCCTCCTTGTGACCCAAACTTATCTCAGCCGCTAAGGAACCACCGCTCCCTCACCTCACGCGTAGCGTCCGCCGCCGGGCGGCTTCGTTCT
>DASSFL010000415.1:0-1047 GCA_035694525.1 Candidatus Udaeobacter sp. | reverse complement strand
CTCGAGGTCGGCCAATTCGAGATAACACCAATCGTGCAGCCGCGGTCCTTTGGTTCCGGCTCCCGCCGACAGGCGCTTCCAGTCGGATGAGCGCCGCGTCCGGGCGATGTCTGCGGCCGTACCGGCGACCGGCGGTCGTTTACCCCAGGATCGAAACACATGAGCGCTGCTGACCCCAAGCACGTAGCCCTTGCCTGCCCGACGGAGTTGCTGTTCGACGTCGCCAACACCGTAGACGGTATCACCGGCAACCCACTTGAATGGCACAGACGCGGCTATCGCGCGTGCGATCATTCTCGTCGCAAGCTTTGGTTTGGTCGCAAAGCCGACATCGGCTGGCACATATGCGGCTTCCAGACGATCCTGATCGTCGGTCCATTCCTTCGGAAGATACAGCGCGCGATCGATGAACGCATGACCATGACGCGAAACGTAGGTAGCAAAGACTCCGATCTGGCAGTTCGTAATCTTGCCTGCCGAACCGGTGTATTGCCGCGCCACTCCGCATGACGCTTTGCCTTGTTTGAGAAAGCCGGTCTCGTCGATCACCAGCACTGCATCGTCATCCGCCAAATGCTCGACGACATAGTCGCGCACGATATCGCGCAGGGCATCAGCCTCCCAATCCCCACGCCCCAGAATTGCTTGCTGCCGCCATGGGCCAGGATCGCCAGCCGCCTCCGCCCGCTTCCAACCGGTCTTGCGCTGCTCATCTCCGAGCAGACCTTCCAGGAACAGCCCTGCATTCGTCGCCACGCGCTCTTGCGTGAACAACGGACGTATCCGTTTCTTGATCTCTCGAAGCGACGCCGCCCACAACGCAAGCGTCTCCTCAATCGACGCTGCTTGCGTCCACGACCTCCGAATCATGGTTGCCCATGGATTCAGACATTTTCCAAAAGCGCAACTGTAATGTTAGAGGGTATTCCCATGCTACGGCCAACACCTGTTCGTCATCATCTTCGTGGAATTCTTCGCTTATCAACGGCATCGTTGGTGCTGTGCTCTTCCGACGGTCACGCCGACGACGGTGATCGGGGCAACCAT
>DASSFL010000414.1:0-3429 GCA_035694525.1 Candidatus Udaeobacter sp. | reverse complement strand
TGAAACCAGGCGCAACGATCGTCGAAGGGACTGCCGGTAACACTGGGATCGGTCTTGCGGTGATCGGACGCGCCAGAGGGTATCGCACCGTTATTGTGATCCCGAATAATCAGTCGCCGGAGAAAATGCATTTGCTCCGTACGCTCGGCGCGGAGGTAAAGGCAGTGCCGGAAAAGCCATACAAAGATCCGGAAAATTACAATCATATCGCGCGTCGCCTCGCAGAGGAGCGAGGCTGGTTCTGGGCGAACCAGTTCGATAACACAGCGAATCGCGACGCGCATTATCGCAGCACTGGCCCTGAAATCTGGAAACAAACCGACGGCAAGGTTTCCTCGTTTGTCGCAGCAGTCGGCACCGGAGGCACGCTTGCCGGTGTGAGCAGTTATCTCAAGGAACAAAATCCGAACATTGAGATCGTCTGCGCCGATCCGTACGGCGCGGCGATGTGGTCCTGGTTTACCAAGGGTAATCTGGAGACGAACGACGGTGATTCTATTGCGGAAGGGATCGGTCAGGGCCGGGTCACAAAGAATATCGAAGGCCTCAAGGTCGATCGAGCTTATCGGATTCCGGATCAGAGTGGTCTAACTATCGTTTACCAGCTGCTGCGTGAAGAAGGCTTGTTCCTCGGTCTATCAAGCGGCATTAATGTTGCCGGTGCTCTGCGCTTCGCCAAGGAATCTGGGCCGGGTCAAACGATCGTCACCGTTCTTTGCGACTCAGGGCACAAATACCAATCAACGCTCTTCAACCGCGATTGGCTCGCCTCCAATCATCTCGATCCAGACCTTCCGCTGGAATCGGTTCTCGGTCGGTAATTGTCTGGTTTAACGCGATCTGGATCTTTGTTGCGCGCGACGGAGTCGTGGTTGAGCTTCGTGGTGACGCTGATGGAGAGTTTTCTCAAAAGCTCCTTCGCATGCGCGGCAGCAGCTCTTCTTGCTGCCTGCCAGACTACGCAAACAACAAACCGGGGGAGCCCGCCTAACGAGCCTGCCGCAGTAGCCGGGCCGGCAGCTTCTACGCCGAACCGTTACCAAGTCGATTCCTTTGGCCCTCTGATGCCTCCAAACTACCCTCGTTTTCAGCCCGGCAGCTTCAGAGGACCGTGAAAAATCGGGGCAACCGCGAAGGCCTCCAAATCCGATTCTATTGTTGAGGGTGACGCATATTCGTTAAGCGTCCGAAGAGTGGGCTAACAGAGCCTTTCGTCCCTCACAAAACAACAAGCAGAGAAGGAGTATTATTATGAAACGACTTCTGTTAATCGCATTGATGGCAGGCGGACTGGCTTTCGTTCCTGCGCAGCGTTCTGACGCGCAAGTTTCAGTCGGCATTGGGGTTGGTTATCCGGCCTATGGATACAGCTATTATGGCTATCCGGGCTACGGATACGGCAATTACCCGTACCGGTACTACCGACCCTATCGGTACTACGGCTATTACAACGGGCGCACCTATTACAACCGGCACCGCTACTACCGCCACCATCGGTATCATAATAACTATTATCGCTACTAATTGAATTGAAGTAGCGCTAAATTAGCTGAGCTGGCTCGGAACGATTTCGAGCCAGCTCTTTTTCTGGCGAATTAAGTCGAAACGCAAGAAGGTTTGGATTGCTCGCCGCGTAGCGATCGCCAAACACTAATTCCTCGAAGAATAAGTCGCGCAAGCGGGAACCGCGTGATCGCCTGTATCCGATCTTGTGATAAAGGAGCGCCTCGACGCTCAGGAGATCCCTGACAGAAGGTTACGGCCCTCCAAAACAAACAACAAGAAAGGGAATTTTATGAAAAAACTACTCTTAATTGCAGTGGCGGTGAGTGGATTGGTAATTGTTCCCGCACAACGTTCCAGCGCTCAGCCCGCCGTCCTGGTTTCCACGCCCGGGGGACTTAGTTTTGGATTCCCCGGCGGCTACTCCGCTTATCCGTCGTACCTTAATTATTATCCCTATGGGTACTACCGGCGCCCGTACGTTCACTACTATCCTTATTCGTATAATTACCGCTCCTCATCCTATGGGCGCAGCGGGCACCGGAGCTACCACCGTTATCATCGGCATTACAACCGCTACCGTTAGTGATCTGGCGGCATGGCACCGATTTCGACACGGTTGATCGTTAAATCGCCAGTGAAAACCAGCGCCTGTTGCTAAAGCCACGTCTTGGCGAAGCCGGCGAAATTTGGCAGGAGATCGCCGGCAGCGTGGATGAGCATCACCGCAAACAGATTTTTTGTTCGGGCCCAGATGACACCGAACGTCACTCCGCTTATTGCCAGGACAACGATCGAGTAGGCGACTGCGTCGAACGCGCTCGGATTTGAGCCGAGTCCTTCAACTTCGCCAGCATGGCGGAAAATAAATCCGGGAGCGTGCGCCAAACCAAAGATCAGCGACATCAGCACAGTCCCGCTCACTTCAGATTTGAACGCGGCGGCCAGGTGCGATTGGATGAGGGCGCGAAAGAAAAATTCTTCGACTAATCCGGCTTCGACGAAAAGCCAAATGAAGCAAAGCGGTAGACCGATAAGCAGCTGGTTGACGGTAAACTGTCCATGCCGGAAGGCAGCGCCGCCGCCGCTGAGAAAATATTGGAAAGCAAGAAAAGCCCCGCCCACCACAACGACAACGGCCAGATGACTGTGGCGAAGCGCTCGTAGACCCTCGGCCTGAATTCCGAAATCGCGAAGCCGATAACCAAAACCGAATCGAAAGATCGCGAAAGGTATCGCGACGAAAACGACAAGCTTCTTTGCGACCGTGATAAAGAACCTGGTCCGCGCGGAATCGATCCACGAGGAAGGAAGGTGCTGATCAATCCACTGCGGACCGCCGACCAGGTAAACCGACAAGACAATAATGTATCCGATTAGGACGATTAATTGGGATTTGCTCGGCGTTACGGAAATCGAGAGCGGAATGGCGCGCCGAGTGGCGATCCATGCGATGAGCGGGAACACAATTCCGAAGACGACGAGCACGACGACAGCGCCGGCGGCGTCGAAGCCCTTGTTCCGTAAGAGGATGGCGAAGGCGCAGGCGTAGAGAATGAAGCTGCCGATAAGGATGCGGTTAAAAGCAAAACGCTGGGAGTTGTTTGCTGGCTGAGGCATTTTTAATCCATTGGATGCAGTGCAAAGGCACTTGGATTCAAAGCAATTCGGATAAAACGAGCGGGAAGAAGTTCTCGCTATTCGTTAGGTAGAACGCAGCGGATCAGTTTTCACGACGAGGCTGCGCCTTGGCAATCACAACTGCTACAATATCCGTGGGGCCCGTGGACCCCTATCTGCTTACTGCTTGTCGTAAACCGCGACGTTCTTAAACTTTTTACCTTTCGGAGTGGTCCCAGTTAATGTGAGGGTGCGGGTTTTGCCATCGGGTGAGAGAACGATCTGACCGGTGACTGTAACCTTGCC
>DASSFL010000413.1:0-5264 GCA_035694525.1 Candidatus Udaeobacter sp. | reverse complement strand
TGCGTCGTCGAAATGGAAGATTGGATGATGCCGTTCGAAAATCCCGGCGATGGCCGCCAGGATGCGATTACTCTCACGCAATGGCTCAAGCGGAGGAATGGCGAGATGCTTCCACGAAACGAAGGCCAACGCGATCGAGGTCAGCGCGCTAAAGATTTGCGAGACCAGAATGATGCGCTTTCGGCTGAACCGATCCGCCAGGTGGCCAGCGGGCAAAGATAGCGTGACGACCGGGACGGCGATAACCAAGCCCACCAGCCCAAGCGCGGTAGCCGAATGGGTGCGGGCATAAACCTCCCATTCCACCGCCACGGCCAGCATGAGGCGGCCGGTGATCGAAAGTAGGTTGCCGCCTGTAAACAAGGTGAAGTCCCCAAAGCGGAACGCCGCATACGGATCATGCGGTCGTTGCTCCAATTCGATCGGAGCGGGAACCGCCGGACGTTCGCCCTCAGGCGATTGATAGGAATTTGGATCGACTCGTTGCGGCATGGTCGAGCGCGTTCAGTCGAACACGCGCATGAGATTGTAGTTTGAGCAACCAGCACCGCAACCTAATGGCGTTGTGATATCTGCCCGCTTGAGATCGAAAGCTCGGGCACGCGCCTGGCAACCATGGGGTGGCCAGCCGCGCCCCCAGGTCCAAAGAATTTGCACAAATTCTGCCGATTTTTCTTCCATTCCACAAAATGAATGCGGTAGAGTCGGCCCCTTCAGAGGAAAATGGATAACATCATCGAGGCGAGAGAACTGCAGATAGAGCGTAAGCATTTCTACGTGGAGCTCCGAGAAAACGAGCGCGGGAAATTCTTGCGCATCACCGAAGAAGCTCATGGCCGCCGCAACAGCATCATCGTGCCAAGTACCGGCGTCGATGACTTTACGGCAACAATTGCTGAGGTTCTGACGAATAACGAAGGCGCACCAGCTTAACCCGCTGAATCGCTGGTTGGGCTTTCCGGGCGGCCAAGTCGGCTGTAACCGTGTTTAACCTCTAAACAACCCGACTCTTGAGTTTTCAGGATCGTTGACAGGGCGACGCCCGAAACTACTTTGCCCGTTCGTTCCTTGGCGATTTTTTCGCATCCTCAATATGGGCACAAGACACAAATCTATGGTTCGAAAATCAGCTCGGCGCACATCAAAGAGACCGAAATTACGGGCGAGCAGCGGTGCTCGCGTGAAAAAAACGAAAAAGCCGCGCTACGTTTTTTACTTCGGGGACGGCCACGCAGATGGATCAGGCGGGATGAAATCGCTGCTAGGTGGCAAAGGCGCGAATCTGCACGAAATGACGCGCATCGGCCTGCCGGTGCCGCCAGGGTTCACCATCACGACCGAAGTATGCAGTCACTTTTACGCTCATAACCGGACCTATCCGCGAGAGCTGGAGGCGGAGGTCGCGGCGGCGCTGGCAAAAGTCGAAAAATCGGTCGGGAAAAGATTCGGCGACAAGGACCGGCCTTTGCTCGTTTCCGTAAGATCGGGCGCGCGTGATTCCATGCCCGGGATGATGGACACCATCCTGAACCTCGGGATGAATGACGAGGTGGTCGAGATTGTCTCAAAAAAAACTAACAATGCGCGTTTCGCCTGGGATTCATACCGGCGTTTCCTGCAAATGTACGGCGACGTGGTCATGGGAGTTCAGAAACGGCCGGGCGAAGACCATGAACCGTTCGAAACCGTGATCGAACGTCTAAAAGACGAACGGTACGGCAAACACGACTTTCCGGATGTCAGATTGACAGTCGCCGATCTCAAAGAGCTTGTGCAACGGTTCAAAACATTAATCAAAGAGCGCACCGGAAAATCTTTTCCACAAGATCCGCAGGCGCAGCTTTGGGGCGCAATTGGCGCGGTTTTCGGATCGTGGATGAACGATCGCGCGATGGTTTATCGCCGGAAATACGGTATCCCGCACGACTGGGGAACAGCGGTGAATGTGCAGACCATGGTGTTTGGGAACATGGGCGAAACGAGCGCCACCGGGGTCGCATTTACACGGGATCCGGCGACCGGTGAAAAAGTTTTTTACGGCGAGTATTTGATCAACGCTCAGGGCGAAGATGTGGTTGCGGGCGTGCGCACACCTCATCCAATTGCCGATTTGGCGAAGGAAATGCCCGCAGCTCACAAAGAGCTAATGAAGGTCCGCGCGATCCTTGAACGTCACTTTAGAGACATGCAGGACCTCGAGTTCACAGTGGAGGAAAATCGCCTCTACATTTTGCAAACTCGCAACGGCAAACGCACCGGTCACGCCGCCGTTCGCATTGCGGTCGATATGGTCGGTGAAAAATTAATCACGAAAAAAGATGCGGTGCGCCGTATCCCGGCCGATTCGCTGGCTCACCTTTTGGCGCCGGTTTTCGACCGGCAATCAGCGAAACAAGCAAAAAAGATCGGCACCGGCCTAGCCGCCGGCCCGGGCGCGGCTTGTGGTCGCGTCGTTTTTAATGCGGAGGAGGCCGTGTTGCGCTCGGAGAAGGGTGAGAAAGTCGTGCTCGCCCGCATTGAAACATCGCCCGAAGATCTGCGCGGCATGATCGCCGCTGAAGGCATCCTAACTTCACGTGGTGGTGTCTCTTCACATGCCGCGCTGGTAGCGCGGCAAATGGGAAAGGTGTGTGTCTGCGGCGCGACTGGGATTCAAATCGATTATCAGAAACGCACCCTCAGCGCGAATGGTACGACCTTAAATCGAGGCGATTATATCTCCATCGATGGGACCGCAGGGGAAGTGTTCGCGGGCGAAGTGGCGACTGCGCCGTCGGAAATCGTCCAGGTGCTGATCGATCGCTCCCTCGACCCGAAAAAGAGCGTTACTTTTCAGGAGTACGCAAAACTGATGAAGTGGACGGACGAATTTCGCTCACTGGGCGTGCGCACGAACGCGGATACGCCCGAGCAGGTTGCAAACGCAGTCGCATTCGGCGCGGAAGGTATTGGGCTCTGTCGCACAGAGCACATGTTCTTCGAAGGCAATCGCATTGACGCCATGCGAGAAATGATTCTTGCTGGCACGAAGGACGAGCGGGCACGTGCCCTGGCGAAACTGCTTCCTTACCAGCGCAACGATTTCATTGGCATTTTCACGGCGTTAAAAGGTTTGCCCGCAACGATTCGTTTTCTTGACCCACCGCTTCATGAATTTTTGCCGAATGATCACGCGCAACAAAACGAACTTGCAAACAAGCTAGGCGTCGCGGTTGAGCAAATCGCGCGCCGCGTCCACGAGTTGCACGAGTTTAATCCGATGCTCGGTCACCGAGGCTGCCGGCTCGGCATCGTTTATCCGGAAATTTCCGAAATGCAGGCGAGGGCGATTTTCGAAGCCGCAGCCGAAGTGCAGGACAAAGGAATCAAGGTCCGCCCCGAAATTATGATTCCGCTGGTGGGATTTCCGCGCGAGTTGAAGCTGCAAATCGACATCGTCCGGCGTGTAGCCGGTGAAGTGGCGAAGGAAACAAGCGCGAAGTTCAATTATCTGGTCGGGACAATGATCGAAATTCCGCGCGCCGCGCTTGTTGCAGACCAGATCGCGCGCGACGCCGAGTTTTTCAGTTTCGGGACAAACGATCTCACCCAAACGGCACTCGGAATGAGCCGGGACGATTCTGGTAGCTTTCTTCCCGCTTACGCTGAGCTCGATATCGTCGATTCAAACCCGTTTGCGTCGATCGATCAGAAAGGCGTTGGGCGCCTGATGGAAATAACGCGCGACCTCGGACGCAAGACCCGACCAAACATCAAACTGGGGATTTGCGGCGAACACGGTGGCGAGCCGGCGAGCGTCAAGTTCTGTCACCGGCTGGGTTTGGATTACGTGAGTTGTAGCCCGTTCCGGATTCCAATTGCACGATTGGCAGCAGCGCAAGCTGCGCTCGAGAGTTAAACGCTTGGTCACATTTCAGGAAATCGAAGCGGCGCGCAAACGCATAGCGGAGGCGGTTTATTATTCGCCTTCTCCGCCCTCCATCCCGCTCAGTGAAATCACCGGCATGAAAATTTTCTGCAAGCTGGATAACTTGCAGCGCACCGGAAGCTTCAAGGAACGCGGCGCGCGCAATGCGCTTGCACAACTGTCGCGCGACCAGCAGAAGCGCGGAGTCATCGCCGCTTCCGCAGGCAACCACGCTCAAGCGCTGGCTTATCAGGGCAGCTTACTCGGCATACCTGCAACAGTAGTGATGCCAAAATTCGCGCCCCTCATAAAGGTCAGCACGTGCCAGCAACTCGGTGCAACTGTCCTTCTGCACGGAGAAGGTTTCGGCGAAGCAAAGGCGCGTGCCCATGAAATCGCGGTGGAAAAGAGCCTTGCCTATATCGACGGTTATGACGATCCCGCGATCATTGCTGGACAGGGAACGATGGGCCTCGAAACCGTGGAACAAGTTCCTGATGTTGACGCAGTGATTATTCCCGTCGGCGGAGCCGGTTTGCTCGCCGGCGTTTCGTTGGCAGTGAAACACCTGCGGCCGGAGGCGAAAATTGTCGCTGTCGAGGCCGAGAACGTGGCGAGCTTCTCAGCTGCGCTTGAAGCGGGGAAACCGACAAAAATCACGATGCGTCCGACGCTCGCGGATGGGCTCGCCATTCCGGAGGTTGGCGCGAATGCATTCCAAATTGCGCGACCACTCGTCGATCTGACGGTCACCGTGACCGAAGAAGAGATCGCTCTGGCAATCCTTCGTCTGGTTGAATTAGAAAAGAGCGTCGTCGAAGGAGCCGCTGCGACCCCCCTCGCCGCGTGCATGTCGGGAAGGTTAAAAGAACTCGCCGGCGAGCGAGTGGTTCTGTTGCTTTGCGGTGGGAACATCGACCCAAATGTTCTCAGCCGAGTAATTGAGCGGGGTCTGGTCGCGGACGGCAGGCTCGGCCGATTTACTGCCGTGATTAGCGATCGACCCGGCGGCCTGGCCGATCTGGCAACACAAATCGCTTCGACAGGAGCAAGCGTTAAGCAAATCGTGCACGACCGCGCGTTCGCGAGTCCGGATGTCTCAGCCGTGAACGTTCTTTGCACGGTCGAAACCCGCAATCATCAACACCTGGCTGAGCTACGCGCCCTGTTGAAAAGCCGCGGCGTGGAAATTCACGATGCTAAATAGATAGTAGGACGCGACCGCTGGGCGCTCCGACAAACTTGAAGGGCGTCCCGCGCTCCGTAGTCTCCTTCAATGCAATTTCGCGAAGAAAAGGTCGACTTGAATTCATTCGCGCGCCGCCATATTGGCCCGAACGAACAAGAAGTGCGCGTC
>DASSFL010000412.1:0-5092 GCA_035694525.1 Candidatus Udaeobacter sp. | reverse complement strand
CTATCTCAACGTCATCATGACGCTAGCGGTGCTCGGTTTGGTTCTGCCAAACTTTACTACTACAACGCGAGGCCCAACATTTTCTACCGAACAGCAAATCTTTTTCATTGTAGTGACGCTATTTCTTTATGCGATTTTTCTCCTGATTCAGACGATGCGGCATCGCGGCTATTTCACCGAATCGGAGCAGGCAGCGCTGGCTGCAAGTACAGGTCATCATTCACTGCGCATCCAATCGACTGCTTTTCATGCGTCGATGCTGCTTCTTTATTTGATCGTCGTGATGTTGCTGGCGGAAAAGTTTGCCATCCCTTTGGACAACAGCATGGAGAAGTTTGGGCTGCCTCAGGAGTTTGGCGGTGCAATGATCGCGTCCCTGGTGCTTACACCAGAGGGAATCGGAGCTATCCAAGCCACGTTGCGCAATCAGTTACAGCGTTCGATAAACATCCTGCTTGGTTCCGTGCTTGCGACCATTGGGCTCACAATTCCCGCCGTGCTGACTATCAGCCTGGTCACGAAACGACCGGTCGTACTCGGGGTGCAAGGTGGCAATCTTCCACTGTTGCTTTTAACCCTAGCAGCGAGTGTCGTTACCTTTACCAGCAGAAAGACAAATGTTTTGCAGGGCTGCGTCCACTTGCTCCTCTTCGCTGTATTTGTGCTATTGATTTTTGCACCTTGAGCTGCCCGTCATGGTGCGATTCAGCAGAACTTCCCGTTCCTGTCTCTCAAGGCAGCACCTTACACGTGTCTTTGCATGACGATGGCGTCCGGTCCATCCTGGGCGACCTTAAATCCAAACCGTTCATAAAGGCGCAACACCGGCTTGCCCGCTACGAGGCTGACCGAAATTGTTGACTCATCAGGGTTAGCGCGGACCAATTGTGTCAGGAGGGCCGTGCCGATTCCATGTCGGCGATGCTCAGGTTTCACCGCAAAGGCGAGTTCTGGCGGTGCGTCAGGTTTGTGGACCGGCTTACGCAACCAAACGGCGCCCACCACTGATCCGTCTTTCTTGTCGTGCGCCACAAAGCCGGTATCGCCCACGCGGCCCCAGCCGTCGGCGTAATGTGAGAACTCCGGTCGCAGCAGGATCTCGCGTGAAGGTTGGTGGTTACCAACAGAGGATAGTCCCTGATAAAGCATTTCCCGAAGGATTGGCTCGTCGTTAGCAAGGAGTGGTCGAATCTCGTATTCCATCGAATCGGATATCGGTGTTTTGCATGTATCGTCACCGATAATAAACGAAATACCAGTCGAAAGAAGATGCCGAATACCACGATGCTTCTGCGATTGATTCGGCAGGCATTACGCGCTGCAATAATCGCGTGGTAATCTTATCATAATTGGCAACCATTTAGGAATGGCAATGGATCGCGATTACGTTTTGGGTACGCATAACGAGGAATTAGCGAGACTCGGATTACAGCATCGTGTCTGGCGCCCGGTAGTTTTGGATTGCTGGCAGAGAGCCGGTATCACGGTCGGCAAACGCGTCCTCGACGTGGGCGCGGGCCCTGGGTATGCGACTATCGATCTTGCGGAAATCGTTGGACCTACGGGCGAAGTGGTTGCGCTTGAGCGTTCCGAGAACTTCATCCGCGCAATGGAACAGACCTGTCGTGCGCGATCGCTCGCGAACGTG
The DNA here is from genome assembly GCA_035694525.1 of Candidatus Udaeobacter sp. Taxonomy (GTDB): domain Bacteria; phylum Verrucomicrobiota; class Verrucomicrobiia; order Chthoniobacterales; family UBA10450; genus Udaeobacter. Next base: position 3,444 of record DASSFL010000412.1, on the reverse strand, counting down.
AAGATTCATCAACTCGATCTAGTGACGGATGAATTGCCCGGCGGCGATTACGACTTTGCCTGGTGCCGATGGGTCATGTCATTTGTGAATGATCCCGGCTTGTTGATCAGAAAGCTGGGCCACGCCTTGCGCACAGGCAGCCGGGTGATTTTCCATGAATACGGCCATTATGAAACGTGGCATTTTTTCCCGCGTTTGGTGAATCAGGAGCGTTTCCGCAAACATGTGATCGCCACGTGGCGCGAGTCAGGCGGTGAGCCCGACGGAGCGGTGGCATTGGCGACGCTGCTTCCGGCGAACGGCTTCACCATTCGCTCTGCCAGACCGCACCTGTTTTGTGTGCATCCGACCGAATACATGTGGCAATGGCCGGCAACCTTCATTGAAACTTATCTTCCCCGGCTGATTGAAATGGGCCGGATCGATCAACAATTCGCGGACCAGGTTCGCGGCGATCTGGCCAAGGCGGAAAAAAATCCGAATGCGCTGATGATCACGCCACTGGTATTGGAGATTGTCGCGGAAAAGATGAGGTAACGTTATTGGCGTTCATCTTTTATTGTGAAGCGTTGGGTCTCTCTGATTCGTGCTCCTTGAGCCAGTCGGTGACTAGCTTCACAACTTTCGGGTCAAATGGGGCTTCCTTCCCGCGGAATGCGTCCGCGAAACTCAAGTAATGTTGAAAAGTATGCCCCATATCGGGAACTTCGACGAAGCGCGCGGCTCCCGGACGATTTGCGTTTACATACTGCGCGATCAATTCGTGATCTTCTCGACTCATGATCCAGTCATACTGGCCGTGCAAAACCAGCGTGGGGACTTTCACGTGTGACCAAGCAGCGGCGAGATTCAGCTTCTGTAGCTGCTGATAAAACGCCAGTGGTCGTCCATACAGATGCGCATGATCTTTGCCTTCGGGCCAAAGCTCCGCGAGTTCGGGATGTTCGCGCAGAATCCCGTCAATGGATTTATTTTTGATCAGCCAGTCATGATAAAGGGTGGCGGCACCTTTCATCCGATCGTTTACTTCGCCAGGCGACTTACCCATTAAGGCGAAACGGCGTCGCTCAATCTCGAGCATATGCTCGAACCATGTTTTAACCCAGCCGCCTACGACGACGTATCCCCGCACTCGCGCTTGCTCCGATTCGGTTTCTGGAACTAAAGGCCCAAATCCGCCGCCGTTGCTGATTCCAAAAATATAGACCTGATTGGTGTCGATGAAGTCGTAATTCTTCAACGCGCGAAACGCGGCGCGATAACCGGCCAGTTCAGATTCAAAATCATTTTCAGCGCAATCGCCTTCGCTCTCGCCGACACCTTGTTTGTCCACTCGAAAGAAGCAGAAGCCGGGCATTTGCGCAATCTCTCGAAACGCTAGGCCGGTCGCGTCATGGCGGACAACGCCAGGGCCCGGGTCCTTGTCCGGAGGCGCTTCAACCGTGTCGCAGCTCAGCCATCCGGCAACGAAGATCACCGGCAGTTTTCCACGGACTTCGCGCGGCTTCGTGATGATTGTTCGCAATCGTTGGCCGCGTGGAGTGGTTACTGAGTCGTAAATTACGTCGACATTGGGATAGGTTTCACGCGGCGTTTTTGCCTTACGCGGAAGGTCGTTTGCTCCGAAAACCTTCGGGATTGCGGCGAGCGTCAGCACCAGGGCGATTGTCGACACGAGTCTCATCTGAATGTCCCTCTTCGGTCGCTTTGGTTTTCGCTTTATGCAAAGGGGAATATCGTCGAAAAATCCGCTGTTTCTGCTAGAATCATGCGTGTCCGCCACAAATGATGCGGATTTTCAGCAGTGAATGACGGATTAGATGAATTTGATCTGAAGCTGCTTGATGCCATCCAGCACAACAACCGCGTGACCGCAGCGCAACTAGCCGACAAAGTTTGCCTTTCGCCTTCGGCGGTACAGCGCCCCCTTCATCGACTGCGCGAACGCAAAGTGATCGAGGCCGAAGTGGCAATTGTTTCACCGGAGGCGCTGGGCCGAAGTCTGACAGCAATTGTGGAGGTGACTCTCGATACGGATCGCCCAAAGGTCGTAGAAGAATTTCAGCGAGCGATTCAGGCGGCACCGGAAGTAACGCAGGCGTACTACGTAACCGGAAACGCCGACTATATTCTCGTCATCACCGCAAAAAACACGGCTGACTATGAAGCATTTGCTCGCAAATTTCTGTCGAAAAGGCCGTACGTAAAATATTTTCGCACGAGCATCGTCATGCGCCGGGTGAAGCGGGGACTGACTTTGCCGCTCAAGTCTAATCAGAGGGTGCCATCAGGCTGACGCTCCCGCCAGACCAAGGCGGTGTGCGTCTGCTTGCAATGCACTAATGGTGTTTGTAACCACGTCATCGAGTGGCGTTCCCAACTCTTCAGCGCCCCGGACGATATCTTCGCGGTTCACGGCCCGGGCGAATGCCTTATCTTTCATCTTCTTTTTCACTGCTCGAACGTCGACGTCGTGAATGTTTTTGGTTGGTCTAACCAGCGCGACGGCGATAATGAAGCTGCTTAGTTCATCGACGGCATACAGCGTTTTTTCGAGAGAAGATTCACGCGAAACGTTTGCGTAATCCGCATGTGAAAGAATTGCGCGACAGGCTTCTTCGCTCCATCCGTGGTCGCGAAGCCACGCAACGCCGACGAATGGGTGACCGTCCGTCGGGCTACGTTCAAGATTCGGATGGCGCTCATAATCCATGTCGTGCAACAGGCCCACGGCTTCCCAAAGATCGCCATCTTCCCCACATAATTGGGCAAAATACTTCATCGAGTCGGCGACGGCGTAGCAATGTTTTCGAAGACTCTCGGATTGGACCCAATCGTGCAGAATGTTAAGGGCCTGAGTGGCGAGAGTTTCAGTGGCCATCTGATCTTCGTTTGCCGAAACTTATACGAGATTGAGTAACGCAGTTCCAGCAAGTCGAAATCTTCCTCGTCGAAGATTCGACCAAAACACGCCTTTCCTCTTCCGCTAACTCGGCGGAAGAGAAAGGCGCGATGGAGGCAAACGAGCTTGGATATTAGTCCTCTTCGAGGACCACACGATCAACAACCATGTTGGGACCTGTCCCGGCATAATGGACCCGGACTGGAACGCCTACTCTGATTTTTGATTTCACAGTCGCTTCGTCCAAGACCCTGCCGCTGCGTGTCACATACGTTACCGTCCTGCCGAAACGATAACTCACCGGCCCAGAACTCTCTCTAAGCACGATAACGCTTCCCGGAGTGTACTCCGTGATTGTCCCGGTGGCTTGGCTGGTACTCGTTGTCTGAGTGGTGGTGGTCGGCCGCCGCGGTTGCTGCGGTATATCCCGCTCATTCATGAGTGGCTGCCGCGTGGTCTGCCCCCATGCCAACGATGCGACCCCTGCCAAGGCAATGCTCAATAGCATCTTCTTCATGATTTCCCTCCTTCTTAGTTGAGTT
>DASSFL010000411.1:0-18238 GCA_035694525.1 Candidatus Udaeobacter sp. | reverse complement strand
GTTATTATCGATTTTTAGCGCGACCGTGTTTTTCAAATGCGCGCCGACGGCGAGAACAGTTTTCGATTCCCGGTTCTCAATTTTGGATTTAAACGCGATGGGAAGCGGTGCGTAGCCGCGAGCGCGACGCAGGACCATTTCACGATCACAAATGACGCGCACAATCGAATCATCCACGTGACGTACGATCGGACGATCATGGACAAGAAATAGGTCCGCGAGGCCGTGCAATCTTTGCAACGCTTCGTGTTCGTCGATGCAGATTGGTTCGTCGGTCAGGTTGCCGCTCGTCGCGACGATCGGGAAACTAAGTTCGCGCATCAGTAAATGATGCAATGGTGAATACGGCAGCATCACTCCAAGGTTCGGATTTCGCGGCGCGACAGCTTCAGCCAATTGGTGGAGACGGCTCGCTGAGCCGTTAGCTTGGCTCGCCCAGTGGTCGCGCTTGACCAAAACAATTGGTGACTCGGGTGAAACGAGCGCGCATTCCTCGAGCCCAGAGACTTCACAATCGGCTCGAACGGCCTCAAGCGAAGGATACATGAGCGCGAACGGTTTCTCTTCGCGATGTTTCCGTTCACGCAGACGAACGACCGCTGCTCGGTCGCGCGCATCGACGACTAGTTGAAAACCACCGATGCCTTTAAGCGCCACAATTTTGCCGGAGCGAATCGCGTCGGCCGCTCTTCGCAAAGCGTCGTCCTTCTCTGCAAACGTTCCGCCGTCTTCGTCCCACAATTGCAATTGAGGGCCGCACCGGGGACAAGCATTCGGTTGCGCGTGAAAACGGCGGTCGAGCGGATCGTGATATTCACGCTCGCAATCCGGACACATCATGAACTTTTTCATCGACGTGTTTGCCCGGTCGTACGGCAGCGTTTCCATGATTGAAAATCGCGGGCCGCAATTTGTGCAGTTGGTAAATGGATAGCGAAAACGGCGGTTCGTTGAATCGAAGACCTCGCGGAGGCAATCCACGCACGTAGCAATATCGGGGAGAATCAGCGCGGACTTATCTCCAGCAGTTTCGCTTTCCCTGATCTCGAATCCACTGTAACCGATGGCGTCAAGAAAAGACGATTCAAGACTTTGAATGATAGCCCGCGGCGGTTTCTCTTTTCTGAGCCGAATCGAAAATTCATCCAGTGCGGCACGAGGACCTTCCAACTCGACGAAGACGCCCTGCGAAGAATTCGAAACCCAGCCTTTGAGCTTCAGCTCGGATGCGAGTCGATAAACGAAAGGGCGAAAACCGACGCCCTGGACGGCGCCGCGCACGATGACCTTCAAGCGCTCGCGATTCATGGCGAGCCGTTTCGGCTAACGAAACAAGCCGTCAACAAAACCAATTTGATAGAAGAGGAACAAACCAAAAATTAAACTGAGCATGCCGGCGGCAGCGCCCACGTAACGGTTAAAAAGGCGAAATCGATTTGCTGAATACGTGATCGGAGCAGCGATGGCCGCGGTAATCAGCATCATTCCCGCAATCGTGCCGACGCCAAAGATTAACAGGTAGAGCAGGGCCCAGATTGGATCGCGAATAACGGGCAAGACGAGTAACGCAACTGCAGCAGAGCCAGCCAGACCGTGGACAACGCCCACGACGATCGGCCTGAGGATACGATAGAAGTGCGACCGACCAAAGCGTCGATCTAAACGGGCGGTGGGCACTTCGTTTTCAGTGTGCCCGTGATTTTCCGGGTTATGCCCGTGTGGATGGCTGTGAATGAAATCTCCGTGCCGATGGGTATGTTCGTGAACGTGATCGTTTGGCGAAACCGAATCGACGCTGCGCCTAAACGCGCGCAAATTCACCCACCCAAGTAAAATTAGCATAAGCGCCACACAAAATTCCAGCCCCATTCCGAGACGTTCCGGGATTACAACACCGAACAAAATGATCGCTCCGCCTACCACGAGCAGGGTGATACTGTGTCCGATTCCCCAGAAAATTCCGGTGATGGCCGCAGTGCCGATTTGACGCTGCCTGCTGACAATAGTTGTTACAGCAACGACATGATCGGAGTCGGTGGCGTGCCGCATGCCGAGAAAAAAGCCGAGGAATAGAATTGAAAGCAGAGTCATGATGGAACCGGTTGGATCTGGCTAAACTTAACCGACTTGATAGCGCATTCTTTGCCCTGTGTTTCCTCGACAGTCTTGTCGCAGGACGGGCATTGAAAGGTCACAACGGGTGCACCTGCCAGAATATCGTCCCAGTATTTCGGCCGCCCGCGATAGGAGCAATGCGGGCATTCCACAAACGCTTCGACCTTGTCGATTTTTAAACTCGATCCTTCAAGCGGCGTTTCTTTGGTGATCGATTCATAACAAAAGCGCAGCTGATCGTGTTCGATGTGGCTGAGTTCGCCGATCTCAAGCCGAACTTCGCAAATTCTCTTGTCCGGATTTTCGCGAAGGAATTCGGAAAGTTTCTCGACCAGGCTCGCGGCGATCGAGAACTCGTGCATGGAACTTAGACCGCGAGCAAAGCGGCGGCGACTTTCTCAATGCCTTCCCCGGTTTTGCAACTGGTCGGAATGACTTTGATATCGGGCTTCAGTTTGTGCACGTCGCTCGCCAGGTCTTCAACGCTCACGTCCATCGCCTTCGCCATGTCGATCTTGTTAATCACGACAAGCTGCGCGCCAAGAAACATATGAGGATGTTTACGCACCATCCAAGGTCCCTCGGTAACGCTGACTACGACCACGCGCGCCTTTGAGCCCAATGGAAACTCGGCAGGGCAAATCAGGTTCCCAATGTTTTCGATGAAAAGAAGCTTCACCTTGTCGATGTCAATCTTGCGCAGGCCTTTGCCGACAAGATTCGCGTCAAGATGGCAACCGTTGATGGTGGCGATCTGAACGACGGGCACATTTTGTTTTGCGATTGCGTCGGCGTCGTTGCTGGTCGTCGCATCGCCGTTGAATACCGCAACACCCATTTTGCCCTTCAATTTTTCGACCAGCTTCGCGATCAGTGTAGTCTTGCCCGATCCAATCGCGCCCATGAAATCGATCGCTGTTGTTCCATGTTGGTCCAACAAGGCGCGATTCTCCTTTGCAAGTTTTTCATTCGCTTCGAGCAAACTGTGCTCGAGCTCGATGTCGTAGATCTCATCCGGCGACGCTTCGATCGTCGCCTGTATTCCGCCTTCGTTAGCCATGAATCAGTGAGCCAATCCGGCGAGGCCCGTCGGCGTGTGCATTTTCTTCAGCACCTTGCCGCCGCCGAGATACATGTGAACACCGCATGGTAGGCATGGATCGAAGCTGCGCACAGCGCGCATAATGTCGATGCCCTTAAATTTGTCAGGACCATTGTCTTCAAAGATCGGCGTGTTTTGCACGGCGTCCTCGTACGGTCCTGGTGTTCCATAAATATCGCGCGGATTAGCGTTCCACGGAGTGGGAGGATACGGATGATAATTTGCGATCTTGCCGCCGCGAATGACCAGGTGGTGCGAAAGAACACCGCGGACGGCTTCGTGAAATCCGCAACCGATAGCTTCGTCCGGAACTTTGAAAGGTGTGAACGTGGCCGTGCGTCCGGCATGCACCTCCGCGATTGCCTTCTCAAAGAAATAATAAGCGCAGGCTGCGGCATACGCCTGGAAATAGGTGCGAGCACGATCGCGCTCGATCGCGTTGCTCCACTTCGGAATGCGCCAGGTAAATTCAACTTCCGGTTTTGTCGCCGTCTTCGGCAAACGAATGCGCACCGTTTTGTCACCTGGCGCTTTGACGTAACCGATATCAACCAAACCCGCGAGCGCTGTCGCCCACAGGCGTGCGATCGGGCCGCCACCGGTGTCTAGTGCGAGGTGGTCGCCGGTGCGTTTATCGAGCCAGCGCGGCGACATTACCCACGTATAATTGCCGGCGAAGTCACGTTTCTGCGGTTTAGGAATAGTGGTTTGGTTCCAGGGATGCCGGCGATCGACTGGATTGCCTAACGGATCGTTCTTGACGAATACTTCGCCGTTCTCACCCCAGTCTTCGTAATAGGAAGAGCCGAGCAGGATCCGAATACCGAGATTAATATCGATCAAGTTGTGGGTAACGAGCTCGCCGTCGACCACGATTCCAGGGGTTACGAACATGGCATCGCCCCATTTGTCCATGGTCTTGTAGTTGTAATCGCAAACGTCCGGGTCCTGGAACGAACCCCAGCAGCCTAACAGGATGCGGCGTTGGCCGACTTGCTCGTAACCCGGCAGCGCCTCATAGAAAAAGTCGAACAAGTCGTCATGCAACGGCAGGCAGCGTTTCATGAACTCGGCATAATGCGCCAGACGCACCATGTAATCGGTGAAAACCTGAATCGACGGCACCGTGCCGACACCGCCCGGGTAGAGTGTCGAGGGATGAACGTGGCGTCCTTCCATCAAACAAAACATTTCGCGCGTGTAACGGCTGACTTGTAACGTCTCGCGGTAAAATTCGCCTTCGAACGGATTCAACGCGTGCATAATGTCGGCGATGGTCCGATAACCGTGGTCCTTTGCGTGGGGCGCCTCTGTTCTTTGCGCTTTTTCCCAAACACCAGGGTTTGTTTCCTTCACCATCATCTCGCAGAAATCGACGCCGACGAGATTGTCCTGGAAAATGTTGTGATCGAACATGTACTCGGCTGCTTCACCGAGATTCACGATCCATTCGCCAAGCGGCGGTGGCTTCACTCCGTAGGCCATTTGCTGTGCATAACAGGAGCAGGTGGCGTGATTGTCACCGCAAATGCCGCAGATCCGGCTCGTGATGAAGTGGGCGTCGCGCGGATCTTTGTTCTGCATGAAGATGCTGTAGCCCCGGAAAATCGATGACGTGCTGTAACATTCGACTACTTGTTTGGTGTCGAAGTTAATTTTCGTGAAAATGCCCAGACTGCCGACGATCCGAGTAATCGGATCCCAATTCATCTCCACGATGTTCCCCTGCGGTGCGGATGTCCCTTTCTGCGGTGCGGTGATTACTTCAGGCATAAATATCTCCTTCTAGTTGCGACTCTGTCCGTAAAATTTCGGTTCGTATCCAGTGGTCAGTTCGCCGCGCGGATGACGCCACTTCGGCTCTTTGTTGACGGCGCGATTTGTGATCGCGCGCAATCCCCGAAGAACGCCTCCCCAGACTCCCACGACCACCGTCGAAAGCGCCGATCCCGGCGGGGCATCCATGAACGGCATGAATTTGTCGGGGAATCCGGGCATGGTGCAGCCGATGCAAATCCCACCGACATTCGGACAACCGCCGACGCCGTCCATCCAACCGCGCTTGGTCACATTGCAATTAACAACGGGGCCCCAACAGCCAATTTTCACCAAGCACTTGGGGGAGCCATATTCCTTCGCGAAATCGGCTTGTTCATAATAACCGGCGCGATCGCATCCCTCGTGCACGGTTTTACCGAAGAGCCAGGTCGGCCGCAATTGATCGTCCAGCGGAATGATCGGCGCGAGTCCGGCGACTTGATAGAGAAGATACAGCAGCGTCTCCATCATGTTGTCCGGCTGCACGGGACAACCCGGGACATTCACAACCGGCAAGCCGGCCTTGGATTTCCAATCCCAGCCGAGGTAGTCGCACACTCCCATTGCGCCTGTGGGATTTCCCTCCATCGCATGAATACCGCCGTAAGTGGCGCACGTTCCCGCAGCGATAACAGCCGTCGCTTTCGGTGCGAGTCTGTCGATCCATTCATTAGTCGTGATGGGCTGCCCGGTTGCGGGATCGGTTCCCATCGCGGCCCAATAACCCTCCTTTTTGATTTTTTCGTTAGGCACCGAGCCTTCGAGCACGAGCACAAAAGGTTCGAGCTTGCCCGCGGCCGCGTCGAACCAATGCTTCATGAAATCATCGCCGACTTCATAGGCGAGTACAGGATTATGGACGTGGACCTTTGGCAGACCGGGAATGGCGCCCAGGACGACGTCTTCTATGCTAGGCAGCGAGGCGGCAGTGATGGACACGGAATCCCCGTCGCATCCCAAACCGGTCGTCATCCAGACGATATGAATTTCTTTAACGTCCGGAGGACGATCGGCAATGATCATCTCAGGTGCTTTCATAGTTTTACCTCGTGCTTTTACATAACTGTTTTCAAAAATTGAATTTTTTAGGAGCGCGGCACTACATGCTTTTCAGTCGAAAATAACGCCGCATTTCGGGAATCATCGCAATTACTGCGATAATGATGATAAGAGCCACAATCGCGCCCAGGATCTCCCATGCCAAAAGGGCTACATTGGTCGTGTCGTCCATAGTACCTCCTATATGATTTCGCTCGGCTGCGAAGTTTGGTCGCAACTATTTTTGCCCGCAGAAAATCTTGCCGATCGCCCTGCGCGAAGGTCGGCAATCAGCTTTTCGATCATTTCCACCGCCGGCGTGACGGCTGTCCGGACAATTGCGCTCAATCGCATCTCTCCGTCTTCGCGCTCTAAAACGGCAGGTTCGCATCCCACCACATAAACCTCGCGCGGTTTGCCGCCGAGCGAGCGCACTAACTGCAGCGCCCGAACTGGGTTCATGCTATGAGCATTAACTACCTCATCAAATCCTTCGTCCAGTTTATTTTTTGCCGCGTCGATATTTATTTCCGGCTGGATCAGGTAGATCGTTCCGGGCGTTTCGCCACGCGGAGAAGCATCGATTAAAATCGTGGCGTCGTAATCATCCATCATCGCGTAGGCGAGGTCGTAACCGCGGATACCGAAATCGCGGACGGTTACGCCGTCGGGCAAAGGCCGCTTGGCCAATTCCGCCGCGACTTCGCAGCCGAATGCGTCGTCTCCGAAAAAAATGTTTCCGATTCCGGCGACGAGAATGCGTTTCATGGCAGTGGAGAATTGGGAGGGTCCTTCAAATCGGCTCCACTTCGTCCGCTGAATAAAAGAATCGATGTCCGATGTGACGATCCATTCCAAGGTCGCGTCCAGGATCATCCTCCAGAACGAGAGCAAAATGTACGTTGTGCTCCACGTCCTCTTCGACCGCTTCGATAATCCCCACCTTTCCGTCTAGCGCCATGTCCATGATATCAGCGCGCTTTTTAGGACGAATCCGGACACGGTCGCCTTTCTTAAGATCGACGCCGCGAACGTTCGTGCTTTCGATCTTCTGCGCCGGATTAAAAAAATCCTGGTTGGACACTCGCACCTCCCGCAGTGTCCCGTGCATTTGCATGAAATGCTCCGCGGAAAGTTTTTCCGTCCGTTCAAGAATACGACGCGCATGCTCGTCGATATTTCGCATCTCTAATTTCTCCTCATCAGTCATCGCTTTGACGCGCAAGGTGAGGATTTCATCGATCTCGGTGCTGTCGAAAAGATCGCCCGCGCTTTCGGCGGCGACCTTTGGATAATCGTAAAGAATAATCGGGGACGACAACATCGTATCACGGTCGTGCTTTGCTTCATCGCCCACGAGCACCGGCCAGCATCCGATATTGCGGCACGCTTTCGCCGCGTTTTCGTATTGAGGATCGGGATCGAGTAGTGATATGAATTCGCCGCCACTGGCGTGCAAAACCGTGTGGGTGGAAGCGAACGTCCGCATGATCACTTCTTCATGGGTCTCGACCCGGTCTGCGGGCACCGGCGTTTCGTTGAAAATGCGCACTGTGATCTTCGAAACTGCTCGATCGACACCGTGCGTCTCGAGCTCAATTCGGCCGCAGACCATTTCATTCCGCCGCACCGTTGTTCCATCGATCGTGCGCGCGCTTGAGAAAGTGAACTCCTTTGCGTGGTTGATTGGCGCGCTCAGCGAAACGGGTCCCAGCTTTACTTCGCGTTCAATTGCTTCGAGCCAGACCTGCTGACCCGTCTCTCGCGCCAATGGTTGGAGAAAACGTACGTCTATTTCCAGCGGTACGTCATGCGATTCATCGCGTACGAGGCATTCGGTCTGCATTGAATACGGTTCGCGATCACTTTGCGCTGCGCTGTACTGTTTTGGGTAAACACGTCCGAAGGTGAAACGCTCGCGCTGGTTCTTTTTCGACGACGCGCGGTAAGGATAAAGAATGTAGCCTTCGTAGAGAACGGCATGGACGACTTTATCGATCAGTTCGCGATTCATGACGCCACGCTTCCGTTGGTCGTGAGCAAGCGCTCAAGGACCTCATCCCACGACGACAATCCTTCGCGCCGCTTAAATTCGTAGAGTTGATCGAACACGTCGCGACGCATGGCGATCCATGCGCTATCCGGATAGTGGTGCTCCATCAGTTCCTGCCAGCGCACGATCGGCATGCGCCAGGTGCATTCGTTTTCCCAGGAAACTTTTTGGATCTGCAATCGGCCGTCCGGCGCAGCGTAAAAAACAGTTCCGCTGAAAAGGAAGAGTAGGGGAACTTCGCCATCCTGCAGAGCGTAAAAATATTTCGTGGCAGCGACGTTGAAATCGAACGTACACGGCACAGGCAGGATTGTTCTCGTGTGTCCATGAAATTGGGGCACGATCGTGTTGGCGTGGGTCCAAAGCCTGGTCCGCAAAGTTTGTCCCCAATCTTCCGGTGCACCGAAAAGTTCTTTCAACTTTTTCTTTTCCTCCGCGTCGTAAACGCGCTGCGGTGCTTGAATCTGGATTTGTGTTTGGAGCATTACGCTCTGGATTGTTTCCGTTTCAGGCGTGTTCGTGATTTCCAAAATGAAATGCAACAGCGGCGCGAGTCCGCGCTGGGCCGGCTCAATCCCAGTTACTTTGAAATTGAGATCAGGCATTCGCTTTCAAGTGCGAAAAGAAACTTTCGATTTTGTCCCAGACTTCCTGTCCGCCGGAGAGACCGCGCCAATGCATCCGGATCGTCCCGACAAGCTCGTAACACTTATCGATCGGCGCGATGAAATAATTTCGCGCCTTCCCGGCACGATTGATCAGTAGCGCTTCCACGTCCGGTTGCAGTTTTTGCAGTGGCGGATTTTTGCTCACCAGCGCTTCCCACGCGTCGAGCGGAAGGAGCGATTCAGTGGCGCCCGCGGGACTTGGATAATACGCCATCATTTTTTTTCTAGGCGTACTGTAAAAGAAAAAGGCGAGGTTGATCGGCAACGCGAAATTCTCCCAATCGGCGTCAGGCATTGCAAAGTCGGGCAATGCACGGGCGTCGCGCGGGATCAATTTGAATCGCCCTTCAACCACGTCTTGGAATCGCAACGCACACGCATCGCATGCGCAAACGATCTTTTGCGTCGTCATCTCGAGGAGATGTCGATGCTGCGGCGGAACACGAATGCTGCAGAGCTCGCATTGCTCGACGGCCGCGCGGCGGAGCGACACCCCCTTAGGCTTGGCCCCAGCGAACTTGCGCAAATTAGCCAGGGGTGAGCTCACGGAAAACTTTAACGCCAGCCGCGCTTGCGTTAAAGAAGCGATGTAATGCTAGGCTGGGGGAATGTTTCCCATTCCGGGAACGATGGGCTCCCGTTTATCAGCATTGATTCCAGTCGAATCACGCGCGCTTCGATAATTTTTTCGGTTTGGATCACGACCGGGCTCATGACTCTTCAGGGCCTGCTCTTCGCCCTTCGGAGTCCCGGACACATGCACGGGCTGTGGATTTTTGCTCATGGGTCTCTTTTTGTTGTGGTTTCCTGTTCGTTATCAGTGGGACACTCTATAAATTTCGGTTGTAAACCGTCAGGTGCGTTTACGAAATTGTCTACCGCGCCTTCAACTTCCAATCCCGTTACATCGGGTGCAGCGGCGTAAATGGCTTCCTCGATCGACGATTTCAATGTTACCCGCGAGGACGGACAACCGTGACAATTTCCTTCCAGTCGCAATTTGATTCCACCCTCCGGCGTTACTCCGATCACTTCCACGCTGCCGCCGTGCAGCCCGAGGCGCGGTTTGACCTTTTCCAGCGCGCCACGCACGCGCGCCTCCAAATCGAGCGGATGCAGGCCGTGCAGGATCAACAGATTGGAAACAAGAGGATCGTCCGCCAGTTTATCGACTAACGTAAGGTCGTTCTCGTGAACAATCTCCAAGGCGCGTTCCAACGTGGTGGCGTGCAATTCCAGCAATGCCTGAACCAATTCACGCGCCTGCGCCGCAAGAGCCGAATCGGCGGCACCATTAAGCGCATTGATTAACTCCTCGATCCGCCCTAGCTCCTTTTGAAATTGCGGGCTCCGGGGTTCCATCGGTCTTTGATTCAGTATCGCACCGTGGCGGTGATACGCATGTGCAATTCGCTAATGATTCAACGGCACCCAGCCGCGGGTGGAGTAATCGCTCAGCGTCAGAGAGATCATAATAAGCAACCAGATTACGCCAGCCACTGCCGCTAGATGCAGAATGCGGCTGCTACCCTGGTTTCGTCTCCGGAAATAAATCGGGCACGGAAGCGGGCCGGGACGCCTGCAATCAGCTCTCACATCCGGGCGAATGGCAGCCCGAACTCTTATTGATTTGGCTTTTTGAGTCCCAGCGCGCAGCGCGGTTCCCGCGCGAATTTGAAACCTGCCAGTTGCGGCGCACCCGAATCGACATTCTTGGCGAGCGCCAGCACCTGAAAGGCGCGGCCGAGCATTTCGGGATGCAGCAACGTTTGGAGGGCGCGTTTCGCTTTGGGCGAATCAGGTAGGGGCGATTGACTCCAACTGCCCGTACCAAGTTCAGAAATGATTCCGGTCAGGAAGTGGTGCTGATCGACGAATCCTGCGAGGCGCAATCCGTCTGCCTCCGCGCGACAAATAATGCTCGTCCAATCGACGTGCATCGTGATGTCTGCGTGACCGATTTGATTGAAGGGTGAATCAAGTTGTCGATGTTGCGCGCGGACCTGAATATCTCTCTGAAATTCATCGCCCCAATGTCCGTAGTCGATGGCGATCACGTAGCCTCGTCGCAAGTTTGCTGCGATACTGTGCGCCCAATCGAGTGCAGCCTGATTGAAGGCTGAGTTAGCGGACGAGTGCTCGACAAACACAAACCTCTCGCCCTGGAGGCCGACAAGTTTTTCCGTGTTGCCGCTGATCAAGCGTACTGGCATTGCATCCAGTAGTTCGTTTGAAAAATGGACACCGGTGAACGGTTCAAGCCAATCGCGCCATTCAATCTTGTTTCGAAAGGGTTCCAGCGTCTGCGATTGCCGCTCTTGCAAAATCGGAAATGGCTCGATTATTCGATAATCCAAAGCTTCGAAGAATTCCGGCGTGCGTGATTTGGCAGATTCTAGAACGTCGCGCGCAAACTGGCCGTCGTGCGCGCCCTGCTCAACAATGACAAAATTATCGATTTTACCGAGCTGCTCCCAGGTCTCAGCGAATTGTGCCGTCATCAGTTGCCCGAAAAGCGGGCCGACGCTGACGTTAGTGAAATAATCACCTTTCCGGCCAATCGCGCAGCGGCCAGAGGAATAGTATCCGTGCTCCGGATGGTAAAGCGCCTGTTCCATGAACCAGGAGAAGGGTTGTGGTCCCCGATTGCGGATCTCGGATCGAATGACCTCGATCAACGCGGCGTTTCCCGTTTGTGTCCTCAACGTCCAACCCGCCTACGCCGAAAGCTTCGGCGTGGCAAGCGCCCAACGCTCGACGCTCACTGGACAGCGGGTTTGTCATTGGTCATTGAGCGTTGGCTGTTGGCGCGTACCTTGGGCGACCTAGTCCTTCATAAAGTTTGAGACCGACTGCCACATATCTGAGGCCTCCACCGGGCTATCGCTTTCGGCCACCTTGGTATTTTAGACCGTGGTTTTACGTGCCCATTGCCATCCTTGCAATTCTCGTTGTCGTCCTGGCAGTCTACATCTCCAGTCTTGCCGCCGATCTCAAATCGCAGGCCAAAGCCTTCGACCTCAGCAAGCTCGAACAAATGGAATCAGCGAGCGTGATCCTCGATCGCAACGGCAAGATCTTCGGCCAAATCTACGTCGAGAATCGCGAGACGGTGCCGTACGACCAGTTGCCTCACGATCTCATTAACGCGGTCGTCGCCGTTGAAGACGCAAAATTTTATCAGCATCACGGCTACGACTTGTTCGGAATCATCCGGGCAGCGCTGAAAAATTTGACGGCTGGCCATGTGCGCCAGGGCGCCAGCACCATTACGCAGCAGCTGGCGCGAAACAGTTTTTCGCTGAAACAAAAAACTTTCCGCCGCAAATTGCTCGAGATTTTCCTGGCACAACGGATTGAAGACAACTTCAGCAAACAGAAAATCCTGGAGCTGTATTTGAACCGGATCTATTTCGGCGCCGGCCTATACGGGGCGGAAGCAGCGTCGCGAGGGTACTTTGGCAAGCCGGCCCGTGAAATGTCGCTGGTAGAATGCGCGACGCTCGCGGGCCTGATCAAGAGCCCAAACAGGTTGTCGCCATGGACCGATCGCGCGACCTCACGCGAAGCGCGCGACTATGCGCTCGATCGAATGCGCGACCTGCGGTTCATCAGTCGCGAACAATGCGCCAACGCACGAAGCCAGGAAATCGTTGTGGGCAGCCGGCAAAACGCGCAGGGACAGACCTATGCAGTCGATTACATTCGCCAGCAGGTGATCGCAGCCGTCGGATGGGACCGGGCAATCAACGAAGGCTATCGGATTCAAACGACAATCGATGTCGATCTTCAAAAGGTTGCCGAAGATTCCTTGCGAACGAATCTCGAACGGGCCGAACAGCGTCCCGATTACAATCACCAGACTTACACCCAGTATGCGGCATCGTTTCGGAAGGCCAAGTCAAACGGCACGACGTCTAACCAGCCTGCACCTGAGTATCTCCAAGGCGCGATCATCGGTCTCGACAATGCAAGTGGCGACATTCTGGTGCTGGTTGGTGGACGCGATTTCGAACACAACCAATACGATCGCGCGTTGCAAGCTCGACGGCCTGCTGGGACTGCGATGCTGCCATTTGTCTATGCGGCTGCTTTCGAAAAAGGAATGTATCCCGGGTCTCTGGTAGAAGACTCACCACTGGATAACCGAGCAGTGATGATCGGTGGCACAACGGGAATTCTTGGCGAATGGGGACCCGAAAGCGCTGACAACACCTACGAAGGCGCGATGACGGCCAGACAGGCTCTGGCGAAATCAAAAAATGGCGCAACTGTCCGAATTGGAATGGACGCGGGAGTTGATGCAGTGCTGCAGCTTTGCGCTGCCGCAGGCATTCATTCTCCGCTTCGTCCTTATCCAGCCACGTTTCTCGGGACCAGCGAGGTCACTTTGGCTGAGCTCGCGTTAGCGTATACGATATTCCCAAACGGCGGCTGGCGACCGAACGTGTCGCACATATTGGAGCGGATCGAGGAAAAGGACGGAACTCTGGTTTGGGACGCGAAACGGGAGAGTATCCGGAAGCTCGTCACCAAACCTGAAACTGCCTACGAAGTGAATTCCTGCCTCGCCGACGCGCTTGAATCAGGGACAGGAAAAGCTGCCTTCACACAGTTTGGCCTGAAGAAAATTCCCGCTGCAGGTAAAACCGGCACCGCCTACGATTTTACCGACGCGCTGTTTGCAGGATATGATTCTAATTTCACCTGCGCTGTTTGGGCGGGCTTCGATAAGCCGCAAAAGATTTATCGCGGCGCGTTTGGACGCGAGCTGGCGCTGCCTGTTTGGGTGGACATCATGAATGCCGCCGCTGACCACTATCCACCGCAGGAAATCAAGCAGCCCACATCCGCGTCAGGTGGACTGAAGCAGGTTGAGATTTGTTCGAAGTCCGGACTGCTTGCCACCGACAAGTGTTATGATGCCGTTAAAACCGCGAATGGCGACACGGTTCAGCGACGCACCACTTACATGGAGATTGGCACGCAATCGCAGGTTCCAACCGAGCCTTGCAATATCCACGGTGAGCCGCGCGCTCGTCTCGCACGCTTCTTTTCTTCGAGCGATTTGCCGCGCGCTGCGTTGGCCGTGAACGTGAGTGAGGTCACGCCAATCGCCGTAAAAAATCCAACGTTATTGACCGACAAGGATCCTTACAATTCTCTAAAGCCAACGTTGAAACCTGAGCCTGCGCCGCAGCCAGCAGCGGAAACAGCCGCAAGTCCAAAGCCCGACAGCGTGGCCGGAGCAGCAGACAGCGCAGTGAAAACAGCGATCGTCAGCGGAAGCGGGGCCGGTACTCAAACAGCCGAATCCGCTCCAGAGATCAGAAAAGCAATTCCAGTCCAACCGCAGGATAAGAAACCGGTCGAAATCCGGCGCGCCATCCCAGTCAAACCTCTGGACCACGAAAACGAGGATGAGACTCTCTTGAAACCGGCCACGCCGGCTCCGAGTGACGAATGATTTCGGTTTCTTTTAGGTCACTGATCTTCGGAACCGACTATAAATCATGACGTCTCACGACGCTGGACACTTTCGCTTGACGGTTCTCAATCCAAGGGGGCACGATGCAGAACAGGAGTTCAGCGACCTGCCTGCGCCGGGCGAAAGTGCGCATCCACCGATCAACTTCCATGCCTTCGCGGCCTGTACGCAGGGAGTTTTTCACCATAA
This sequence comes from Candidatus Udaeobacter sp., assembly GCA_035694525.1. Taxonomy (GTDB): domain Bacteria; phylum Verrucomicrobiota; class Verrucomicrobiia; order Chthoniobacterales; family UBA10450; genus Udaeobacter. The sequence goes on along the minus strand of DASSFL010000411.1, from coordinate 3,767 downwards.
TACGCGTCGCGCCATCGCAGAGAACACACCGGTTCTTCTGCTCCTGCGCGGCGATTTTCGCGCTTCCGAGCGCGCATTGGCCGATCTAAAGAAACACGGTCGCACCGTCGTTGTTTCGTTAAAGGAGACCGGGCTCCATCAAATCGCGCAACAGTTATGCGACCGCGCCAGGTTATCGCGCTTCATGAAAATAATCGCTCAAGCGGATGGATGCATCGCTACGACTCCGGAAGCTGCGGAGATCTTTCAGAGCGCTCGCCGGAGCCTCAGGCCAGTGGCATTTATTCCCACGCCTTATCCTGTCGAAGACCAGAGATGGAATTTCTGTCTGCCCCCGGACGAGCAATCTGGAATCTTTGTTGGCACGCGCGAATGGGACGTGCCATCGCGTAATCATTTCGCAGCGTTGCTGGTCGCACGTCAGCTTTGTGACGCGACGGGTGAAACGGTCACGGTCGTTAATCTGGATGGATATAAAGGGCGACATTTGCTTGCCGAACTGAAAATTCCGGAGAAAAAACTGCGTGTAGTTGAGAAGTGGAAATCGTATCCGGATTATCTACGTGTTGTGGCGCGGCATAAGATCGTGCTGCAACTGGATCGCAGTCACGTCCCCGGGCAGGTAGCAGGTGACGCTCTCCTTTGTCGAGTTTCCTGTGTCGGTGGCGACGGTGCGATTGAGCGAATCGCATTTTCAAAAACTTGCGGCGAGGGCCGAACGATCATGGAGATTGCTTCGATGGCGCTGGATTTATTGAAGAACACTGGTTTACGCGGCGCGATTGTGGCTGAATCCGGGCAGCGCGCGTTAGAGCATCTCTCGTTTCAGGCGGTGCGTTCGCAGTTGGCGAAGTTTTTTGCCCAGTTCGCTCAAGGGGAGCGCGAACCCGCCGAGAGCCTTTCACGCGGCGGCCCTGAGGCGGAAAGGCAAATTGTAAACGCGCTCGTCAGACCATCCGAGCTCAGGCAATCAGACCCGCGAATTCGCCGTAAAGTTCGCGACCATCCGATATAACGCACAGAGCTGCGTCGTAGTAAAACCGGCAACTGCAGCCCGAGACTGGCCAGGACTGCTTTCAGACGCCGGCGTGTCCGAGCGACAGGTTTCGAGCTACGATGCAGTGAACGCAATGTTGCTTAACGAGTTCCTTAAAGAGCACAAGAAAGTCGGGAAACAACAGACCAACATCACGCAACTAAACTCCAAAATGGCTAACCAAGCGGCAAGCCGGGGCCGCAAATCGCCCGTCACGAACAATAACCCCGATATCAGATCCGACGCGTCTTTTTGAGCAGCGCGCGCGCGTCGCGTGCGCTCACCTTCCAAAATCAAAACACAATTTCGAACAGCTTAATCCCGTTCCATTTCCCGGGGTGGTTCGGATCGAAAGAGGTGCTGTCTACCCATGTGCCGTAGCGTGCCGGTGCCCAGGGATTGAGCATTTGAAACGGGTTACGGGTGCCGCTAAATCCTCGCGGAATTACTCCCTCGACTGCGGGACGTTCTGAGATCGGCGGCGGCGTAGGCATTGCTCGCACTGGTTTTTGCGGGCCAATTGGTGCTCTGAATTCTTGTGCCCACGCAGTTGTAACGAGCGCGGCCATGACTGCGATGATTAATGTTTTCATGTTTTCCTTTCGTTCGAGGCGCGCAAGTTCTCTTGCCCGTCACAGTGCCTGCCCACATTATATACTCCGATGGACTACCTTGAAAAGGCCGGACGCGTCCTGGACATAGAAATTTTTGAGCTCAAGCGGTTGCGGGAGCGTCTGGGCGAAAATTTCTGTCGAGCCGTTGAACTGATCAGGGAGACGGTCGATGCGCGGGGCAAAGTCGTTGTAGTCGGAGTCGGTAAGTCCGGACATATCGGGGCAAAGATCGCGGCCACGCTTACCAGCACCGGGTCGCCGGCCGTGGTGCTCGATTCTTCGAACGCGTTGCATGGCGACCTCGGCGTAATTGCCGATGGCGACCTGGTGCTGGCTTTGAGCGCAAGCGGGGAGACGGAAGAAATGGTCCGGATTCTGCCGGCGATTGCCCGCTTTCAAGTGCGGATCATTGCCATATGCGGCGATCCGAAATCAACGCTTGCGCAGAACGCGCATCTGTTTCTCGACGTGAACATCGAGCAGGAAGCGTGTCCGCTAAATCTTGCACCGACGTCGAGCACCACAGTGATGCTGGCACTGGGCGACGCCCTGGCGATGGTTTTGCTCGAATCGCGCGGATTCAACAAGGAGGATTTTGCGAAGTTTCATCCTGGTGGAATGATCGGGCGCAGCATGCTGATCCGTGTGCACCAGGTCATGCGACCACGTGAAGCCATGGCAATTGTTTCTACGGATACATCCGTGCGTGACGTGCTAAAGACTATGACTGGCGTGCGTGCCGGCGCTGCCGTTGTAACCGACGAAAATCAGAAATTACTCGGTATTTTTACCCATGGCGATTTCGTGCGGCATTTTCAATTCGATTCAAAGATCGGCGAACGACTGGTCGCGGATCTAATGACATTGAATCCTGTGACGGTGCATAAAGATAAACTAGCCGTTGAGGTTCTTAATCTCCTCGAACGTCACCGTATCGACGACCTGGTCGTCGTCGATGACGACAGCGTGCCGGTGGGCATTGTTGATTCGCAGGATCTGACGCGGCTCAAGTTACTGTAGGGCAACCGGGTCCGTTGCCGCGGCAGGCGATGCGCCTGCCCTACAATTGCAAAATCACCCAGCGCGTGTAAACTCGGCGTCCCCCATTTAGGTTTCAACTGTAGTCTTGTAACCTTTTAGCTTTTTAAAGAATCACCTCATTCACCATGCCTGCAGCCAACGATCTTCGCAGAGGAATGGCCATAAAATACAATGGCAACGCCGCAATTGTGCTCGAAGTTCATCATCGCACCCCCGGAAATTTGCGCGCTTTCGTCCAGGCGATCATCCGCTACATCAACACGGGCAAAAGCGCTGACGTCCGCTTCGGTTCGACCGACAAGGTGGAGTTGGTCGAGATTGAGCGAAAGCAACTCGAATTCAGTTACAAGGACCGCAACGGATACCATTTCATGGATCCGGAAACGTACGACACCATCACTCTGCAGGAAAACTTGATCGGCGACGCCAAAGATTACCTGGTGGAAAATCTTTCCGTGCAAGTCCTCTACGCAGAGGGCAAGCCGGTGGAGGTCGAACTGCCCGCCTCGGTGAGTCTGAAGGTGACCGAATCCGCGGAGGGATTGCGCGGCGACACGGCGAGCAATGTGACGAAGCCGGCGACCTTGGAAACCGGCATGACAATTAACGTCCCGCTCTTCATCAAGGAAGGCGAAACAATCAAGATCGACACCCGCACCGGCGCCTACATGGGCCGCGCATGATCGCGTTAAGGCGAATCTAGCGCCGGACTCTTGCTCGTACTCTTTCGCTTTCTCTTGCTCAGTTTTTAACGATCAAGCGCAAGAGTAGCGGGTGGAATTTCTCTCTTTCCCAAGTCTGCAGCGTCTGCGTAATCTGCGGGCACTTTGGCTGCAAGGAAGAAAAGATCGACAAACAATCGCGGGAAGCGCAATTCCAGGCGCAGCCGCAAAGTTGTGCGCAACGTCGCACGGGCGCGGACACTTGTTCCGGTATCGGATCCTCTCACAGTGCCGACGCGTTGGGTAAAATTCGTTTTTGCGATTTTCCTATTGCCAATCTGCGCAATTCTCAGTCAGACATTTTTTACCGCTTTCGCGCGCGCGACCGTGACGCAGCGCTTTTGGGCGGCCGAA
>DASSFL010000410.1:0-9561 GCA_035694525.1 Candidatus Udaeobacter sp. | reverse complement strand
GGTTACAAGTTTAACGACCAAGTGGAAAATCGATTTTATCTTACGCTGGACCGGACCAATCGGAATCTGCCTGGCGGTTTGACCAAGTCAGAAATGGAAGACGATCCCTCACAGGCTAATCCCCTCGCGATAGCCCAGGATTGGAACAAGGACTTGTCGAACGTTCGCCTGGCGGACAAGCTAAGCATTCGAACTGAAGAGATTGAGCTTGATGTCGGTGCGTACTGGTTCCATCACGATATTGAGAACCGCGGATTCTTTTCGCCGGATTTTCGGCAAGGGATCGAGCAGTTTTATTCGGACAATTTTGGCGGGACCCTAAATTTCGTTAGCCGTCACGAACTCTTTGGGCGACGAAATATTCTTACAATTGGTCTGAACCCACAGTACGAAATCGAGCCGACTCAAAATTACGAAAATATTTTCGGACACACAGGAGCAACGACTGCGCAAAGCATAGGCAGTTCGATAAATGTTCCAGCCTATCTTGAGGACCAGTTGTATCTCACACCGCGGTTATCGATCCTCGCCGGAGCGCAGGCGATTTTCGCGGAGCGTCATTTCAAGGATGAGTTCTTCACCGACGAGGCAGGAAATCAATCAAATCGGCAAAATTTCTGGGGATTCAATCCCAAGCTGGGCGCGATTTACGAGATCAATCGCCAGACACAGGCATTTGTGAATTTCAGTCGCAGTTGGCAACCGCCTTCCTTGGACAATCTGGTCGATTTTGATGAAGGTCCGAATTCCAGCGTTGTTTACACGCCGCTGTCGCCGCAACATGCCTGGACCATCGAAGTCGGAACTCGAGGAGAGTATTCGCGGTTTGAGTGGGAGTTGTCGCTTTATCGCTCATGGTTTCGCAATGAATTGCTCGAGATCAATGACGCCTTCGGGAACGATATTGGCACCAGGAACGTGCCGCGCACAAATCATCAAGGAATCGAGGCAAGCCTGGAAGTTGAGTTGCTTCGGGATATCCTGGTGCCAAAGCAGTCGGATCGCGCAGGCGATCGTTTGTCACTCGATCAGAGCTACACGCTCAACGATTTCCATTTCGATCAGAACGCTGTTTACGGCGACAATCGCCTCCCGGGAATCCCGGTTCATGTTTACGAAGCGCAATTGCTTTACCAAAGCCCGTCTGGTTTCTATGCCGGCCCGAACCTGCAGTGTAACCTCTCGCGTTATCCAGTTGATGAGGCGAACACGCTTTTTGCGGACAGTTATGTGCTGCTTGGTTTCCGTGCGGGATTTCGACGGACCAACGGGTTCTCAGTCTTTATCGATTGCAGGAATCTGATAAATCAGCACTATGCGGCCTCCATCGATGTGATCGCTGACGCGCGCACGGAACCGAATCCCGAAATTTTTCATCCTGGTGACGGGCGCTCCTTTTACGGTGGCGTTTCCTGGAGTTGGTGAATCGTCGATTCGAGCTCTATTTCTCAGGAAATCCAAATTGTCTTTGTGTTTGTGAACTCGCGAGTCCCGGCGGCGCCGAGTTCGCGTCCAAAGCCGGAACGTTTCACACCGCCGAACGGCAAACGCGGATCGGAGGCGACCATGGCGTTAATGAAAACCATTCCAGTCTCCAGGTCAGAAGTGAAGAGCTCTTGTTCCTCGGGATTATTCGTCCATGCGCTGGCACCGAGACCAAATGAACTGTCGTTTGCCATCTCAACAGCTCCATCTGCATCGCCTACCCGAAAAATGGATGCGACGGGACCAAAAACCTCTTCGCGGTAAGCAGGCGATTCCCTTGGCACATCGACGAGGACAGTTGGTTCATAGAAGAATCCAGGGCCATGAATCCGATTTCCGCCCGTCAATAATTTTGCGCCTGCCGCAATCGATTTTTGGACCTGATTGTGCACGCCTTCCAGAATTTGTTCCGTCGCGAGAGGCCCAATTTGAGTAGCTGGATCCATGGGATCGCCAATTTTCAATGCGCGCATCCTATCCACAAACTGGTCGAGAAACTCGTCGTAGATTTCGTCTGCAATGAAGAATCGCTTTGCTGCGATGCATGATTGTCCGGTGTTGATGGTGCGGGCTTTGACCGCGGTGCTCAACGCGCTTTCGAAATCCGCGCTTGGCATCACGATAAATGCATCGCTGCCGCCGAGCTCGAGCACACTTTTTTTGATCTGACGCGCGGCCGTGCTTGCCACGGCGCTTCCGGCTTTTTCGCTGCCTGTTAAAGTCACGGCTTTCACACGCGGGTCGACAATCATCTTTTCGACCTGCTCTGGTTCGATGAGGAGCGTTTGGAAAACACCATCATGGAATCCTGCGCGGCAAAATATTTGTTCAATGGCAAGCGCGCACTGCGGCACATTTGACGCATGCTTCAGCAAACCGGCGTTTCCAGCCATTAACGCTGGCGCGGCAAATCGAAACACTTGCCAGAACGGGAAATTCCATGGCATGATGGCGAGGACCGGTCCCAGGGGTTCATAACGGACATAACTGCGGGCCGCGTCAGTTTGTGCAGGCTCGTCCTCAAGGAACCGCTCCGCGTTCTCGGCGTAAAATCGGCAGCCGCGTGCACATCTCAGGACTTCGTCTACGGATGCCGTGAACAACTTTCCCATTTCGAGTGTGATGGTTTCTGCAAGCCTGTCTTTTTCCAGCAATAACAACTCGGCCGTGGCCGCCATAAGTTCCGAGCGCTGGCTAAAGGCAGTTCGACGATATTTCCCGGACGCGTTCTCGGCGCGCATCAGACGTTTCTCGATTTCGGCATCGTCGAACGGAGAAAATTCCTTCAGCTTTTGACCTGTTGCCGGATTGATCGAAGCAATTGGCATATCCCTACCCTACATCGCGTTTACAGCTAATGGAGGGGTGAACTCCGTGAGCCCGGCGTCGCAGACGTCCGCCCTCCACATTGATTGCGTCATTACAATCGCAGGCCTTTGGGAATCAGAACGCGATCAAGGACGTCGAAGAACCATTGCACAAGCAAAGCCAGCAACGCCGCAGGAATTGCGCCCTCCAGAATTGTGACGTGATCGTTCAAGTTTAGGCCACTCAGAATCGGCTCCCCCAAACCTCCGGCACCGATCAATGCCGCCAGCGTTGCGGTGCCGATATTGATTACCGCGCTGGTTTTGATTCCCGAGAGAATCGAGCGCGATGCCATTGGCAGATAAATCTCCCAGAGCCGGGTGAATGGGCTCAGCCCCAGCGCAACAGCGGACTCTCGTAACGATCGCGGAATATCCTGCAAGCCGCTCGCAGTGTTCCGCACGATCGGCAATAACCCATAAAGGAACAAGGCAGTGATCGCAGTACGAACACTGATCCCGAAAAAAGGAACAGGGACAAGCAATGCCAGCAGGGCGAGAGACGGGATCGTTTGCACAATGCTGGCAAAGCCAAGAATTCCCTGACCAATGACTCCACCGCGGCTGGCAACAATGCCAAGCGGAATTCCGACGATCACTGAAAGCAACAGCGAAAAGCCTGCGAGCTCGAGATGGCGCAGCGTCCAGCGCGCAAGCTTGTGCGGAAAGGATTCGCCTACGGAGTTCGCCGACCTTCCGCCGTCTTCAAAGTACAAGTTTGCGGCGAAGGTGTAATTTTTCGTGCGCTCTGCCTCCATATTCAGGTGAATCATGCGTTTTTCGTCCAGCGTTCCTTCGAGCCGGCGCAATGCACTGATTGCATCGGGGGACGTGGACGATCGAAACAAGAAGACGGCGTCATACTTTGGGAAAAACCGAAGATCGTCTTCGAGAACCACCAGATCGTTTTCTTCAATCTTTGCATCGGTCGAATAAGCGTCCTTTACGTCAATTGAGCCGTTGGCCAGTGCGGCATAACCGAGTGCATGATCGATCCCAATGACACTCTGTTGAGAAAGCCCGTAGCGCTCGCGCAACGGGCGCCAGCCGTCCTGGCGGTCAAGAAATTCATGGGTGAGCCCCATCTTAAGCTCCGGATGCTTTCGCAGATCGCCGATTGTGCGAACGCCCAGTCGTTGTGCTTCGCTGCGCCGCATGACCAGTGCGTAAGTGTTGTTGAACCCAAGAGGCTCCGTCATGCCAACGCCGAATTTTCCCAGCGCGTCTCGGATTTCCTGAAACGATGGTTGATGACTGTTTCTTAGGATTTCTTGCGCGATTGTTCCTGTGTATTCCGGGTAGGCATCGATTTGCCCACCGCGCAGCGCTTGCCAAAGGATGATCGTGCCGCCCATTCCCTGGCGATGCTCCGCCGCAACGCCCGCATTGTTTAACGCGTGCTGGGCGATTTCGCCCAGAACATAGGATTCGGTGAATTTCTTTGAGCCGATGACGATCGGGTTTGCTGATGCCGGGGAAACTGCTGCGACGAGGATTAAAAATACCGGTAAGAGAGCGCCGGTCTGTGCGCGGCGCGCCATATGCCCGTCCGGCTGGGACCGGTCGCGCCCTATCAGCGTGGCGCGGAGCGCGTTCATGTTAGGGTGACTCCGCGTTGTGCGTTGATGAATTCTGACACGAAAGGGTCAGCTGGTTTCTCACGCAGATCAGTGACTGAGCCTTTTTGGACGACTCGGCCATCATTCATGAGCACGATTTCATCGCCAAAATAGATCGCCTCAGCCAAATCATGGGTGACGAAGAGCGCCGTCTGCTGTAACCGCGCAAAAATTTCCTTAAGATCCTTCTGCAAAGCAGCCCGCACCAGCGGGTCCAGCGCGCCGAGCGGCTCATCGAGTAACAGAAGCTCCGGTGAAAGCATTAATGCGCGCATCAACCCTACCCGTTGCCGTTGACCTCCGGAAAGTTCGACAGGATATCGCGGGAGCAAATTGACGGAGAATCTCGTCAGATCGCACAAGTCGGCGAGTCTGTTCCGCATTTCATCCTCGGATTTCCCGATGTGGCGTGCCATCAACAGAACATTGGCGCGCGCAGTCAAATGCGGGAACAAACCGCCCTCCTGGATTACGTATCCAATTCGTCGGCGAAGAGCACCGATCGTATCGGCTGTGATCGGTTCGCCGTTGAACTCGATCGACCCAGAGTCGGGCTCAATCAACCGAATGATCAATCGTAGCAAGGTTGATTTTCCGCAGCCACTAGGCCCAATGAGAATCGTGGTCTTGCCGCGTTCGATGGAGAGATTAGTCGCATGCAACGCGGTTGCGTCCGCGTAGCGCTTGCTCACATCGGCGAGTTTAACGAGGTCGCTCATTGCGGTAGTGATGCAGGCAATCCTGCCTGCAAGTTCTTAGTCCGCAAATGCGCGAGCGGGCAGACAAGATTGTCTGCCTCACGTCGCGATTACAAAATAAAATACGCCAAACAAACGCGCGTCGTCAGTCCAGAATTTGACGAAATCAAATCCCGCCTGGCCAGCCAGCGCGATGAAACCTTCAGGTGTGTGTTTGTAGGAATGCTCGGTCAGAATTTTTTCACCGGCGCGGAAATGAAACTGTTGATCCTGTATGCGGACCGTCTGATCGGTCGCGCTGATCAAATACATCTCGATCCGGCCTGCCTTAGAGTTGTAAATAGCACAGTGTTGCCACCGGCTTAGGTCGAAATTTGCACCGATCTCGCGATTGATGTGCGCCAGTAAATTCAAATTGAATTGTGCCGTGACGCCGTCTTTGTCGTTGTAGGCAGCTTCGATCACATTTTGATCCTTCTGCAAATCGACGCCGATCAGCAGGCCTCCGCCTCGGCCGGAAACATTGGCAATGCGACGCAAAAACTCCAGCGCTTCATTCGGCTCGAAATTGCCAATGGTTGATCCGGGAAAATAAACAACGTTGCGTGCCGGCTTGTGACGCGGTGAAGGCAACACGACGGGCTGCAAGTAATCGGCGCACACAGGCAGAATTTCCAACTTGGGGAAAATTTTTTGGAAAGACGCAGTCGATTTCCGCAGTTGCTTCTCAGAGATATCGACCGGGATATAAGCAGCGGGCTTTTCGAGCGCTTTGATGAGAATCCGCGTCTTGGTACCCGCGCCAGTACCAAGCCCGATAAGCTCGACATCCGGCCCAATTTGCGACGCGATTTCGGCATGATGTCTACTCAGAATATCGATCTCGGTGCGGGTGACGTAATACTCCGGCAGTTCACAGATTTTCTGGAACAACGCCGCGCCGCGCTCATCGTAGAAATACTTGCAGGGGAGCGCGCGTGGATCGGAAGAAAGGCCGGCGATCACGTCCGACCGCAAATCAGAAGTTGCCGGAGGAGGCGCAGAAGCAGGTTGTAAGGCCGTTAGTGGGTGGGCAGTCATTATGGCATTATCGTTCGGCGCGTGCCCGACGGTCGCGCCTTACAGATTCATTGTGGATCGCGTGCGAGTCTGATCCCTGTAAACTGCCAGCGTTTTTCCGGTTGGAAAAAATTGCGATAAGTTCGGCGAATATGACTGCGCGAAGTGGCGCAGGAGCCGCCGCGTAAAACATACTGGTTGCACATGAACTTGCCGTTGTATTCGCCCAGTGCGCCCGGCGCCGCCCGATAACCTGGATAAGGCGAGTAAGCGCTGCGGGTCCATTCCCAAACATCGCCAAACATTTGGTGAAGGCGTCTATCGTCTCCCGAGGTGGCTAGTGCGCGTGGGTGAAATTTTTCGTCCTCGACAAAGTTTCCTTCGATCGGGTAATCCACCGCAGCGCGCTCCCATTCAAACTCAGTCGGCAGTCGTGCGCCCGCCCAGTTCGCATACGCGTCAGCTTCGAAATAACTCACGTGCGTCACAGGCTCGGATTCATCGATCGGGCGAAACCCTGATAAAGTAAAGTTCCACCAGGCGCCTTCCCGTTTCGTCCAATAAAGCGGCGCATGCCATCCGCCTGAGGCGGATTCGTTTACGGTCATCCATCCGAGTGACAACCAGAATTCCGGGCGCGTGTAACCATTGTCTTCGATGAATGCCAGGTACTCGCCGTTTGTTACCGGCCGTGCAGCGAGCGAAAATTCGGGAACCAGCGCTCGATGCCGCGGCTCCTCGTTATCATAGGCGAATCCTCGACCGTCATGGCCAATCTCAACGGTTGCTTCGTCGAAATCGACGAATTGGAGTGGCGAACTCTGTGAGCCCGGCGTCGCAGAGCTCCGCCCTCCAGTTTTCGCCTCACGAAACACCGGGTAAAGCGGGTTCTGCGCAAACACGTGTTTGATATCGGTGACTAGCAATTCCTGATGTTGTTGTTCATGATGAAAGCCGAGAACCAAGATCGGTTCGATTTCACCAAGCAGCTTTTCGTCCGCGCCGGAAAGTAGATCGTCAATATGCGAATCGATCGATGCGCGATAACGTTTTGCCTCCCTCACCGTCGGGCGTGAAATTAATCCGCGTAGATCGCGCCGGTGCATGTCGCCGGCGGCGTTGTAGTATGAATTGAACAGATAAGCGTACTCCGGGATTTCGGAACGATAACCAGGACTGAACTTCTTGAGGATAAACGTTTCGAAAAACCACGTCGTATGCGCGAGGTGCCACTTTGTCGGACTTACGTCGGGCATCGATTGCACCACATAATCTTCCGGCTCGAGACCCGCGCACAGACTATCGGTGAAGTCTCTGATTTGATGAAAACGAGCGAGCAAGTGCTCAACACGCGCTGAGCCAGGATGAAAATGAACTGATTTGGCCGCCACCGTGCGGGTGGCGGCTTCGGCTGAAACTGTACTCAAAGAATTTCTCCCTCTTGTTCGAGCTCTTCTCGGCGCGCTTCGAGCATCTGGTCGTGAGTCGCTTCCTCGAGACCGTCGATCACGCAATGCTCGCCCACGGTTTCCTCTTCCTCGATACCGGGCCGCGGCATGCGGTGGCCCTTGGAGCTGGCTACCACACTCCACTCTTCCGTAAGATCGGCATTGTCCGGGGTCTCTTCCGGCGGCGTGTTATTTTCCGCTCCCATCAATTCGTGGCGAGCCTGTCTCCAGTCCGCTTCGGTAAATTCGTTGGGGTTACGCTCATCGATCATCGCAATTTCCCTGGCGCGTCTTTCCACCTCTTCAGGCGACGGTGCGCCCAGCCCGTTGCCGTGCACCGAGATTTTTCCCGCGGGGGGTTGTGAGTAATCGTTCATAACCAATGATGCAAAGGCCCCGACGCCTTGTTCACACTATAGTGTGCCTTACAGATTGGAGGCTTGCAATACAAGCGCTAAAAAAAGACCTGGCCCTCTTTTAAGATGACGAAGGAAGATTTGGTTCAACTACCGGGCGGTGCTGCCGTTGCGTTTCAAGAATACGGCGATGCAAATGGAGTGCCGGCGGTATTTTGTCACGGCTGGCCGAGCTCACGCACCATGGCGCGACTTACAGACGAACCGGCCCAAGAACTTGGCGTCCGTATCATTTCACCTGACCGGCCGGGCATCAGCAGATCGAGTCTGCAGCGCGATCGAAAATTGGGCGATTGGCCGCACGTTGTAGAACGGCTGCTTGACCATCTGGGTATCGGGCAATTTCGGATGCTCGCAATTTCTGGTGGCGCCCCCTACGCATACGCAACGGCCACAGCAATGCCAAACCACGTCCGGGCAATTGCAATCGTCTGCGGCGCGATCCCTATGGCCGAACTCGAAGATGCCAAGGGGTTGCTGCCACTTTACCGCTGGATGCTGGCGCTTCATCGATCGCGACCGCAACTTTTGCGGAGGTTGTTTTGTATGGCGCGGCCGATTCTTGCATTGCGGCCGCCTGTCCGCCTTCGGCCGTTACTTTTGAAGATGTTGATGTTGCGACCATGCGATGCTGAAAGTCTGCGGGATGCAGCCGCGTTCGAAGCCATCTTTGAAAGCCAGCGCCGCGCCTGGCGTGGCTCAGCTGAAGGCGTAATGGCGGACGCGCAGATTTACGCGCAGCCATGGGGATTTTGTCTTGAAGATGTGCACGTTCCGGTTCGCCTTTGGCATGGAACCCAGGACCGGGCTTTCTCAGTTCGCTTCGCGGAAGAAGTCGCAAAGCGATTGCCCAACTGCAGAGCGCGGTTCATTGATAACGCCGGTCATTATTCGTTGCCCATCCGGCACATGCGGGAGATTTTGAGCGACCTGATTTCGGCCTGATTGCAAACGTGCTTGCCACGCCGGAGGTGGCCGTGGCGCCGCGAAGGGCGGTCGCCTCCATCCTTAAACATGCATGCTGCCGCGACTGCGAGTACATTTTGATCATGGAAGAAGATTTTACAGGGGGCGCAATTCACGATCAGCCAACGCGGCGACAATGGAGCGTTGAGCCGCCGTTTGATGCGCGCGTGCGGCAACTGGTTCGCGAGTGGGACGCCAGCGAATCTCCCGAACTGATCGAGGAAATGATCGTGACCGCGTTAAAGATAGCCCGCGATCACATGAGCGTGGCGGATCTCAAATTGATCAATCGTTCGATAAAAGAAATGCGTAATGCGGCGAAGGTCTTCGCGCCATTTCAGCATTTGCGCAAAGTCGCCGTTTTTGGATCGGCCCGCACTCCAGTCGATTCACCGGTGTACGACGTCGCGAAGGAATTCGCGCGTGAGATGGTGGCGCACGATTTCATGGTGGTCACCGGTGGCGGCGATGGAATCATGGGAGCGGCGCAGGCGGGCGCAGGC
>DASSFL010000409.1:0-1313 GCA_035694525.1 Candidatus Udaeobacter sp. | reverse complement strand
TGACCCGAATGTATGGTCCGGCCGTGCGTTGCAAGAGAACTTTCATCGAGTTGGCGGATGTGCGGTCATGCATCAATGTATCCGGCCTTTGATTGGAGCTTTTGGTGCTCCTGGCCATCATGGATATCAGCGCGCGTGCGAGCTCATTAGCGGATAGGCCTCAATGGGGCCATTCGGGTCACCAGTGTTCGCATGCGCCGGGAAGACCGGTCCTCCATCTCGTTTCTAATCCTCTCGCAGACCTCGGCAGGTAAGGCGTTTCGACAATTCGCGTTGAAATCACGCGGCCTGCATCTTACTGGCCTCGAAGGTTCGCCCATGAGCCAGGACGCTCCAAGCAATGCGGGCGAGCTTGTTGGCGAGCGCGATGGCGAGGACGTTGTGATGCAGTCGCTTCTTCGCTGCTTCGATCCATGACTTGAGCCCATAGCGCTCCCAATGCTTTTGCCCGACCTTGACCAACACGACCCAGGCCGCCTGGACAAACAGGGCGCGCAGATAGCGATTGCCTCGTTTCGATATGCTGCCGAGGATTGTTCGGTCTCCGGTCGAGATTTGTTTCGGTACCAGCCCAAGCCACGCGCCGAAGTCGCGGCCTTTCGAGAACGCATCTCCAGTGCCGATCGCGGCTACCATAGCACTCGAGATGATCGGCCCAATGCCGGGCACGGTCATCAGCCGCTCGCAGCCCTTATCTTGCCGTGCCAGCGCTTCGATCTCGCTGGATAGGCCCTCGATGCGCTCATCGAGCCGGCGCCAGTCACCGGCCAGGTCCTCGATGACGCGCAACATGCGCGGTGACAGAGCATCGCAAGGTGCGGCGAGAATGCGTGGCAACTCGGCGCGCAAGAAGCGTAAGCCCTGACGCACGGCAACGCCCCGCTCCAACAAGAACGCGCGGATCTGATTGATGATGCCAGTGCGCTGAGTGACCAACCGCTCACGCACCCGGTGCAAGGCCTGCAAATCGAGCTGCTCGGCCGTCTTTGTCGCGACGAACTTCATAGTCGGGCGCTGGACTGCCTCGGTGATCGCCTCGGCGTCGCGGAAGTCATTCTTTTGTCCCTTGGAATAGGGACGCACGTACTTCGCCGGCATCAGCCGAGCGTCGTGTCCGAGCATCTGCAGCTTGCGGCTCAGATGATGCGCCCCGACGCAAGCCTCCATGCCGATGAGACACGGCGGCAGGTTGGCCAGCCGTGCCTCCACCTGCCCGCGCGACCATTTCTGCCGAAGCATGATTGCACCACGTTTATCGTGCCCCACCACGTGAAACGAGTTCTTGCCGATATCGATGCCGATCACGGCGATTG
>DASSFL010000408.1:0-6516 GCA_035694525.1 Candidatus Udaeobacter sp. | reverse complement strand
GGCGGTCGCTGGGTCGAAGTTGACGAGAATGATACCGCTGACACGGGCGCTTTGAACGTCAAGAAAGGTAGCGCCGAGGACCTGCATCGGGCACAAATGCAAAATTCGGGGGGACCGCAGAGCATATCCGGCACATCGACTGCAACGGGGCGCTGAGTGTTTCGTGTCCAACTGTTCTGACCAATGGGTCCAAGCCGGAAACGAAGCGACTGGATCCCCCTGCTCTTTGGAATTTGTCAGCTGTGTGATAACCAAGAGAACGGCCTGAGCGCAGGCCGTCTCCACGCCTCAGGCGTGTTGATTATCGAAGTACGCCCTTGGAGCCGGCCGCCCTCGGCCCGCAAACGATTTCGGATCAATCTGTGATGTCATGAAATCACCGATGGATCCACGATCTTCAACCGTTCGTTCGCGTTGCCGCAAACAATCCCCGCACTGATTCGCGCGAAAGCACAACGATCGTAAACACGCCGAGAATTGTTCCAAAGGGAATGAAGAGGCATTCGATGCAAGCCATTACGAGGATAAACGAGTAGCGTTTGCGGAGCGCAAGAGATCGGCCGGCAATCAGAATACAGATTGCCATTGCTATTCCGATTAAGAACAACAGCGCACCGAGCACAGCAAAAATCCAGCCAAGAAATTCAGGCGGCAAGTCTTCGCCCGGTTTCGCTGTTCCGTGACGCGCGGCAAATATGAAGATGACGCCGACCGTTGTGTAAAGTAACGGAAAAAAAGAGAAGAGCGCGGCGAGGCCAGCGACAACGTAATGAAAAATCGCGAGGAGATTAAGCTGTTCGGTATCGCGATCCATACCCCTTAACGCTAGCCAGCCTGCTTCGACTTAATCCAGCGATCGACCAGCTCCTCCAACACATCGAGCGGGACGCTGCCATTGCCCAAGACCACTTCATTGAACTGCCGGATATCAAACTTGTCGCCTAACGACTTCTTCGCTTTCTCGCGCAGCTCGAGAATCTTCAGCATTCCGACCTTGTAAGCGGTCGCCTGGCTCGGCATCACGATGTAGCGATTGATTGAGTCGGTACAGTCCGCCTGCGTGTTTGGTGTGTTCCTGATCAGGTAATCGATCGCCTGCTCGCGCGTCCAACGTTTTGAATGAATCCCGGTGTCCACCACCAGACGCCCGGCCCGCCAGAGCTCGAGCGAGAGGCGGCCGAAATCGGAGTAAGGATCCGCATAGAGCCCGATCTCTTTCGGGGTCAGCTCGCTGTAGAGCCCCCACCCTTCGGTATAGGCGGTGTAGGCGTGCGAAAATTTCCGAAACTTCGGAATCCCGTTTAGCTCCTGCGCGATAGCAATCTGCATATGATGGCCAGGAATGCCTTCATGATGGGCCAGCGCTTCAAGTTCGTAGGTTGGATTGTCCTGCATGTTGCGCAGGTTCACGTAAAACATTCCGGGGCGCGTTCCATCCGGCGCCGGTTGCTGATAAAAAGCTTTGCCGGCCGACTTTTCTCGAAAACTTTCCACTGCTTTCACCACGATATCGGCCTTCGGCTTCGTCACGAAAAGCTCGTCGAGGCGCTTCTTCATCGTCTCGATTATGTCGGTGGCCATGGCCATATATTTCGCGCGACCCTGCTCGTTACTCGGGAGGCGAAACTGCTGATCTTCGCGCATGAACTTGAAGAAGGCCTGAAGATCGCCTTTGAAGCCGACTTTCTCCCGGATCGTGTTCATCTCATCCTGGATGCGCGCCATTTCCTTCAGGCCGGTTTCATGAATCTCTTTCGCACTCATGTTTGTCGTGGTCGTGCGATGCAGCGCGGACTCGTAAAACTCCGCGCCATCCCTGAACTTCCAGACACCGTCGTCTTCGGTGGCGCGCTTGGCTTGCTCCTCCAAGAAAGCGATCAGGTTTTCATAGGCAGGTTTTACCGATTCGTTCAGTGCCTTGGTCGCATCGGCCACCAGCCGTTCGCGCGTGTCGCCGTCCGCCTTGCTTAAGGCGGTCACTTTCTTCGTGAAATCTGCCAGCAGCGGACTGTCGTTAGGCCCGGAATCGAACGGTTTCCCCTGGATGACCTTGTGGCAGGCGTCGAGGACAAGCGGAAAAACGAAGCGAGGTACTACCACTCCTTTCTCTTCGCGCGCCTTCAAATTTACGAGCAACTGATCGAACAACTTGGGAAACGCGCGCAGCCGCGCGATGTAGGCCTCCGCGTCTTTCACGTCATCAATCTTGTGGATGTTGATCATGAAAGTCGGCATCTGCGCATGGACGCCACGCATCTGACTGACCGGATAAATGTCGAAGCGATACTTGAATTCTTCCGCTTCGCGCGCCGCCTCGCGCTCGAAGAGTTTGTAACTCAGCTGCGTTTGCGCATCGAGCGCTTCGAACTTGATGTTCTTTTTCAAATCCGCCAGCTGGCGCTCCCAAACCTTCTCATCGGCCGCGGCTTTCTCGTCAGACAAGTCCTCCAGCTGATCGTAATGCGTCTTAATTCCATAAAACGATTCGTCCACCGGATGGCGTGAAAGCGTCTCGTCCCAGCATTTCTCGAAAAAGTCGTTAGCCTTTTTTGATTCCGCTACGCTTTCGGCCGGTTCGTAAGCCGATGCAATTCCGCTTAAAGTTAGAGAAATTGCGATGGTTAACGATGTTTTCATTGCGTCATTTGCTTTTTAAAATCCGGCCGTTAAGCGCCTGCTCACGCCAGTAGCCCCTTGCGAAGGTGGGTTGGGCGTTTAGAAATATCAACCTGTCGTCATATAGCCTTCTTCGCCGTGTTCGTTGATGTCGAGGCCCTGCCGCTCGATCTCGGGTGCAATACGCAAGCCAATCAGCCCCCTGACAATGGCACCGATAATTGCGCTTCCGACCACCGCAAACACGATCGTGATCCCAATTGCTTTTAATTGTTCCAACCAAAGCGTGTGCCCCACAATCCTCGCAAGACCGTTTTGCGTGGCCGGATTCGGCGCTCCGGCGGCGCTTAACAAAAGATTTGGATTCACGCTCGCAGTCGCGAGGAAGCCGGTGAGGAACGCGCCGAGCGTTCCGCCCACTGCATGAACGCCAAAAGTATCTAGCGCATCGTCGTAGCCCAACCACGATTTCAATTTGGTGCAGGCGAAAAATGGGACGATTCCCGCTGCAACTCCGATAATCACTGCACCGCTCGGAGCGACATATCCGCAGGCCGGAGTAATCACCACGAGTCCGCCCACAGCACCGGAACAAAATCCCAGGACACTCGGTTTACCGCGCAGCGCGTACTCGAGCATCGCCCACGTGAACGAAGCCACCGCAGTGGCAAGCGTCGTGCTCATGAACGCATTCGCGGCGATTCCATCAGGCGCAAGCGCGCTTCCCGCGTTGAAACCGTACCAGCCGACCCAAAGCAAACCGGTTCCCACCATGCAAAGCACCATGCTGTGTGGCGCCATGATTTCTTTTTTAAATCCGAGCCTGTGCCCAAGAAGAATACACAAAACCAGCGCCGACCAACCCGAGGTCATGTGAACGACTGTTCCGCCGGCAAAATCGATCGCAGTGATTTTTGCCCGGGCGTTCCAAACTCCATTCATCCACCCATCGATTCCCCAGACCATGTGCGCGATCGGGAAGTAGACCGCAAACATCCATACCCCGACGAAAACAAGCACGGCCGCAAATTTCATCCGCTCAGCGACTGCGCCGATGATCAACGCGGGAGTGATGATCGCAAACATCAGTTGATACATCGCGAAGACATTCTGCGAGAGCCAGTACGAATAATCACCGTTCGGTCGCCCATCTACTCCGTGCAGAAAAGCAAACTTCAATCCTCCAATGAAAGGTGAGCCACGAGAAAAAACGAGGGAATAGCCGACGAGCCACCAGAGGATCGTCACCAAACCTGCAATCCCGAGGCACTGCGCCAGCACGGAAAGAACATTCTTGGCGCGAACCAGACCGCCGTAAAAAAGCGCGAGTCCTGGCAATGTCATGAAAAGCACCAGCGCCGCGCAGGTCATCATCCAGGCGTTGCTGGCAGGGCCGGGACCGGAAATGTTTGATGCTACTGGCGCGTTCGCCGAATCGGAGCCGCGCGCCGAATTATTCACGTAGGCTTCCAAGTCGGCAAGGCGCTGCTCGAGAGAAGGAGAAGCCGAGGGCGACGACGTTTGCGCACGCAGCGGAGACGAAAACGCAATGACCGCTGTGAGCAAAAAGACCCGCATCATTACGCGCTCTGGTTATAGCGCGTGGTTCCATCCCGGCAAGGAAAATGCCGCTGTGCGAGTGGCACGAATCAAAAGCCAGGCGGCAAAGCCGGATTCATTCGCCAACGCGTTGAGGACAACGCGTTCCACCGTATCAAAGGTGGATCGGCTTCTCCTGAATGCCACGCCGGCTCGGACCGATGGCAAATGGGTTCCCTCCAAAACCACAAGGTCCATTAAAATATTCACCTCAAAGGAAACTCCGCCGAGCGGCCGGCCAGGCCAGGTTAAGGCGCTCGACGGAGTTGCTCTTCCGCCTCAAAAACGTCAATGCTTAGCTTGCTTGCTTCAAGCTTTCGTTATTGAGGTCCACGCTTCGCTTCGAATTACGCACCATTGAAAGCGCGGCGGTGCGCAGACCGTGTCGGTCGATTGCGTCGCATCGTCATCGCCATCGTCATCGCCATCGTCATCGTCCTCATCCTCTTCATCGGCATTGGCATCTGTTTCGGGCGCGACTGTTGGTAAGTCATTTTGCTGCAATTTTTCATAACGCTCCCGAACATCGGCGGGCATTTTATCCCGATCCTCCTTGGTCTCGACCGGTCCGCTAAAGAGCAATTTCCCCTGGGTATCTTTCGCGGTGAGTATTTTTTTCCCATCCACATTTTCCAGCTTTATCTCGCCTTTATCGTCTGAGAAAACGATTTGCGCCTGGCCGAGGTCGATTCTCGTTGCCTTGAGTGTGCCGTTGTCTTTACTCAGAATGCGAATTTCCCGCGCTGCGCGGCGGGCATCTTCCCGCGCCTGTCTTGCCGCCTCGTGAGCTTTCATCACTGCGCCACGGATCATGCCGCGTTGTGCCCCGAGTTGCTCTTGCAACTGTTCTTTCATACCTTGCATCTGCTCACCGAGGTCACCTGTGTCATCAAAATCCCAGTGCGATTCGTGTTTGTCCCCGGGCGTCCGGGAATGACGCTGCGGTCTTTCTTTCTTTGTGAGCTTGACGGTGATCTTCTGCTCCTGCCCCTTGCGCAAAATCGTGAGCGTCACGTCCGCGCCGTCAGAGAAAGTCTGCAGGAGCTTTCGCAATTGGCTCGGTTCGATCAGAATCTGTTCGTTGAGCGTTTTGAGAATATCGTTTTGTTGAATGCCAGCAACCGCTGCGGGGCTATTGGGCACAACGTACTCGACGACTAATCCGAGGCCTTTAGACAGGCCGAGTTGTTCGCTTACCACAGTTGGCACCTGCGATGTTTCTACGCCAAGAAATATCGCCGGAACTTTGGGCGCGTTTTCATGGCCACCCGGCGGTGGAGGATGCGGCTGACCAGGTGGTTGCGGCGGCGCGGGTGGTGTTTGCGCAAATGCTGCGATCGGCATGAAGGCAACGGTTGCGATGATGGTGATGAGTTTACTTTTCATGGTCTTGTTTTGTTAAATCATTGGCAGGAAACGGGAATGAGGACGACCTCCTCGCTGGGGTAAGAGACTCGAAGCGATGCGCCAGTTGAGGGATTACGCCATTGCCATGTCTCCTGTGTTTGATAACGAAGGCGCCTCAACGGTTGCTTCGAGCCATCGGGAAACTGCAGGCCCTCATCGCGAGTATTATAGACGACCTGCGTCGCGCCAGACGAAACGAATTTGTTGGACGACATCGACCCAGCAATGCCGCTTCTACCAGAAAAGGAAGGCAGGACCGGTTTTGTTTGAGACGGAGGTGAAACTTGCGCGATTTCTGTGTTTTGGTCTCGCGTTTGATCGGTGTTGATTCGCGCGATTAACAGGACGACCGCAGCTGCGGCTGCTGCGAGGCCGATACCAAACCTGAAAGGCGCTTCCGTAAAACGCTGAAGCCAGTGCGCGCTTGGCCGGGCGTCCGGCGCGGCGGACGCTCTACAATTCTCGACCATCGCTTCCTCGATGCGCTCAAAAAGTACGGGCGAAGGCCGCGCTGGTCGCAACGCTTTCAGGTCATTCTCAAGCTCGGAGAAATCGTTCATTGGGGTTGCAGGCTCTTCTTCAGGTGGGCCAGGGCATATCGATATCGCGACGCTGCGGTATTTTGAGAAATGCCTAGTGCACCGGCGATCTCGCTAAACGTCAGTTCGTTCCAGATTTTCAAGACGAGCACCTCGCGTTGGTCCTGCGGCAAACAGCTGACTGCCGCAGCGAGCGCCGATTGCGCCTCATCTTCCCATTCAAACTGCGGCTCGACGGTTGGATCGGACCCGGCAAAAACAGTGGCTTCGCGTCGGGCACGGCGTTTGTCGCGACGGATAAAATCGAGAGCGATCGAACGCACCGTGGCGTAAAGCAGCGCGCGGTTGTTGATCT
>DASSFL010000407.1:0-14218 GCA_035694525.1 Candidatus Udaeobacter sp. | reverse complement strand
AGAAGTGATCGTTCGCAAAGGTGAGCCCGTCGATCGCGCGTTGAAGCGGTTGAAGAACAAGCTCGATGCCGAGGGCATTCTCGAGGAGGTCCGCCGTTTGCGCGCCTTCGAGACGCCTTCGCAAAAGCACCGCCGCAAAGCAAAAGCCAACGCCAAGCGAGGCCGAACCAAGTTCCGATTCAATCCGTCGTAAGCCACAGTAAAAAGTTAAAATGTTACGGAGGTAAAAGGGTAACCCGACGAAGCGATGTTCGTCGTGGCGGTTTACCTTTTTTAACTCTTCTCGGCAGGCTTTCCGGCAAAGAATTCGCCGATCGCCTTTACTAGGCCGTCGACGTCATGTCGCTTGGCTTCGACGTCGACCTTCAAACCATTGTCGCGCGCAGTCTGCGACGTGATTGGACCAATGCTGGCAACTCGCATTCCTTTGGGCCAGGGTAGGCCAAGGGCGAGAAAATTTTCCACGGTCGAAGAACTGGTGAACGTGATTAAATCGGCTCCGTTCTTCGCCAGTTGCCCGCGTGCGCCGCTTGTGTCGCGCGTCTCGGGCACGGTCCGATAAGCGAATGCTTCGTCCACGATCGCTCCGAAGGCCGAGAGCTCTTTCAGAAGCACGTCCCGCGCTTTTTCCGCGCGCACCAAAAGGATCTTCAAGTTTTCAATGCTTCCCTGATTTTTGAACTCCCGCACTACCTCCTCGGCCACGAATTCTTTGGGCTGAAGATCGACGTGGAGATGAAAGTCTTTCACCCGTTGTGCGGTGGCCGGCCCGATTGCGGCAATCCGGGGGCCGCCGATCTCGCGCGCGTCATCGTATAGCTTGAAGAAAATATCGAAAAACGCATCGACACCGTTTGCGCTGGTGAACACGATCCAGTCGTAAATGTGCGCGTCCTGCACCAGTTCTGCGAATTCGCGCAAATCGCTCGGCGGCTCGATTCGAATAGTGGGCAGTTCGATAACGTGAGCACCCAGCGCCCGCAGTTTCCCGCTTAACACGCTGGCTTGTTTTCTTGTTCGTGTAACGACAATTTTTTTCCCAAGCAGGGGCCGTGTTTCGTACCAATTGAGCTTGTCTCGCAACGCGACAACGTCTCCAAATACCGCTACCGCAGGTGCCGCGAAATCATTCGCCACCGCCTTTTGAGCAATATCTGCGAGTGTGCCGGTAAGCGTTTCCTGCAGGCCGGTAGTCGCCCAGCGAATCAACGCCACTGGCAAATCGCCGCGCACTCCCTGCTTCATCATTTCGCTCGTGATTGATCCGAGGCGTTCCACGCCCATCAACATGACCTGGGTCCCGCCAAGTTTCGCCAGTGCCGCGTAATCGATTGCGCTTTCTGTCTTCCCCGGATCTTCGTGTCCTGTAAAGATCGTGACGTGCGAATTGTGCGTTCGATGCGTTATGGGAATGCCGGCATACGCCGGCCCCGCGATGGACGAGGTGACTCCGGGCACAATTTCGAATGGGATATCTGCATCGGCGATTACCTGCGCTTCCTCGGCGCCTCGACCAAACACGAATGGATCTCCGCCCTTCAACCGAACGACCTGCTTTCCTTCGCGCGCTTTCTCGATCAGCAACGCATTAATTTCATTCTGGCTGATTCCCGATTCGCCAGGCGTTTTGCCAACGTAAATAATTTCGGCGTCGTTTCGTGCCCAGCCGAGCGTCTCAGGATTCGCCAGATGATCGTAAACGATCACATCCGCGTTCTCGATGCACTCCTTGGCGCGCAATGTGACCAAACCGAGGTCGCCCGGTCCGGCGCCAACCAGGTAAACAGTTCCGCTGCCACTCTTGCTCGTGCTCACGCTGGTAATACGTTCAGCAATTGCAACGCTAAAGGCTGGCCCTCATAGGACCTGCCTTCCACTTCAGCTTCTTGTGGTGCCGCTGATCCATCACCAAATAATTGCCCCCTCAGTTTCATCGTTTCGTTGTTGATTGTCGCCAGCACACCTACCGGACAATTGCAGTCGCCCTGCAGCAGACGCAGAAACTCTCGTTCTGCCCGCAAACAAAGCAACGTCTCGCGATCATTCACAAGGTCGGTGATCGCCTTCGTGCTTTGATCATTGACGCGAACTTGAATCGCGATGATTCCCTGGCCGCCCGCAGGCAAAAAAATTTCGCGTGGAAGGATTTCAACGAAAAATTGGCTGCCGTTGAAACTGATTTCGCCAAGAG
Source organism: Candidatus Udaeobacter sp. (assembly GCA_035694525.1). Classification (GTDB taxonomy): domain Bacteria; phylum Verrucomicrobiota; class Verrucomicrobiia; order Chthoniobacterales; family UBA10450; genus Udaeobacter. The sequence continues at coordinate 12,027 of DASSFL010000407.1, read as the reverse complement.
CGGGCGACAGGCCGAGGCGCTCAAGTCCCGAATATGCGAGCACGATTGCCTCCCAATCGTTGTTTGCGAATTTGCGCAACCGCGTCGGAACATTTCCGCGAAGATCGATAACTTTGAGATCTGCGCGTTTCCAAAGCAACTGGCGCTTTCTTCTCACACTGCCTGTGGCAATGACAGCGCCGTGCGGCAGCGAAGCGAAACCGCGCGGATGTTTCGAAACCAGCACATCATCCACCGGCGCACGAGGAAGAACCGCGGCAATTTCTGCGTCTGGGTTCATTTCACTCGGAAGATCTTTTGCGCTATGAACCGCAAGATCGATATCTCGGGCGACAAGCGCTCGCTCGATCTCCGCCGTGAACAATCCCTTGCGACCAGCCTGACGCTCGAGCAGTCTGGCTTTATCCCCTTGCGTTGCGATGACTCTCGTCTCGATTCCCGTGTCCGGTCGCGCCGCTTGAATTGCTTTTTCAACCAATCGGGCTTGCGCACGTGCCAGCTCGCTGCCGCGCGTACCCAGGATGATTTTTTTTGTCACCGCAGGAATGTAGCCCGCGATAAAGGGTAGGGGAAGCTGTCGGCCTGTCTACAGCTGCGTTGCACGCAGCGAACTGTCAGCGACTGGTGGATCCCCGGTGATTGGCGAAGCGCGACTTAGTTCCCGCGAAATTTTCTCGAGGAAATCTGAAACATGTTCGGCGATGATCGCTTCGGCAGAGGCTATTTGCTGACGGCGCACGGCAAGCGACTGCTCCGCGACGGACCGCAACGCATCGATATCATAAAGGTACACACCCTCCATTTCGTTCACGGCAGGGTCGACGTCGCGCGGAACGGCGATATCGATGATGAAAATGGGCCGATCAATGCGATTGGCCAACATTGGTCCCAGATTTGCCGGAGTCAGTAACGGAGCTTCCGAAGAAGTGGATGTAATCAGGATATCGATCTCGCAGCATTGCTGCGGCCACTGAGAGAACCGGACGGCTTGACCACTCACTCGTTGTGCCAACTCCTGGGCGCGATCATTTGAACGATTGCTCACGCGCAAATCGGTCACCCCTCGGGAAATCAGCGCGCGCGCCGTGCGCTCGCTCGTTTCGCCGGCGCCCAAGATCAAAACACTGCAGTTGCCAAGTTCGCCGAAAATTTTCTGAGCCAGATCGACCGCGACTGAGCCAACCGATGCCGAACCGCGGGTGATTTCTGTGTGTGTGCGGACTTGTTTCGCCACACGAAAGGCCCGTTGAAACAACCGATGAAGGCAGGGTCCAACCGCACCAGATGTGCGCGCGGATTGATAAGCCTTTTTTGTCTGACCAAGAATCTCCGTCTCGCCCACGACCATCGAATCGAGTCCGGAAGCGACCCGAAACAAATGTTGTACGCACTTTTCAGCTTCGTATCGGTAAAACGGCAAGGCTTCGCTGTGGCCACGGTCACTGACCTCGCGGTTTTGCAATAAGCAATGAGCAATTTCATCCGTGGACACGCGCTTCTCTGACACGCCATACACTTCCACGCGGTTACACGTAGCCAGCACCAACGCTTCCGCACAACCGGCCTCACGAAGGGTAGATTCAGCGTGGGCGCCACCGGCGAAACGTTCTCGTGTTTCGACGTTCGCAGTGTGATGACTCAGCCCGACGCAGAAAAGGTTCATTGGACCGAGTGTGTTTGGGCCGAGAACGTGATTCCCCAGAGAAGAGTCAGAGCCACGCTAAATCCGATAATGCAAAGCGCCGCAACTCGCTTTGGCGCGATTCGACGAAAATACCTGCCTTGCAAAATAGCCGCGTAGAGCAACCAAACACCAACGGCAGCCACCACTTGCAGGCGTGGCAAGGGTCGCCCCGTGAAAAAGCCACTTGCAATCCCGATTGTATACAGGATGAAACCCCACCAAAGCAGCCGTGTGATTGCCGCAAACAGATCGGTCAGCGGCGGCAGATGATAAAAGATTGAGCGCAGTTGATGTGTCTTGAGCTGGCGTTCCTGTACGAGGTACATCACCCCCGCGATACAAGCGAGCGCGAACGCACCATAGGCTATTAGCGAAACCGACGCATGAAATTCCAGCGCAGGATTGGCGGGCAGCTTTACCTGATGACGAACATCGATCGGCGCAATTAACGCGAAGCCTTGCAGCAGCACCACCAGCGGCGCAGTGAACGCACCCATAAGTGAGAGACGGTAGGTTGGGCCGACCAGCATGTAGATCAGTGCTACCGACCAGGCGAGAAAGATGAAAACCTCAAACAGGTTCGTCAGCGGACAACGTCCCAGCGCATGACCGCGGATAGACAAAAACGCCGTTTGAAAAACAAAGCCCAGCCCGATCGCGAGAAAAGTAAACCTTCCTGGCCGAAAAACGCCCGCGCGCAAAGCGACCCCGGTGCGCACCACTGCGGCGAGGAAACAGATTGTCGAAATGATTAGAAGATCTCGATCCACTAGAACGAAAGATACTGTAAGAGGTGGCTCTCCGCTTCGCAATCTGTGCTCGATCGCTTTGCTCTCAGAATCCTCAGGTATTGGCAATGCATGCGTCGCGCGCCTCACAGAGAAGCGAGCTGCGATTGACGTCTGCCCCGGGCCCGCTAGCGTTCGCGCCGATGGCTTTAGATACACTCGAAAAACTCCGCGCGGCCGTGCGCGATGTGCCCGACTTTCCAAAGAAAGGTATCGTATTCAAAGATATTACGCCGGTCTTGAGCGATCCTGTCCTGTTTCATGCATCCATTGATCTGTTTTTGGATCGTTGTCGCGGGAGAAAAATCGATAAGATCGTCGGGATCGATGCGCGCGGGTTCCTCTTTGGATCAGCCGTCGCCTATGAGCTCGGTGTCGGTTTCGTTCCGATTCGAAAGCGCGGCAAGCTGCCTTTCCAGACTGAGATCGCCAGTTACTCGCTCGAGTACGGCGAAGCGGAAATGGAGATGCACATCGACGCCATTGACGCAGGCGAACAAGTTGTGCTGGTAGATGATTTGCTGGCGACGGGCGGAACTTCCGCTGCTGCGGCCGTCCTCATTCGCAGAGCCGGCGGACAGCTCCTAGAAGCACAGTTTCTGATTGAGTTGGAATTTCTTCATGGCGGCCAGCAACTTGAGCCGACGCCAGTCATTTCGTTTCTGAAATACTGAACCTTGCCAGGACATAAAGTCCTGCCACCAGGCAGGCCGCTCGCTCCTTCGCCCTCTGAGATGGGATTTTGGATTTCGACGATCCAATTTTAGATTGAACAGCAAGCTGAATTCGCGATGAAAACGTCCCGTCATCTGGAGCAAGTTTTGGCGCACGCCGCAAGCCGCCTTGCGGCGACGGGTACCAGACGTCCCACCGAAGTCCTCCCGCTTTACAAGACGTTTCTCAAGGTGGAGGAGCACCGGTTGCGTCTGAATCACCAGGCGGGTGGGGGCGGTCGAGAAATTTGTGCCCGGCGCGCCGAGCTAATCGACGTTTTATTGCAATATGTTTTCGACGCTGCGGCGACTGCCGCTCGCCGAAACGGGGCCGCCAAAGTCCCGCTCGCCTTGATCGCTCTTGGTGGATACGGCCGGGGCGAACTCAACCCGTTTAGTGACATCGACGTGATGCTTTTGCATCATCAAGGAAAGAAGGGGATTTCGCCGCATCTGGAAGAGATGGTGCAGCAAGTTCTTTATCTCCTATGGGACAGTGGCTTCAAGGTTGGACACTCCACGCGCTCGATTAAAGAAGCGCTCGCTCAGGCCAATCAAGACATGCGCACAAAGACTGCCATGCTGGAATCGCGGTTTCTGGCGGGAGATGCCGAGCTGGCACGAGAATTTCGGCGGCAATTTCGTTCGAAGTGCGTCAACGGATACGAACGCGAGTACGTGGAACTGCGCATGCAGGACCAGGTCGCCCGGCACAAGAAATTCGGCGACAGCGTCTATCTGCAGGAGCCGAACCTGAAAAGCGGATGCGGCGGACTGCGCGATTATCAAAATCTTCTTTGGATGACCTATTTCAAAGAGGGTTCCCTGAGCACGAACCAGCTCGTGGGGAAAGACTGGCTGAGTGAAAGCGACCAACGCCGAATAGAAAAGGCGTACGATTTTCTCCTGCGCCTGCGCACCGCCTTGCATTACGCAACAGGACGCGCGACCGACATACTTCACATTAACTTGCAGGAAGAGATCGCAAAACGGCTCGATTATTCTTCGGGGAACGGCCAACTCCGCAGCGAGACGCTCATGCGGGACTATTACGAGCACACACGAGACATCTTCCGAGTCACGGAACGCATTACGGAGCAGTTTGTCAGCGGATATGTCACAAGCAAGACCCGTTCTCTGTTCAGTTTTCTTCCCCTGGTGCGAGCGCACAAAACTCCTTTGGGAGATTTTTTCTTTGTCCGCAACAAGCAACTGCATCCAGCGCGACGTGATCTTTTTCGCAAGGATCCCGAGCAAATGATGCGAGCATTTCAGTTTGCTCAGGAGCGCGGCCTGGATCTGAGCCCGGAATTAGAAGATCTCCTGAGCAGAAGCCTCGGAGAGGTTACCCGCACGTATCAGTATGCACGCGGACCGCGCGCGATCTTTAAAGAGATTTTATCACAAAAAGGGAGAGTGGGTCGTATCCTCCGAATGATGCATCGAGTCGATTTTCTCGGGCGCTACATTCCCGAATTCGGACAGCTTACATGCCTGGTGCAGCATGAGTTTCTGCATCGGTACACGGCTGACGAGCACACATTGGTGTGCATCGATAAACTTGATGCCCTGGCGCAGACGAATGATCCGAAGCTGATCGCTTATCGCAAGATCTTTGAGCAACTGGAGGATCCATTCGTTCTCTATCTCGCGCTCCTTTTACACGATAGCGGTAAAGCCGTCGGGGCGCGGCCACATTCTGAAGCGAGCGCACTTTTCGCCCAGCGTGTCGCTGCGCGCCTGCAGTTGTCGTCCGAGCAACGAAAGGCGCTCATTCTGCTCGTCGATCATCACCTCACTCTTTCCATGATCGCGCAGCAAAGAAATCTTGATGATCCAGCCACGGTGACGGACTTCGCCCACATTGTGAAGCATCAGAAAAATCTAAACTTGCTGATGCTGCTTACTCTGGCAGATGGCCAGGGCACAAGTGCGGAGGGCTGGTCGGATTGGAAAGAATCTCTGGTATGGGCATTATTTCACGAGACCTCTCGGTGCCTCGCAGACCAAAAGTCGTATTATGAACAAACAAAGGTCGAGCGCGAGAGCTTGCAAGCCTCGGTGACCGCAAAACTTTCCGCAGATTTTGCAGCAGAGATTGAAGCGCACTTTGAGTTCATGCCTGACAATTATTTTCGCGCCAGCGACCTTTCCGAGATTATCGAGCACCTGAAACTGTTCCGGTCGTTTGTGGAGAATGTCGGAGGAGATTTTCCGCTGGCTCCGGCAATCCAATGGAAAGCCGTTCCAGAGCAGGGGCACACCGTTGTCACCTTTTGCACGTGGGAGCGTGAAAGCTTATTGGCACAGGTGGCCGGCTCATTTTCGGTTGTGCCCTTAAATATTTTGAGCGCTGATATCTTTCAGCGGGCGGACAACGTTGTGCTGGGCGTTTTTCGTGTGTGTGACACGAAAGCACGACCTGTCACACATCAGCGCGACTTTACGCTGGTAGAGCAAACTTTGAGGCGGGCGCTCGAAGATAAAAGCTTTGATTTCCTTCCGCTAATCGAAAAAGCCAAGCGCCAAAGCTATTATCTCACGACAGGAATTGAATTTCCAACGCGGATTGCAATTGATAATAAAACGCATCCGGTTTATGCGCTTATTGAGATTCAGGCACCGGACCGGATCGGCTTGCTTTACGATGTCTTGACCTGCCTTGACCGCGAAAATCTTTTGGTCCCGCTCTCTCGCATCAACACGCAAGCTGGCGCAGCCATTGATACTTTGTATGCCGTGGATCGTTCCACACGTGGCAAAATTACCGATCCGCATCGCATCAGGGCGATCCAGCAACGTCTTCAAAATGCAATTCTGAGTGGAGGCGCTTCAAAATCGAAGTAGTAAGAAGCGCGCACCGCTCTGCTTTCTTGATTCTTATGAACGCTCTAATCCTCGCGGCCGGATATGCAACACGCCTTTATCCACTAACCCTCAACAAAGCGAAGCCGCTGCTCGTCGTCGGTGGTAAGCCGATTATCGAATGGGTGGTAGACAACCTTCAGGGTGTCCCCGATCTGGAAACAATCTATGTGGTGACAAATGACAAATTCGCAGCGGACTTTCAGGCTTGGAGCGAGCGCTATCAAAATCGACATCCACAATTCAAATTCAAAATAGTCAACGATGGGTCCAAAAGCGACGACGATAAACTTGGTGCAATTGGAGATATCAATTTTGTTGTTACGCGCGAGAAACTGAGCCAAAGCAGCATGCTAATCATTGCCGGTGACAACCTATTTACTGAATCTCTTGAAGGATTCGTGATTTGCGCCAAAGGAAGCGAAGCAACGGTTGGGGTCTATGACGTTGGAGATCGCGAAGCGATCAAAAAGTATGGCAACGTCTTAATCGACAACGATGGAATCATTACTCACCTGGAAGAGAAACCGCAGACGCCGCGCGGAACCTTGGCCGCAATCGCCCTTTACTATTACTCGCCTGCGGTCCTCTCTCTTCTGACCACGTACCTTGCAGCTGGCAATAACCCCGATCAGCCGGGCCGGTTCGTGCAATGGCTTTACACGCGTAAGCCAGTAAAGACGTACCAGATCAAGGGGAAATGGCTCGATATCGGAAGCAAAGAAACGCTGGAGAACGCAGACAAGATTCTTGGTGACCTTAGGACTTAAGGCGCCGTTGGAATTTCGCTTGCCTCGCCGCAGCCTTGCAGAGGGCGGTTCATTTCAATCGCCCTTCGTCAAACTCGATCAGATCGAAATAAGTCCGAATGTCTTTGCGCCCATCGCCACCTGCGTCCTTGAGAAAGTGGAGAAAGCGCGCCTTTTTTACGGCCGTGTCTGGATGCCGTGAAATCATCGCCTGGTTCCACTGTTCAATTGCTTCGGGAGAATGCCGCGCACCGTTTGTCTGCACCCACTTGAGAATTGCGTCATCCTCATCCAGCCTGGTGACGATTTCTTCAAACGCGTCGCCATCAATTTTTAAAAAAGCCAGCAGATGCTTGTCGAACCCGACGGTTTTATAGTTGTAGCCGTTGAGCAAGCCCTCGCGGTGAAGCCTGGCCTTGTCGATCAAACGCGGCAGATGCACGTAGCCGCCAAGTTTCTCGTACGGACTGCGCGGATGCAGTCTTTGCATGGAGAAGATTGCGGTTAGGTCGCAGGCAAAGGCCGCGGATCGACCCCCGAAAAATCGCTCTCTGAGACGTGCGCGACGTCCGGTTTCTGTTCTTCCAACAATTCTCCCTGCGTAAGATTGGCCCTGCCAATCACAAGTTGGCCGGAAAACATACCGCCTTTTTCAACCGAAATCGCCCTCGCTGTGACATCGCCTTCGAGCGCGCCCTTTTTTTGAATCGTCACGGTTTGGGCAACGATCTCTCCGGACATTCTTCCCTTGATTTCGATGCTTTCCGCGCGAACCCGCCGAAAGCAATGAATATCCGATTTGCGCTCGACGATGACCCGCCGTGCGCTAATGCGGCCAGGAATTTTGCCTGCGAAGTTGATCGTGGCGGTGTCGTCGCAATGCAGGTTGCCCCGCAGTCTGCCCTCGATTAAGGCGGATCGGCAAACGACGCTGCTGCTGCCCAGATCGCCTTTACCTGTCAGATGGACGTCTCCCCGCGTTCGAATCGTGCGGCTGAAACCGCTGGTGACTTTGTAGTCGCGCAGATCAATGTGTGCGCTGCACGCCGGGCAGATTGTCGAAGTCGCCGTGCCACAGACCTGCTGTTTCCGCTTACATTCGAAACACTCAATAACAGAGCTGTGTTGCCTTTTCCAAAAATCCTCAAATTTGCCCAGGATGGAGGAGCTGGCTGGCGCCGCAGGCGCTTCCTCACGGACCCGCAACTTCAGGCCTGGTTTTGGCGTAAACGGAGAAAAATACCGGCCGCACTGGCGACAAATCGAGCTCTTCGCCGCCGCATACTCCATCTGCTTGAAGCCACAATGTGGACATTCCACACTGACTTTTGCAGGCGACGGACTGGCCACCGGACGCTAACCCCTGGATTCCCTTTATTAGCGCCCTCCAAACGCTGCCTTGATTGGCTCGCTGGATCGCACAACTTCCGGCCGGGCCGGGGCCGACTTCGAGGAAATCGAGCCGCTGGTGACTTCCGATTTGCCAATAAAAGTCGCTCCCTCTTCAATGACAAGGCGCGCTGCTTTCAAATCTCCCTGCAATGTGCATTTTGATTTTAGCTCGCAGCGCTCGGCCACCGTGATGTTGCCCTGCACTTTGCCGTAGACGGTGATCGATTTGGTTTTTACCTCGCCGCGAATGTCAGCGTTTTCACCAATCGTTAAGACGCCGTCGGAATTGATTTCCCCTTCGACCTTCCCGTCGATGAGAAGTTCCTTCTGGAACTTGATCGAGCCTTTGATTTCGACATCGCTCGAGAGAATGTCTTTGCCACCGTGATCTGCCATAGGTTTTGGTTTATCGATGATTGTTGATGTTATTGGTTCTTCGCCATTCGCCGGATGATTATTTTCATCTATACCCGAATACCGCGGTTCTTCTCTGACCGGCGGCACCGGCTTTTGCGGGACGAATCTTTTGAGCATCCGTTAGTATTGTGACAGTCGTCAACGTCTGTCAACGGATTCTCGTCGCAATGACGAATTTTTTTATCGTGCTACCACACGGTAAAGTTTGGCGACTCCATTTTGAGCCGACAAAACCAGGAACGGCGGCGCTCTGGTTGCCGTCTTATCAAGCACCATGCAGACTGGCTGTTGAGGTACAGCCGTGCCCAAGATCTCCCCCGAATTTTGCGCCGCGCGCTCGGAATCGTAAGCGATTACCCAAGCGACTTTGTGATTTTCCAGAAGTTTACGGGCCGTTCCCCAATCTTGGCTGACAAAAAAACACGCACTGTCCTCAATTCCCGGCAGGCTTTCATGCGAGCTACCAGCCACGCCGGGCTGACCCGACCAATAGGCGATCTCTGGAGAAAGCCACCACGGTGCAAGGAATGGATGATTCTTCGACGATCGCAAACTGAGCGACATGTCGCGCAGCTGCGCCGATTCATTGCGCTGTGTCACGCGATCAGCGAGGTGCGTTTCGTTTGGCCAAAAATTTTCGTCCCAATCGCGCAAAATCGGAAAGATCGACAGGAAAAATGCGATCCAAACTGCAGCGCGCGATTTGATCGGCTCGAGTAAACGCGGAAGCGCTAAAGCAAAGATTAGCATGAAAAAGTATCCCCAACGCGACTGCCAAACTGTGAGGGCATACGTTGCAACGAGAACCACGAGAACAAACAGCGGCGTAGTACGCTCACTCTCACGCCTGCTCTTGATTGTGCTGATCCAAATCAAAAACGGCGTTACGAGAAGCAGGTAACCGGTCCAGCGCAACCACACTGGATTTGCCGGTGAAACATGCGCGAGTTCGCCAATCGTGCGCGCCCAATTTTGGAACAATGGCCTCGAATACAAGACCGAAAAAGATGGGATGCGCCGTTCGATCAAAAGCGCGATCGCAAGGACGAGAAAGAAACAAAACCAACCCGCGCGTCGAGACCTCGCCCAGATCGCCTTTGGGTCTTCAAGTGCAATTACAACCATCACAAGAAGAAATAAAACCAGCGACTCGTAAGCAGAGACCCAGATTGCCAATCCCCACACAACTCCGCTGACGACGCTCCATTTGGGTCGATCTCCGGCAACAACAGTACCGTCTTCTCCCCGCAGGCTCCACTCTGCACAAATCGCGATCGCGACGAGTACTATCAGCACAGATTGATGATCGGGCCTGCCGAGCTCCGTTCCATGAACCAGAATAGGACTGATCGCGTAGAGGATTAGCATCATCCACCGATAACGAAGTTTGATTCGTTTCGACCACCACCAAAGAAACCAGCCTCCGAGCAGCGCGAGCAACGGCGAAATGAGCGCGCCAGCCACATCGATTGCGTGCGCCGTGAATGCTTTCAGGAAAATCGACAGCGCAAGGACGAGATAATCGAGCGGCGCAGTTGTATGCGGAGTCGTCCCCGCCGGGAAGTTCTCGAAGTCGTGGTGCCGTACGATCAACCCGGGATGTTCCGAGCACATCCGCACGCGTGTCATGCGCGCATAACAATCGGCGTCGGTGAAATAAATATTCCCGGCGACAAAAACATCCTGATAATTCGCGCAACGTGTCGCGAGAATCAGCACGCTGAGAATTACGATTTCGATGATGTTCAGGGTTCCGCGAATCACCGCTTCATCCCAAGGCCGCGATGCCCAATTCGCAATCCGAAATTTCGGCGGATCTCCCGCCTTTCCGGATCGGTTACCGGGATACGGCAGGCTCCAAGGCCGCAAGCAAGGCGTCGCACAACGTTCCGGACGCTGGGCATTCCTCGAGTCCGGCATTTGCACCGCGTTGCAGAGAATTGCGTGCTTTTGCAGCAAGATTTTAACCGACCGTAGAATAGACCGTAGAAAAATGTCCAACGCAGAATCCTTGGATCGCCAGCCATCCGCCGCCGATCCCTTTGCTTGCCTGCGTCGGGAAAATCGCATCCAGGAAATTTCCGTCAGTTGGGAATTATCGCTTCACGTGCATAGCGACTTTGGCGAACCGTGCGAGCCAATGCGCCGAAAAGAGAGCTTGCCTTTTGGTGCGGTTTTCTATTTGGATCGTAGGGTGTCCCCTGCCGATGACCAGGTGACGTCACAGAGCGCTATTGGCGGAAGCCCCTATCATGGCTCGGTGGCGTTTACTACCACGCATTGGAGCATGGTGCTGGAGGCGCAAGGTCCAACACCGGCGGCGCAAGCAGCGCTTGGAAAACTTTGCAGCAACTACTGGCGACCGATTTATGGTTTCGTAAGGCGACAGGGCGTTGGCGCCGAAGAGGCGCAGGATCTCACTCAGGGGTTCTTTGCCCTGCTGCTGGAGCGCCGGGATCTGGATGCTGTGCGCAAGGAGAAGGGTCGCTTGCGCTCCTATCTGCTGACGTCAGTTAAGCATTTCCTAACGAACGAGCGCAATCGTGCGATGGCAATTAAACGCGGCGCAGGCCAGCGCTTAATCCCATTAGAGGACTTGCGTGAGCGTGAGCGCGTCGGTTTCGAGCGAGCAGAGACATTACCTGCAGATCAAATTTACGAGCGCCGCTGGGCGCTAAGCGTGCTTGATCAGGTAATGGCCAGGCTAAGAGACGAGTATCGTGCCGGTGGCAATATCCAATTATTTGACCGGCTACAGAAATCGCTTACGGACGAACCGGATCGCCCTTCGCCGGGCGATACCGCGCGCGAATTCGGGATGACTGAGGGCGCGGTGAGACAAGCTTCTTACCGCTTGCGTCAGCGTTACCGCCAACTCTTGCGCGAGGAAATCGCCCACACCGTAATGCTTCCCGGTGATATAGAGGACGAACTTCGCCACTTAATTGTCGTGCTGCGAGCGTAACAAACGGGGGAATTTCTTGCAGTATCTAATTGAGGGGCTGAGGGCCAATCCATCTAATGAAGACCGCCAACAACAGTTGCGGAAAAAGCGGGACAAAGATCTCCAAAAATATATCGCTCACTCCTGCGCTGCTCCGACTCGGTCCGATGATTGATCCGCTGCGGAGGAATCTGCGCTTCCAAAAGCCCTGTGAGGAAAAGCAGCCATGACCGCGCCCAATTTTTTCGCCGAGCTAAAACAGCGCAACGTTTACAAAGTTGCAATCGCCTACGGTGTCGTGGCTTGGTTGCTGATGCAGGTTGCTAGCCAGATCTTTCCGTTTTTCGAAATTCCAAATTGGGCGGTGCGTCTGGTAGTGCTGTTGCTCATAATCGGTTTTCCAGTGGCAGTGATTTTGGCGTGGGCCTTTGATCTCACGCCGGAAGGAATTAAGCGCGCCAATGATGTCAGTATT
>DASSFL010000406.1:0-1471 GCA_035694525.1 Candidatus Udaeobacter sp. | reverse complement strand
CTATGAAGCCGGGTCTCCCAAAAGTCGGTTTGAAGTTGGACAATGTCCAACGATTGATACGAGTTTGGCCTTTACAGGTTGACTCAAAACCTGACTATTGAAGGGAGTACCCGGTGATGAAGATATTGGCATTGGATTTAGGGAAATACAAGACGGTGGCGTGTGAGTACGAAGCGGAAAGTGGACAGCATCGGTTTCATACCATCCTGACTACGCCGGCGGCGTTGCAGCAATTGGTATTGCGGCTGGCACCCGACCAAGTGGTCATCGAGATCTGCAACATCGCTGGTTGGATTTGTGATCTCTTGCGTGGCCAAGGTGTGATGGTGCGGGTAGCCAATACCAGCGATGATGCCTGGCGCTGGCGCAAAGTGCGACGGAAAAACGATCGTTGCGATGCGCTGAAAATCGCGCAATTGGCGGCCGTGAATCAATTGCGTGAGGTGTACATTCCCGCCGTGGAGGTACGGCAATGGCGGGCGCTAATTGCGTTTCGGCAACAGTTGGTGCGGCGTCGTAGCAAGATCAAGAATCACATTCGTGATCTCTTAGTGAGTGAGGGACAGTTGCTGCCGCGCGGCGCGAAGTGCTGGACGCAGTTGGGCCAGGCGTACCTGGAAGGGCTGGCCCGCCCGCTGCTGACCGCGGCCCCGCAGGAATTGTGGCGCGGTCAGTTAGAGATAGAATTGCGCCAATTGCAGGGGCTGCAGGAGGAGCTAGAAAAGGTTGAAGAAAAATTGCACGCGCTCGCCAGCGCGGATCCGCGCGTGGCGCTATTGCGCACCGTGCCCGGGGTGGGGCCGCGCTTAGCCGAAGCGATCGTGGCCTTAGTGGATCGCCCAGAACGCTTTCACGATGCGGAGCAAGTGAGCGCCTACATCGGCATGGTGCCGAAGGAGTTGGACTCTGGGGAAACGCGCCGGCGGGGCTCGATTACCAAACAGGGCAGTCGGGTGGTGCGCTCCTTGTTGGTCGAAGTAGCGTGGGCGGCTTTGCGTTATAACTCCTGGGCGCGTGCCACCTACGAGCGCATTAGCGGCGGTAAGAAAGCACGCCGGAAAATTGCGATTGTGGCCGTTGGGCGCCGCTTGTTGGTGCGCTGTTGGGCGATGCTGCGCGACGGCACCCGTTGGCAAGCACCAACGCTCAGTAACACCGCCTAATCAGCCGCAGGGTCAGTAATCGCGGAAGTGAGGACCAAGGGGAAACCCGTGGCGGTTAGCAATGATGAAGTCCGGTGAGGACTCGAGTGGGTAAAGGGAAGGTTCGGAACAGATTGAAAGACGAAGAGCTCGCTTAAAGCCTGAGTATGAAAACTCGTGCCCTAGAATCAGCCTCGTCGCACCGTTGAGTGAGACCACAAAGTTCAGAGCTCCGGCTCACCGGCGTGGATACCTCGAATAGAAGGGTGAACCAATCGGCCCCGAACTCATCTCTTGACACGACCCGGCTTCATAGAAGGCTTTATGCT
>DASSFL010000405.1:0-5200 GCA_035694525.1 Candidatus Udaeobacter sp. | reverse complement strand
CACCAAGTGCTCGGCATCGTTCGGGTCTTTTTCGATCAGCACTGTATAGTCCGCCACCGCAGCGTCGTAGTTTTTCAGGTTTCGGTTCGCCCAGGCGCGCCGGTCATAATTTTGCGGATCATCCGGTTGTTTCTGAATTGCCGTAGTAAAGTCCGCGACCGCTTTGTCCCATTGGTTGAGACCGATCTCGGCGAAACCACGAAACTTGTAGGCGTACTCGTCGTCGGGCTTGAGTTCGATCGCCTTATCAAAATCTGGCAATGCCGCATCGAATTGACTTTGCATCACCGCAGTCAACCCGCGCTCGCGATAGGCCACTTCATCCTTTGGAGCGACTTCGATTGCCTTTGAAAAATCAGCGTAAGCTTCGGGAAGCCGGGGAGGGTTGCTGCCACGATACGCAGTCCCGCGATTAGTGTAGCCACGTGGATCTTTCGGATTCGCTTCAATCGCCTTGGTAAATTCCACTACGGCGCCGTCGAAATTCTTTTGTTGAGCCAACTCGATCCCACGCTGCATATGGCTTGCGCCACCCGCTGGTGATTTCTGAGGTTTCCCTAGGCAAACGGGACTGGCTGCAAAACATAGAAGCGACGCGGTTGCGATGATAATTGTTTGCTTGTTCAAGATATTCATTCTCCTTTTCAGCCTAACTGTTGAGCGATTTATGCTTGTAGGCGAGCAAATTAACGTGCCGAACGCCTAAAATGAACCAAACAAATTCGACGGCGGGATTTGTCAATCGACACCGTCGCACCAGCCTGTCGGAAGGCTACGCCGCAGTCTTTGCCACGGTCCTTATTTGGTCCACGCCATCACTGTTCATGTATTATTTGAATCGCTATTACGATCCGTGGGCACAAAATTTCTATCGCTATTTTGTCGCCTGTCTCGCCATTGCACCCCTCCTGATTTACCGAGCTCGTCGCGGTGCCCCCCAGCTCGACTGGCGGGCTGTTACGATGTGTCTTGTCCCATGTCTCCCCAACGTAGTTCATCAAGTCACGCAGGTCGTTGCCCTGTTCTACATGGGTCCGGGCGTTTACACGATTTTCGCCCGAGCCTCGGTGATCTTCACCGCTTTACTTGCCCTCGCATTTTTTCCTGAGGAACGCCCGGTGATCCGCCAATGGCAGTTCCAAGTCGGCACACTGCTCGGCTTAATTGGAGCCTTTGGCGTAATCTGGTTTCAACCAGGTCGAGAAACAGAACATATGAAGCTGCCCGGATTATTCATCGCTTTCACGGCCACGTTTTGTTGGGCTCTCTACGGTGTTCTCATCAAGCGCCCTTCCATGCAGCTTGGCCCAATTCGCAGCTTCGGGCTGGTTAGCTTGATTACCTCGATCCTGCTACTTCCGCTTACATTCGCGTTCGGAAACATTGGTGCGCCACTTCACGCCGGGGCGCAGGTAAACTTGATTTTGATCATTTCTGCGGTGATCTGCATAACGCTGGCGCACGTGTTGTACTATGTCGCTATTCGTGAAATCGGCGTGGCGCTCGCGCAAACACTTCAACTCCTTTGCCCGGCACTCGCACTGGGTCTCTCAGCTTGGATCTATGGTGAACGGCTGACTCACGCTCAGCTTTGGAGCGCCGCGATTTTGCTCCTAGGCGCGTTCCTGGCCATGCGCGTAAAACCGATCGCTACCACTGAAACAGCGGAGAACATTTGAGCGCTGGACACTCAACGCGGCATTGCATTATCCAGTAACGAGAATCGAGCACTCAGCACCCGTCGTCGTCCTGTGAACCTCAAAAAATATCTACGGACTCGCCAGAAAGAGATCGACCGCGCGCTGGATCGCTACTTGCCGAAAGCGAGTACGAAACCCGCTACGCTCCACAAGGCGATGAGGTACAGTCTTTTTGCCGGAGGTAAGCGATTGCGACCGATTCTGTGTCTTGCCGCGGCTGAGGCTTGTCGCGGCAACATCGCAAACGCACTTCCCCTCGCCTGCGCTGTCGAGTGCATCCACACCTATTCGCTGGTACACGATGATCTCCCCAGCATGGATAATGACGATTTCCGGCGCGGCCGCCCTACGTGCCACAAAGTTTTCGGCGAGGGCATCGCGGTGCTGGCTGGGGACGCGCTGCTCACCATCGCATTTGAAATTGTGTCAACTGCCAAGCCCGCGCCGCGTTACGACATTTCAGTTTTGTTGCGCGAGGTTGCGATCGCGGCCGGGAGCCAAAGACTCATCGCTGGTCAAGTGGCCGACCTCGAAGCAGAAGGTATGAGAGTTAAACGCGATCGGCTGCGATTTATCCATGAGAACAAAACCGCAGCCATGTTGAAAAGCTCGGTCCGGCTGGGCGCGATGAGCGCCAATGCAGACGCCAGGAAACTTTCCGCTGTCACACAGTTCGGGGAGCGACTTGGTCTCGCTTTCCAGGTCATCGACGATATCCTCGATGTAACCCAAACTTCGGAAATATTAGGGAAAAGCGCCGGCAAAGACGTCGCGGCAAAAAAGGCGACTTATCCTGCGGTGATTGGCCTGGAGAAATCACGGGCTGAAGCGAGGCGGCTCACGCGTCAGGCGCACGATGCTCTGTCTGTATTTCGCGGGAGCGACGCTGAAGCGCTTCACACGCTCGCAAACTACCTTCTCGAACGCGAGTATTAAGGATCTGGGGAGCACAGGCTGGCAGCCTGCGCTCCCCAGAACCAGCCGCGTGGAGAATTACACCAGCGCGAGATTCGGATCGATATCTTCGATGACTTCAGATTGAAACCGATCCTGTAACCGTAGTAACGCAGCGAACGCGATCATGGCCGCATTGTCGGTGCACAACCACAGTTCGGCATTTTTGAATTCAAATCCTTCGCGCGCGCATGCTTCGCCCAATTGTCTTCGCAATTCCTGATTGCAACTAACCCCGCCGCTGACTGTCACCAGATCGACGCGGTATTTCTGCGCCGCAGCAATCGTCTTGCACACCAGGACATCGATAATCGCCTGCTGGAAGGAAGCGCAGAGATCAGCGAGAACATGATCATCCAATTTGTAGGGCATCTGTGTGAGACGCTGCTCTTGATGCGGGGTTTCACACAAACGCCCTACAATCTTCGGCAACAAATAGCGCACTGCGGTTTTCAATCCGCTGAAGCTAAAGTTTTCTGACTCAGGCATGCTGCGCGGCAAATCAAAACGATTTGGATCCCCGCGGCGCGCGTGCTTTTCAACCTCCGGTCCGCCGGGATATCCCAATCCCAGCATCTTGGCGACTTTATCCAATGCTTCGCCAGCGGCATCATCGACAGTTCCCCCAATTAGCTTGTAATCACCCAGCCCCTGCACTCGAACCAACATCGTGTGCCCGCCGCTGACGATCAGCGAAACATGGCATCGGCTTCCAACCGATGTCCCAGTGATCGGCAATATCCCGATGCCACCTCCAAAGAAAGGCGAGAGCAAATGTCCTTCGAGATGATTGATGGCGAGGTAAGGTTTGGCAAAGCCGATCGCCAATCCTTTAGCAATCGACGCGCCGATCATGAGTGAACTCGCCAGACCCGGTCCGCTGGTTGCGGCAAATCCATCGACTTCTGACAAATCAATGTTCGCTAAACTTGCGGCGCGATCCAGCAGCCGCGGTGCGTAGATAAGGTGGTTGCGCGACGCGATCTCGGGCACGATCCCACCATACTTTTCATGCGCGACGATTTGCGACGCGACTTCGCTGACAAGCAACTCAGACCGTGAGTCGCCGTTATGTCCACGTAAGATCGCAACGCCGGTTTCGTCACACGAGGTTTCTAATGCCAACACTGTCATGTGGAGCGGAGTCGAGACATCTCTCGAAGTTAACTTCCCCGGAGGATCAGAAACACAGTAAGAGATTCCGCGACTTCGCTCGGAATGACAAACTATGCGGGTCTCGCGGCTATTTCTTTACCGCTTGGGCTTTCGGCGCGTTCTGTTGCGCGTAAATCATGACGCCCTTGAGCGCATCAATTGCTCGTAACATCTGTGGGTCTCTGGCCTTGATAATGCTTTTCTCGTCCTCGGGCTTCATATTGCCCGCATTGCGCAGAGCAAAAAGGGAACGCTCCTGCTCGGCAGTCACCGCAACACGAATATTCGGCGTCACGCCATTACCCTGGATCACCTGTTTGCTCGGCGTGTAGTATTTCGCGGTCGTAAAACGCACCGCGGAGCCGTCCGGCAACTGCATGACATTCTGCACGGAACCTTTTCCGAAAGTTGTTTCGCCGACAAGCACCGCCCGATGCAAATCCTTCAGCGCGCCTGCAACGATTTCTGCTCCGCTCGCGCTGCCTTCGTTGATCAACACCACCATCGGAAAGTTCCCGCGTTCCTTTTTCGCCCCGGAAGTTGAATAATCATGCTGTTGCGAAGCGACCCTGCCCTGCGTTGAGACGACTTTTGTGTTCGGCGGGAGGAACTGCGCGCAGACATCCACGGCGCTATTTAACAGCCCACCCGGATTGTTCCGCAAATCGAGAATGACCGCCTGCATCCCTTGCTTCTGCAGTTCATCGAGCGCTTTCGACAGTTCGTCGGCGGTCGGCTCGTTGAACTGCACCAACCGGATATAACCGATCTTGAATGGGCCGGTCAGCTCCGGATCAACCAATCGCGCTCCCTTGACACTTTGGATCTTGATCTCCGCGCGTTGCAACGCGTATTCCTTGATTTCCTTGGTCGAAGGCCGCAGCAACGTAAGAGTTATTTTTGCTCCAGCAGGTCCGCGCAAAACATTGATGGCGTCCTGGAGATCCATTCTTTCGGTTGAGATGCCGTTGATTCGCAAGATCTGGTCGCCAGAGAGGATTCCAGCCTTGGCGGCAGGGGTGTCCTCCATCGCCGTGATCACCGTAGGCAGGCCGTTTTTCATCGAAACTTCAATCCCGAGACCATTGAAACGACTGCGCGTGTCGTCCTGCATATCCCGGAAATCATCGGGATCCATGAACTGGCTGTGTGGATCCAGCGAGGAAAGCATCCCCTTCATTGCCGCATTGATGAGATCGTGATAGCTCGTCTTGTTCTCATCCACGTAATCCTGACGAATCAGTTCGAGCGCTTTTGCGAAAATTGAAATTTGCGCGTAGCCGTTATCCTCTTCACTCTTTCCCGGCTCCGCCTCCTGTGCGAAGGCAGAAAAAACACCTATCAAGAGACAGGCCAACGACGGCAAAATCATGAAGCGCCTCATACTTCGA
>DASSFL010000404.1:0-2110 GCA_035694525.1 Candidatus Udaeobacter sp. | reverse complement strand
GTAGCCGCAGCCCGCTCCACCGGGCTGCGGCCTGTCCACTTCAGCAACTCCGAATGCTTTCGGGGTTGTCAGCCTTGAAGATGTTTTGGAAGCGTTGGTCCAAAATGTTTTTGCGCTGATTGTCGGCTAGAACGCGAAATTGAGACCGCTGCGGAACATTCCGAAATTATTCCTCGGCCCATCAATCACGCCGAACGCCAAGTCGTTAGTCCAGCCGACATGCCGCGCCAGTCTGATCTCGAGGCCTGCTCCGAATTGGCCGAGCACTTTGGTTTCACTGCCGAAGTGATCCGTCTGCGCATTGACAGCAAAGGCGTCTGGCGGTCCTTGCGTGTGAAGTTGGTCGCGTTCGCCGCCGCCGAAAATCGCACCCACACCTCCCCATGCATAAGGCGCTAAGCGCGTGCAGGGAATCGGATACCGCAATGTCAGCGTCCCTAAAACAGCGCCAATCGTGTGGCTGTGATTGATTCTTTGCTTAATAAGTATCGGGACAGACTGGTCCTCAAAGATATTGAAACCAGGCTTGTTGGCGTCCAGGGCAAATCCTTCAACGCCGACACCAGCATAGCGACAGAAGAAGTACTTTACGTCGCCGCCGCCTCCCCATGCGTGATCGCCGCCAATGTAACGGTCGTACGTGCCAAGCACGGGACCTCCTTCACTCGTGCTTTGTACAATGTCGATCAGCGAAGGATTAGGAGCGAACTCGGTATTGGTGAATGCATAGGTGCCCCAGAGGTTCACATTCCATTCGCGATCGCCGTACCAATCCGGACATGGCGGCTCGACCTGCTTCATCTCTTTGCCTGAATCCTTGCCGGAACGAGCGTAGGCGACGTCGCTGAGATAACGGAACCGCGAGGACACCGGTGCTTCAGCTTCGGCGCGTTCGCCACCGAAGAGCCAGGAAAAGGCAACAAAGACATCGGCGACTGGCGAGTCGTGAGTGCAGCCAAACAAAGGTGAGATGTCCAGGCGAGTTTGCGCGGTCGGTTTCCACGCGACTGTTGGGCCGATGACGAAGCTGTTCACGGCATCGCCGCGCGTATCTTTCGTCGTAACATTTTTATACAGCATTTCTATGCCGACTTTCAGACGTTCGTTAGGCAAGAGAACCGGCGTCATCGCAGCCTGAGAGAAGCCCCACTCACGCCCGCGGTCGCCGGTGTTCTCTTTTTCAAAGAACCAGTTCATCGCCCATTCGACGCGCTCGAAGAATTCCTGAGCAAGGAGCAAACGAACTTCGTAGGCATCGGGAACCTTGGGCGGGCCGCCCTCTTCTTCCTCCTCTTCCTCTCCTCCTCCCCCTGGAGGAGGTGGAACTTCTTCGTGTCGAATCGTACCGACACCGAATTTGTATTCGGCAAAGAGTGTTGGGTTGAGCGGAATCTTGTTCCAATCAGCAAGAGCCCATCGTGCTTCCAGACTCACTGTTTGCGCTCCGCCACCACCGTTAAATCGTTCGAACTGTGATTCCGCCGCTATGTTAAAGCGATACGGCAAACCCATTTCGATCTCCTGGGTGAACAGATAATCTGGCGGTCCATGGCGGAATCCCTGGCCCTCAAAAAGTTCGCCGAAGAAAAATGCCCATGGTGGCAATACATAGGCTTGCGTCGTGTTGGAGAAGCGGCTGCGCGAGAGTCCCGGAGGCGCGCCGTAAGCGCTCGGCACTTCCTCGGCCGTGACAACGATTGGTTGTTCTGTCGTCGCCTGGGCGAGCGCCACCCGATTAAAGGCAGGGCTAACAAAACAGGTCGACACAATCAAAAGCAGATATTGTGGCAGAGTCCGCCAAAAAAAATGAGTGTTAGGCATGGCTGAAATAAAGGTTAAGATTTAAATTGGTGCCGATCATTACAGAATTGCAATCATTGGCAAGACAAATTTTTAGGGCAATCCTGTGAAGGCCTGCTTACGCCATTTTGAGTGAATTCTTGCAGTCGCCACGCGTTCGAAGCGTCACTGAAAAATTGAGACGTGGAGACGCTCCTCGGGCCCGATTTCGCCTTAATGCATGGCTAAGCACGCGACGTGGTAAGTTTTACGAAAGTGTAGCCGCAGTCCGCTCCACCGGACTGCGGCTTCTCCACTTCAGCAACCCCGA
>DASSFL010000403.1:0-10736 GCA_035694525.1 Candidatus Udaeobacter sp. | reverse complement strand
GCTGCAACATTCGGTCGCCGCGCAGAGGATTCGCGAAGAAAACCTTTGTGTCATTCTCGATGAGGCGCAGGACACCGAGCCGTTGCAATTTTCCGTGCTGCTGGAAGCGACGCGCCCGCCGGAAGCGAAGGGCCTTTGGTTACAAGATCGGCGATCGCCGCCGCGGCCCGGCCATTTCTGCATGGTAGGCGATTTCCAGCAATCAATCTACCGGGAGCGTGCGGACTTGAATTATTACCGTGCTGTTCACGAAGCGCTCATTGCCGACGAGCACGGTGAGAGCCTGGAATTTGCCGTCACGTTTCGGCTCGATCAGAAGCAGCTCGATTTCGTTAACGAAACTTTCCGTGAGATTTTAAATAACAGGGACGGACAGGTGCGCTTCGTCGAATTGCAACCGCGCCCGAAAATTCTTCCCGGGAAAGTCATTCGGGTGCCGCTTGTCGCGAAGGAATTGTTGCCAGAAGGAAAAAAGCTCAAAGACTATCAAAAGGCACGCTTCGAAGCGGAATATCTGGCGCGATGGATCAAGGAGGCAGGACTGAAAAAACTTTCGGCCGGTTCGTGGCGGGAGGTGGCGATCCTTTGTCCGCGTAAAGCCTGGCTGCAAACGATGGCCGCAGCGTTACGGCGCGTCGGCTTGCCGGTGTCGATCCAATCTGAACGCGATGTCAAAGGCGACAGCCCGGCTTATGCGTGGTTGACCGCGCTCCTCACCATCATGACCGACCCGCTCAACGCGTACGAAATTGTCGGCGTGCTCCGCGAGATCTTCGGCGCGTCCGATCACGATCTTGCCGTCTTTTCCGAAGGGCAGAAAGCGAGATTTCGCATCGACGAGATTTTGTCGGCGACCGGAAGGATTTCCTCGTTGATGCGGACGCTCGCAGAAATTCGCCCACGCGCAGAAGGTGTGGCGTTGTTCGGCGCAGTTACTTTGATCATCGAGCAAACGCAATTGCGCGAGCGTTTGCTCCTATTGCCGGCCACGGAGTTCGGCGATCTTGCGCGTGAACTTGATGCCTTGCTCGCACAAGCGGCTGAAGCGGAAGCGAACGGGATGATCCTGGCAGAGTTTGCGGAACACCTACGCAACGATTTCGCGACGCCGCGCGCCGTCCGTTTTTCCGCTGACGACAACGCGGTCCAACTCATCACTTCGCACAAGGCGAAAGGCTCGGAATGGCAAGCGGTGATCGTGCCATTCCTCGCGCGCGAGCTGCGGCCGCCGTCGCCGCGTTATCCGCATTTCGTGAAATCGCCCGTGAATGGCGAACTGATTATCGCGTTCGGCAAAGAAGACAAATCTAAGGATTTGAAAGACGCGACCGAGCGTGCCCAACAGCAGGAGCTTGAACGCCTTCTCTATGTCGCAACAACGCGGGCGCGCCACGCGCTCGTAGTCGTGCTCGATCAGGAGATCTTCTCCAATAGCGAGGGCAAACTGCCCCGAACAGCCCAACTTCGACGCCTGATTCGCGACAAGGACTCTTATTCCGGCGAATTCGATCAACACAGCAGTACGATCGATGAAGTCGTCGAACCTTCCCCGACCGTGGGGCACGCACCGCAGAAAAACGGCGCCGAAATCGAGTCGTTAACTCCTCGCGAACTCAAGCGCGCCGCGAAACGCGCTTCGGAATTCGTGCGCAAGATCACACCGAGCGCGCTCGATTCGCAAGTGCCGGCAGAGGTGCGGACGCGTTCGCGGCTCGATAACCTGGCCACGCTTTACGGCCGCTGGTGGCACAGATTTTTCCAGCGCCTGGATTGGAGGGGCGGAATCGACTCCGCGCAAGAGTTGTTCGACAAAGAATTGCCAATTTCTCCTGATGCAAAAGCCGCGGCGAAAGACTGGAACTCGACGCGCCGGAATTTGTTCAACGATGCCAGCATCGCTCGTTTTCTTGCGAGCGATGAAACGTTATTTTATTCCGAGTTTCCTTTTTTGTGGCGCAGGAACGACCGCAGCGTGCTTGAAGGCTTGATCGATTCAATCATGATTAACCGCAAAGCTGGGCGGTGTCTTCTCCTTGACTGGAAAACAAATGATGTTTCATCAAGCGATGCCGAAATATTTCGCGCGCGTTACCGTCCGCAGTTGGCGGCCTACTGGAAAGTGGTCGAGGCAATTACCGGTCTCGAGGTGGAAGCTGGCCTGTTTTCGACCGCACTGGGACGTTTGCTGCCTTACTCTAAGGATGAACTGCAAAGCGAATGGCGCCGTCTGGAACAACTTCCGCCCGGACGACTCGAGAACGAGATTCGACCGGACGCGCCCGATGACTTTTAATGGAAGCACAAAACGCACCAGGCAACGACGCGCAGGTGGCTGGCTCCGCGTCCGAACTGGCTAGCTCTCGCGTTCGCCGCGGATGAATTGCTCGACGCAGCGATACGCTTCATCGTCGCTCATTTGAACCGGCGGATGCTTCGAGAAATAGGCAGACGGGGAATGCAACACGCCGCCGATGCCCCGATCCAGCGCAAGCTTGCAACAACGGATAGCGTCGATGGCCACGCCGGCTGAGTTTGGCGAATCTTCGACGGAAAGTTTCACATCCATTTCCATCGGCACATCGCCGAAGAGCCGGCCTTCCACCCGGATAAAAGCAATCTTGTTATCGAGCTGCCAGGGCACGTAATCGCTCGGGCCGATGTGAATATTTTCGTCTGACAGACGTTCGCCGATCACAGATTGCACCGCTTCGGTTTTCGAGGTCTTCTTCGACGCCAGCCGGGTGCGATTGAGCATGTTTAAGAAATCAGTGTTACCGCCAGTGTTCAGTTGATAGGTGCGGACAAGCTTCACGCCGCGCTTGCGAAAAAGATCAACCAGCGCCCGATGCACGATTGTGGCGCCCATCTGTGCTTTGATGTCATCTCCGATGATGGGCAGATTCTTATCGGCAAATCGCCTTGCCCACTTTGGATCGCTGGCGATGAAAACAGGAATGTTATTCACGAACCCCAGTCCGGCTTCCAAGGCACAACCCGCGTAGAAGCGGGTCGCCTCTTCCGACCCGACTGGCAGATAATTGACCATCAACTCCGCGGAAGAATCCTTTAGTTCGGCGATGATCTGTTCGCGGGTAGATTCTTTCTCAAGGGGAAGGAAGGTGCGGAGGGGATCCTGATCGCGCATGTGCTCAGGGTACCCATCGAAAACGCAGCCCATTTTCACGATGGCACCAGTGAGCTTAACCTTTTCACAGAAGACCTTTGTGCAATTGGGAGGCGAGAAGATGGCTTTGCTGACGTCCAGGCCCACCTTGCGCCGGTCGATGTCAAAAGCGGCAACTATTTCGATGTCGCCCGGCCCGTATGAACCGATTTGGCGGTGCATCAATCCGATGCCGGTGCTGTTGACGGAGGAGCCGTCATAAAAATTGATTCCCTGGACAAGAGAGCTGGCGCAGTTTCCGACGCCGACAATGGCGATTCTTATTTTTCTCATTTCTAAAGTGTTAAAGCTGAAAAACTACCTGAATTACATTATTCGGAGCAAGACACAAGTTAGGCCGCTTCAATCGCGGTCGTTGTGCCGCCTCTGGCGGCTCCGAGTATTGCAAACGCCGAATGTGTCCGAAGTCGCGCCCGCTTGCAAGAACTGATATAAGGGCAACAGTCACGGGCATTCCTGGTGCAAGGAGGGCCCTTGTTAAGGAGATATACGAAATGCGTTCGAAGTTCGCGGCCATCGGCATATTGATTGCTGTTTTGTCCGCGTCGTCGGGAGCATTCGGGGTTCCCATTTACACGATCGAACAAGCGGTCGCTATCGCCCAAGCGCACAATCCCGATATCGAGATTGCGCGGAAGAAAGTACAAGGCGCGCGAGGCGGCTGGGTGGAAGCGCGGTCGGGATATCTTCCGTGGCTAAGCTCGACCGGACTGGTCGATAAACGACAGCAACAGAGTCAATCGGAACTCCGCCAGGAAGATTACAACGCAATTCTCAAGCTCGAACAGAATCTTTACACTGGCGGAGCAGTACCCAGCCAGGTGGCCATCGCGCGGTTAAATATCGAGAAGCAGAACTATGAGTTGCAGGAGATCGCCAGCCGAGTGGCGATGGATGTGCGAATCGCGTTCAACGAACTTCTGCTTAATCGGGCAAAGGTGGGTGTGCGGCAAAATTCGGTGAGAGTCCTGGAGGAGGAACTCAAGAGCCAGCAGCAAAGCTTCAGCGCAGGGATTGTTGGTAATTTGAATGTACAGCGCGCTGAAGTGGCTCTGGCCAACGAGCAGCCGGAACTTTTTAACGCGCAGACGCAATTGAAAAATTCCTACCTCCGACTCGGCGACCTTTTCGGCACGGAGGTCCATCCCACAGGCGAGACAGCCCCATTTGAGGTTTCTGGAGAATTACAATATCAACCGAATCATCCTGATCTGAACGATTGCCTCGCACGCGCCGACGCAAATCGGCCAGTAATCAAAGCGCGGCAAAAGGACATCGAGATCGAGGACCAGCAGTATATCCTCGACCGGAGCGCGATGCGGCCACATGTCCGCGCTTTCTCCGGCTACGAGGTCTACAGCGAGCGCGACCCGGCCGTCGGTCCGGAATTTAATTACGGCGGCGTGGTGGGGATAAACGCCACGTGGAACATCTTTGATGGGTTTGCGACGAAGGGGCGCATGCAAGCCACCCGCGCCCGGCGCGAAGCAGGCGTGCAAGCCCTAGCAGCCGCTCGCCGTGCCGTCGCCTCGGAAGTGCGCAGCGCTTTCTTTGATCTCCAACAGGCTGACCGCGTGCTCGAAACCGAGACGAATAATGTTCAGGCGGCAGATGAAAGTCTCGATATTGCGAAAAGCAATTTTGCCGCTGGATTGGGAACCCAGCTGGACATTCTGCAAGCCACATCCGACGTGACTCGGACTCGCACCACCCGACTCAGCGCGATTTATTTGCACAACGCGGCTCTTGCGCGTCTGACGCACGCCTGCGGGAGTTCTGCTGACGAGCTAAATTTTGGATCAAAAATCGAGGGCGCACAGAAAGACAACCGCAGGGCGACGCAAGCTGCTGATGTTGCACGTCCACCGAAGAAGTTAGGCCAGCGATGAAGCGAAGATTTGTGTGTTTGGAAAGCTTTGGGAACCGCACGACGCCAAAGCTCCTAAGCATGATTTTGCTTGCTTGTTTCGCACATCCAACTCGTGCGGTCACATTGGAAACGGTCTTCCAAACCGCACTGGAAAGAAATCCGGCCATCCAGGAAGCGAAATCAGATCTGGAAAAAGCTGCCGGGCAACGGCTGGTTTTTCGTTCCGTCGCATGGCCCGACGCTGAACTGGGTGTGCCGGCGGGTGTTCAGGCTGGCCATCGCGCCGGTGAAAGCGGAGTAAAAGGCTTTGGCGTGGGACGCGGCGTCTTAACCCAGACCCTGTTCAACGCTGGCCTGCCTGCTTCTATGCGGCGAGGAGATGTTGAGGTCTTGATTGCGCAACAGCAATTGAACGTTGCCGTCGTGGACCAATTGCACGCAGCGCGCCTCGCGTTTTACGCGGGCCTCTACAATCGCTCGCTGGAATCTATCCGCAGGGAACAACAACAAAGGCTGCAGGACAACGTAACTACTCAAAGAACCCGTTACGAGGCCGGGTTGGCCGCCAAGAGCGCACTTACAAGCGCAACTGTACAAGCATCTGAGTTGGACACACAAGTTGAAGGCGCGCATCGCGCCTATTTAGACGCACAACTGCAACTGGCCTTAGCGATGGCGGTCGATCCGGGAAAGGCGTCGCTGCCCGAGCCTGAAGGCGAACTGCAATCGTTCCCCATGCACATCGATCTCGATTCCGAAACAGCAGCAGCCTTACAGCGCAGAGCGGATCTTAAGCTGGCGCGGTTGTTCGTGCGCGCTGCCAACGAAGATCAGCGAATTATCGCAGCAGACTACTATCCGATCGTAACGGGAAGCCTTCCGGGCGAATACGTTCCGGTAACGGGAATTCATCGCGAAGGCTCCACGAGCAAGACACAGGATTTTATTGGATCGGAAATCCGCGAGAAGGCGGTGTACACGTGGCGGGTCATAGACAACGGCAAGGTGGGAGGTGCAGTTCTAAAGGCGCGCTCGGCGCGAGAGATAAACGAACTGACGTGCCGGAAACTGGAGGTGAATATTCCCCGCGAACTCTCGCGTATCGCAAACGATCTTAAGACAACCGAGGTACGCGAAAGATCACTCTCCTCCGCAACAGCCGCCGCGGAGGAAAGCGCACGCGCCGTGCAGGAAAACCTGGCCAGTGGCTTGGCGTCGCCACTCGAATACCGCGTTACACAAAATTTCTTTTTGGAGACCAAGAGCGGACTATTGGAGGCGATCTATCAACACAATCTCGCTGTGGCTGAGTGGGATCGCGCCACTGGGCGCTATTTTCAATTTTCGGACGGCACCACGAAATCGCGTTAGATAGTTAGATACACAGACTAACACGAAGGGGTTTGATGCTCGGCGCGCCCCGCGGTCGCGCCCTAACGCTGGCTTTTTAATTCTTTTCGCTGATCGAACGGACGTTTCTACTGCGGTGTCTTGGGAATAATGCTTTCGAATATCTGGCAAAAAACCGAGGCGAGAACGATAACTGGTGGGCACCGGTTTATTGCAAAGAAGGGTTATGGACACCACACTAACTTTCCCAAATTGAAGTTGCCGGAATCAAAAAGAGTTTTGTTGGGCGCCGGAGCAATCCTCGTGCTCCTTTTCGCGCTGGCATATTATTTCCTGATGCCGGTGGCGGAGGTCGTTACAGTCCGCCGCGGCACGGCCATCTCCGCCGTCTATGGAACTGTGCGGATCGAGCCTGCCTTTGTGGTGCGGGTTCGGGCACAAAATGACGGGTTCCTTCGGTTGGCCGAGGCTTTCTCGGCTGGTCGCGGTGCAATCGGCAACAGCGTTGAGAAAGGACAGTTGTTGGCGACGATCGCCGATGAGGAGACATCCCGGGACCTGAAGCAGGCTCGAGCCGATTTGCAGGCGGCCATCGACCGCGCGGCTCTTCCGGTCCCTTCTTCGGAGCTACTTAAAGCAGCTGAGGATAATCTGCAACGACTCGAAAAGGTTGTTGGCTCGGGCAATGTGCCCGCGGTCGAATATCAGAAGGCGAAGAGCGAAGCGAACCGGCTGCATGGCGCAGTAGAATCGGAGCGGATTGAGCGCGATCGCAATCTCAATTCGCTTCGAGAAACAACGAAAAAACTCGAGGCCCAGATGAAGAACTCGGAGGTGCGCGCGCCAATCGACGGTGTTCTCACCAACGTCCAGACAATTGATGGAGAGCTGGTTTCGGACGGCAATGAGCTTTTCACCGTTTCGTCGCACAAAAATTACGTTCGCGGTGAAGTAAACGAAGAAGATGTGGGTGAGGTAAAACCGCGAATGAAGGCAAAAGTGCAGTTGTACGCCTATCGAACCAAGACTTTCACCGCGCACGTTTCTTCAGTTCAACCTGCGGCCGATCCAACGACTCAGCGGTACACTGTTGTACTGGAGATGGAAGATCCCCCAGACAACTTGATGACTGGAATGACCGGCGAGATGAACATTATTACCGGGACGCACAAAAATGCTCTTCTGGTGCCCACGCGCGCGCTTCTTGTCGATCAGGCGTTGGTCGTCAAGGGAGGCATTGTGCATTCTCGCACGGTCGGCGTTGGATTTCGCACTCTCGATTTTGCAGAAGTGACCAGCGGCCTGACAGAAGGCAGCCGCTTGATCGTTTCCGACCAGGACAAATTCCACCCCGGCGAAACAGTACGGCAACGGATGGTCAATTCACCGCCGCCCCCGAAAGAACCATGACCCCGCCGCTTTATATTGCCTTGCGTTTTCTGACGCATCGCAAGCGGGCATTACTTCTGAGCCTTAGCGGGGTCGTTTTCGGAGTCGCGATCTTTATCTGCACACAGGCGCAAACCCAGGGGTTTTCGCGCTATTTCATCGACTCAACCATCGGTAGCAATGGCGCGCTGGTTATCAAATCGCGTTTTCGCCCGCGCTACGAACCGTTGATGGTTTCGGCGAAGAGCTCCAAGGGAACAACGGTCGGGCGTCGTCTCTATTTTGAAGGCATTACTAACGCCAATGAAATCATGCGGGTAAGCAGGCAATTCTCCAATGTCGTTTCCTGTTCGCCAGTCCTGCGCGGAACGGTCAGTGCTCGCGCGGGATTTGAGAACGCGACTGTCGAACTTTACGGCATCGATCCGGCTCTGCATGCGCGAACGACTGATCTTCTCCACCAGTTGATTGACGGCAACTTTGATGACTTTCGAAATAACACGAGCTCGATCATCGTCGGTTCGCGCCTGGCGGAGTTACTGCAGGCTGGTGTCGGCGACACGGTGCAATTGCTCGCGCCAAATGGCGAGTACTGGCGATTCACGGTTGCAGCGATCGCTCGGGCAGGAATTGGTTCGATTGATTCAACCCGGGTCTATTCGCATGCCAGGGTCGCGCAGGCTTTGCTGCAACAACCCTCCGGCGCGTCAATGATCATATACAAACTGCGAAATCCCAACCGGGCGCCTGCTTTGGCCAGCCGTTTCGAAGCGCTTTTTCAGCACAACGCTTCGAGTTGGCAGGAACGCGAGGAAAGCACACTGCAACTTTTTTTGACCCTGAGAATGTCCGTCGCGATTACGGTTTCTCTTATCATTCTACTCGCCGGATTCGGGATTTTTAATGTTCTTACCATGTCGGTCCTC
Organism: Candidatus Udaeobacter sp.; assembly: GCA_035694525.1. Lineage (GTDB taxonomy): Bacteria > Verrucomicrobiota > Verrucomicrobiia > Chthoniobacterales > UBA10450 > Udaeobacter. The sequence goes on along the minus strand of DASSFL010000403.1, from coordinate 2,017 downwards.
GCGAAAATAAAGGAGATCGCCATTTTGCGTTCGATGGGTTACCGGCGGATCGACATTTCCTCCATTTTCTTGTGGCAGGGCGCCCTGATCGCCGCAGTGGGATCACTGCTCGGCTGCTTGCTTGGGGCGTTGCTGACCTGGGGCGTATCGCACATTCCCATTCGTCTCCGAGGCTTGCTATACACGAATTACTTTTTAGTGACATGGGATTGGAGACACTACGTATTTGCAACGTTGCTAGCGATTCTCGCCGTTTTCATCGCGAGTTATGTCCCGGCGCGTCGCGCTGCTCAACTGCCGCCAGTCGTTACTATTCGGGGTTCAAGATGAGCTCGGAAGCCTGCCTTAGTTGCGAAGGGATTGAACGCTATTTGGGCGAAGAGGAGGAACGTGTACATGCCCTACGGGGCGTATCACTCGATATTGAGCCGGGCAGTGTCCACGCGGTAGTTGGCCCGTCGGGCTGCGGCAAAAGTTCGTTGCTGTACATTCTTGGCCTGCTCGATCTGCCTGACGCCGGCAGCGTTGCAATCGAATCGGAGCCGGTTTCCCAACTGAACGATGATGAGCTCGCGCGAAGGCGGAGCAAGTTCATCGGTTTCATTTTTCAATTCCATTTTCTGATGGAGGATTTCACCGCGCAGGAGAACGTGATGATTCCGATGCGCAAGCTCGGCGAGCTTTCCGACGGTCAGATGCGCGAACGCGCTGCCGGTTTGCTGGAAGCGGTTGCTTTGGGCGACAAATTACGGAGACCCAGTCGTCATCTTTCCGGAGGCGAGCAACAACGTGTGGCAATCGCCCGGGCGCTGGCAAATGATCCCAAAATCATTCTGGCGGATGAGCCCACAGGCAACCTTGATACTGCCAACTCCGAGCGCGCCTTTGAACTGCTTCAAAATATCGTCCAAGAAGGCGGCAAAGCTCTGCTCTTGGCCACGCACAATCCTGTCATCGCCGAAGCCTGCGATTGGACCCATGAGATGAGAGACGGCCGGATCACCGCCAGCCACCCGCGGGGCGCGGGAAGTTCGATTTCTTAAGTCGATCAAACGCAGAGACACGCCCAACTGAAAATCGCTGACAGTTGGCAGCTCGCCGCTCCACCGTTAATCTCGCGGGCGATGGAGAATATCCTGCCGATCTTAATTGCGGATGCGCCCGAGGCTTTGACCGAATTGTGCGGCGTCAACTTACTGGAACGTTTGCTCCGCATTTTGCAGCGACTCGGATTTCGCAGCGCGATCGTTTTTTCCACAACACCCGAAATCATCGGAGCTGAATTAGCGAAACGCTCGTGGGCGCGCCAACAAATAATTGTCCATCTTGCCTCGGGCAGAATTGGACCTCTTACTTCCCAACTCGTTTCAGACCAAAGCGCTTCCGAGCGTTTCTTAATAGTACCGGCAAACATTTATTGTGACGCTCGTTTGCTTGCCACTCTCTCCGCAAAACAGTCTCCCGCCGCACTTGTCGATTCCGATCCACCAGAATTCGCACAGTTTCTAATCCGGAATCCGTGTGGGCCTGCATTGGTCACAAGGGATTTTCTCTTTGCGCTTTCGCCGGCGCCTTTTTTTGAGGAACTCAAAAAAAAGATCGACAACCGCGAGATCGATATCGTCGACGCGGCCGAAGAGGATGATTACATCGTCAAGATGCGCCGGCGCGTGAGGCCACTTTGTTTTTCAGCGCCGCCACAGCGGAACCGTCGTGTAGCGGAGCGGGTCATTCTCGATTCCGCGCAAAATGGAACACTCGACTTGCCTGCTTACGTTCACGGCCCAATCGAAACGGCAATTGTCTCGCTTCTTTGCAAAACGCGAATCACGCCAAACCAAATTACGATTGGAGGTTTCATTATCGGATGCAGCGCGACCGCGGCATTCGCGCTTGGCCGCGTCGGGCTCGGAATCCTTGCTGCTCTCATATTTGGTATCGTCGATGGACTGGACGGAAAACTGGCGCGCGTCAAAATCGAAACGACCGAGGGCGGCAAATGGGAACATTACCTCGA
>DASSFL010000402.1:0-1960 GCA_035694525.1 Candidatus Udaeobacter sp. | reverse complement strand
CGGTTCCTGCTACTCGCGCTGTTTACGGAAAAAATCCCGCAAAATTGCTGCGCATTCGTTCTGCATGACACCAGAGGCGATATCACACCGGTGATTGAAGCCGGGCATTTGCAGGAGGTTGACCACGCTTCCCGCAGCCCCGGTGGAGGGGTCCGAGCAACCGAAAATCACACGTCGGATTCGTGTGTGGACGAGCGCGCCTGCGCACATCGCACATGGCTCCTTAGTCACGTAAAGATCGCAGTCGGTCAGCCGCCAATCGCCAACAGCCGCCTCGGCCTGAGTTAACGCCAGCATTTCGGCGTGAGCAGTGGCATCCTTGAGTAATTCAACCTGGTTATGGGCGCGCCCAACGATCTTTCCCGCGCGCACCACAATTGCACCGACCGGGACTTCGCCGGCTTTGGAACCTTTTAGCGCTTGCCGCAATGCTTCGCGCATGAAGTAATCGTCGTTTGGCGGCTCAATCATCGCTTTAAAGGAGTTCCAACAGTTACGAAGTTAAAAGATTACAAAGGCCGTGCCCGTCGCAACGCTCTAACTTTTCAACTTTTTTAGCCTACACGATCCTTGCCCTGAGAATTTCTTCGGCATATTAGGGACTGCTCATGCACGACAACATTGAGTCGCACCTGGTTGAGAAACGCATTTTCAAACCACGAAAAGATTTTGCAAAGAAGGCCCGAATCAAGAGCCTCGCGCAATATCAGCGGATGTACCGAGAATCAATCCGCCAGCCGGCAAAGTTCTGGGCGCGCGAAGCGAGTGAGCTGGTCTGGCGCGCAAGGTGGAAAAAGGTGTTCGAATGGAAGGCGCCGTTCGCGAAGTGGTTCGTCGGAGGCAAACTCAACATTTCAGAAAATTGCCTGGATCGGCATCTGACTGGGCCGCGCCGGAACAAGGCAGCAATTATCTGGGAAGGCGAACCTGGCGATAAACGTACGCTTACCTATCAACAGCTCCATCGCGAAGTTTGCCGCTTCGCGAATGTGTTGAAACGAAACAACATAAAAAAAGGCGATCGTGTCATCATTTATCTCCCAAATATTCCTGAGACCGCGGTTGCCATGCTTGCCTGCGCGCGGATCGGCGCGGTACACTCAGTGGTCTTCGGCGGATTTAGCGCCGACAGCATTCGAGATCGAATTGCCGACAGCGGCGCGATCGCGGTGATCACTGCCGATGGCTCATATCGGCGCGGCGGAATTGTGCCGCTGAAGAAAAACGTTGATGAGGCACTCCGTCATGGCACGTCAGTCGGGCGCGTTATCGTTTTTCGTCGCGCGGGAAATGACATTCACATGGAAGAACGCCGCGACGTCTGGTGGCACCGCGAACTGGAGTATGTCGACGCGAAATGTCCGCCTGTACCGCTCGACAGCGAGCATCCGCTTTATCTTCTCTACACGAGCGGCTCCACCGGGAAGCCAAAAGGCATCCTCCATACTACAGGCGGTTACTTGGTCGGCGTTTCCTCGACTACGAAGTACGTCTTCGACATTCGAGATGAGGATATCTATTGGTGCACGGCTGATGTCGGCTGGGTCACGGGCCACAGCTACATCGTCTACGGTCCGCTTGCCAATGGAGCGACGACCGTCATGTACGAGGGCGCGCCGAATTGGCCGGAACCGGACAGGTTCTGGAAAATCATCGAAGAATATCGGGTCAACATCCTTTATACCGCGCCAACAGCGATCCGTGCATTTATTCGCTGGGGCGATCACTGGGTCGCGAAACACGATCTCTCATCGCTCCGCCTGCTCGGTACAGTCGGCGAACCAATTAATCCAGAAGCATGGATGTGGTATTACAAAAATATCGGCGGCGGGCGTTGTCCGGTTGTCGATACGTGGTGGCAAACCGAAACAGGATCGATCATGATTACTCCCCTGCCGGGCGCAATTCCAACGAAACCGGGCAGCGCAACACTTCCATTCTTTGGAGTCGATCCAGCTGT
>DASSFL010000401.1:0-16143 GCA_035694525.1 Candidatus Udaeobacter sp. | reverse complement strand
TTGGCAATCTTCAAAACTTGCCAAGCAAGTTTTCTGTAGCGAAGTTTTAGTCCTCAAATGAATGCCGAGGTTATTCGAATAGAACGGCCGGCAACAAACTCCCGGTTGTTCGCGCATACGCGCTGGGATGCCGTACCGGCGCTGTCCGGCTTATTTCATCTGGCTTATTTCGTTGGACTGTTTTTTCTCTATCCGCATGCACCGCTGTGGTTGATGCTGATTCTGGGGTTCATCTATTCGCTGATGGTCAATGCGAACATCAACGGGGTGGGGCACAACTTCATTCACAATCCCTTCTTCCGCTCCAAGGCTCTGAATCGCTTTTTTGGAGTCACACAATCGATCGCCTGCTGCTTCTCGCAGACGATGTACGACGCCGTGCACATGCAGCATCACAAGGGGAATTCCGATCGCCAGGACGAAAAGGGCGATACCCTTGATTGGTTATCAATTTATCGTCACGGGCACGACGGAGAGGCGGAAAACCCTTGGAGCTACGTGTTCCTGGGTTTCTTTCGCGACGACGTGGGGGCGATCCGGAAAGAACTGCGCAAACGCAACAACGGCGATCTTTTCTGGGGCAACCTCGAACTGGCCGCATTCGCGACTACGCTCTTGGTGATGTTTCTGTTCAACTGGCGCTTTGTGATTTTTTACTTCCTGCCGTTCTGGTACCTCGGCCACTGCTTTAGTTATCTGAATGGTTACTATCGGCATTATGGAGCGAATCCCGACAAACCGATCGCCTGGGGTGTAAGCAGCTACGGAAAAATCTACAACTGGCTGTTTTTCTACAACGGCTACCATGCCGAGCACCATTTCCGGCCCAAAGTGCATTGGACGAAGATGGAAAAATTCCATCAAAGCATCGAAGACCTGCAAAAACAGGAAGGCGTCCGCACAATCAGGCGCGCGCATATGCTCGGTTTTCTGGACCCTGATCTGCCGAAACGCGGCGAATCCAACCCCACGAGTGCAGCGGCGTTTGTGTCAAACGCCGAATCCAAATAGCAGAATAGGGGCTCGCCGCGGCGGGCGCCCCTATAACGATTTGGCAAAACTCTTACGAAGCTTTTCTTTTTTGGCTTCGCACTCTTCCTGCAGGCGACGCATTTCTGAGGCGAGCTGTTTCTCGATTGACTGCATTTCTTCGAGATTTCCAGCGATTTGCGCCTTGTGAATTTGGTCTTTCAAGAAGACTTCTCTCTCAGCGATTTTCGCCCGATAAACTGAATCGAGTTCAGCGATTTCTCTCTTCTGGCCTTCGGTAAGCGAGATGGATGGCGACGATTTTTCAAGGCGCTCCATCGCTAATTCGTAGGCCGATTTCATTGTCGATTTTGGTTCCTCATGCCGCCTGCCACGCCGTAGCCTTGGCGAAGGCGGGTGCTTCTAATCGACGCATTGCATGTGGGAAATCAATTCCTAAGTTAATTAGATGTCTTCACGAATCCAATTGCTCAGCATCGATTTTGACGGAACGCTTGTTTCACACGCTGGCGAACCGGCTCTGGATCGGCAGTGCATGGAACTGATTCGTGAGTTGCAGGCTTCAGGTGCAACCTGGGCAATCAACACTGGACGCTCGGTTGATCTGCTCGAATCTGGCCTTGCCAATTTTGAAATCCCAATCCGTCCGGATTTCATTCTGACAACCGAGCGAGATGTCTTTCGTCCCGGCGGAAACGGCGACAAGTGGGAGCCGTTTGGCGATTGGAACGATCGTTGCGCACGCGATCATGTTGACCTGTTCTCTTCAGCTCAGCCGGTTCTCGCTGAGGTAGTCGACTACGTGACTCGAGAAACAAAGGCGCGCCTTATTTACGATTCCGATCGTCTCGAAGGCCTCGCGGCCGAAAATGAAGAAGAGATGGAACACATTGCCAGATTTATCGAACAAGCTCGGGGCGCGCATCCAAAGTTTGATTACCAGCGGAATGGCATTTACCTGCGTTTTTGCCATGCCGATTACCACAAAGGCGCGGCGCTGGCTGAGTTAGCGCGCCTGATCGAAGTCCCGCGCGACAACATCTTCGCGGCCGGCGATCATCACAACGATATCTCAATGTTAGATGGAAAAGTTGCTGCGATGCCATCCTGCCCGGCGAACGCAATCCCTGATGTGCAAAAGGCCGTGCGCAGCGCATGCGGTTATGTGGCCCAGCAACAGCACGGCGCGGGCGTTTACGAAGCATTGCGTTATTTCGCGGAAGGTTAACAGGGTTAAATCGTTAAAATAGTGAACGAGCCGTGCGCGAATCGTTCGCAGGCTTCCTTTTTAACCCGCCCGAGGCGGGTAACTTTTAACTATTTAAGTTTCGCCGTAGCCAGCGCGAGCGGTGCATCAGCTTCGATTTTTCCAGCAAATCGATTCGTCATATAGGTCAGGAGCAACACCCAAAAAGTAAGCGCCAGCCCGAATAGTGGAAATTGGAGGGCAAGGGGGAGGGAATAGATAATTGCCATCAGCGGAATCCAGACTGCCCACGTGGCGAGCAAGGTCGGAATGATTTTGTCGCGATAATGTTTCCATGTGAAGAGATCGCGAATGGGCTGCAGCGAGATGCCACTGTTTTTCCATTCATAGGTCAGCACACCAAACGGCGCGGCGAAAAGGGGATTGTATCCAAATTGATCGACGCAGATTTTCGCGACAACAACTGGCAGTGTTGCAACGTCTCCAAACCAGGCTGCTTCGCTTCGGTACAAAAGGTCGACAAGTGTTCCGTCCAGTCCCCAAACGGGTACGGTAAAGAGCAGATTACGAAGGTTTCGACGACTGGGGCGTCCTCGCTGGAAGAAAAGAATCAAGAACAACTCCGGAATAAGCGCCCCCGCCGCCACGGATGCGACGACGACAAACAAAATTCCGTGTGTACGCTTTAGCTCGGCCAGTTGCGAAAGAAGCGTGGACGCCGCGTGACTTGTGTAAAAAGCCACGAGCAACATCAGCATCAACGCCTGAATAATTAACGCTGGCAGTGCGTTCGCGCGCGCAGCTTCCCAACCAAGCGTGAATGGCGAGCGCGTTCTGTGCATCGTTGCTCAGTGTTCTCGGCGCGCCTGCCCCATCAAGCAGAAATCTCTGCCAAAAGAATGATGCCGAAAGCCTTTAGCTTTATGCTCGTTCGACGTCCGGGGAAAACGTTCCTCGGTGTTGATTACCAGCGAACGCTTCCGCTGGCTCCGGGCCCGCCCGGGGTAAACTTTCCCTCGTCAGACGTTTTTTCCCCGGGAACAGGCGTCCCAGACGTGGCAGCCTGGGAACCCGAGTCACCGCTCATCGAATCTTCGGACGATGCACATGCGGAGAGCAGCGATGCGACGACCAGAAACAGAACTACGCTCAGTGCAAAGTGTTTCTTCACGCGACGAACGTACCTTGGCGGGTGTTTGATGCAAGCCGCGGCGTCCGATAGATTTGGTAGTGGATAGGGCCAGCAAAACCGACCGGCGTAGCGTCCGGAGGGCTGCCGAAGCTGGTCGCCGCGGCGACTTAGGCGATATCAAATCTCTCCTCTTAAGCGAGCTTCAGGAGCAGCTTCGCAACCTGGGAGAACCCTCCTATCGCGCTGGCCAGATCGTGGATTGGCTTTACAAAAAGCGCGTCGACACAATCGACAAAATGACCAATTTGCCCCGCCCGTTGCGCGGCCGGCTTTCGGAGAAATTTTCGCTCGGCAAAATCGATATCGTGCGCGTGCTCGGCGCGCGCGACACGACGCGAAAATTTCTTTTTCGTCTGGCAGACGGAAATTTGATCGAATCTGTTTTGATTCCGGCGACGCCGGCCCTTTACAGTGGGAGAGCGGACCGTCGGACGATTTGTGTCTCGACCCAGGTGGGCTGCGCCTACGGATGCAAATTTTGCGCCAGCGGCTTGGAAGGTTTCTCTCGCAATCTGAGCGCAAACGAAATTGTCGACCAGCTCATCGCAGTCGAGCGCGCGACGGGCGAAAAAATCGACAACATTGTGTTCATGGGGATGGGCGAGCCACTCGCCAACCTGGAGAACCTGCTCCGTGCGATTGGGATCATTAATGCGGAGTGGGGCCTCGGTATCGGCGCGCGTCACATCACGATTTCAACCAGCGGGCTGGCGCCGCAAATTCGGAAACTGGCTGAAGAACCTTTGCAAATTCGGCTGGCCGTTTCTCTGCACGGTGCGACTGACGAAGTTCGCAACCGGATCATGCCAATCAATCGCCGTTACAACATTGAGACACTACTTTCGGCTTGCGACTACTACAATTCTCATAAGAAGCAGCGTCTCACGTTCGAATACATCTTGATCTCCGATGTGAACGATTCTGACGAGCAGGCGCGTCTCCTTTCTCGCCACGCACACCGACTCTCGGCAAAAGTGAATTTGATTCCCTACAATAGCGTGTCCGGTCTGCCTTGGACGCGACCTTCAGAAAAGCGTCAGGAAAAATTTCTGTCGATATTACGAGCCGAAGACATTCCGGCGACGTTGCGTCGCGAGAAGGGGCATGACATCGATGCTGCTTGCGGACAGTTGCGGTTGCAGACGGAACGGGCGGAACTGACAAAGAGCTGATTTCGAAATTGTAGGGCGTCTGTGCCAGGCGCCTTCTCAAGTGGCGTTTCTCAGAAACGCCCTACAAAGCAAAACTTTTTGCGCACAGCGTCAAGGTCGCGTTTAGTCTCTGTCATGGCCGGCTACGAGGGCGAGCCCGAACGCGCATGGGACGAGTACCAGTGGGAGCGCTTTCTACAGCAACAGGAAGGCAAGGCAGAAAAGTACATGCAATTGCTGGAAGAATATCTTGATGATCCCCAGCGCGACGAGATCATCGCCCGCGAAATGGGGTGGACCCAATTGCTGGATGCCAGGGATTGGAGCGCGGAACTCGATGCGCTGCCGGATGGAGCCGTAACAGAAGAGGACGATCCTGGTGTTGACGAGGCTTCCAGATCAGCAGAAACCTTCGAAGGGCATGATCTGTATCGTGCTGCCTTCGCGTTGACGATCTGGATTGATCATCTGTTCGACCGAAACGCTTCGCTTCCAAACGAGCCGGCAGCTGTAAAACTGGCCACGCAGGCCGCGTTGGCGAACGCAAAGCTGGCCGCAGCCTTAAGCAGCGATAGTCTGAGCGAAATCGGGATGACAATCGCCTATTTGAAGCGGGCCTTGAAAGCTATCACGATTTCGATGGACGCAGCGGCGCAACTCCGGAAGATCGCCGGGCTGGTTACCCGCTCGCAATACGCAGTGCTTCGACAGCGGCTTTTTCAAGTGCGAGATGGCATTGTCACTCTGATGGGCAAGTATCGTCGCGAGTGGCGTCGCCGGTTCGGCCCCGAAAGCTTTCGGGGTTGAATGAAATAGGGCCGGCTCCCGTCCAATCATGCAAACGGAAGCGACTCTGGCTCAGGCCGATGTGTCTGACTTGGACTTGGTGACACGATGCCAGGCTGGTGACACCGAAGCATTCGACGAGCTGGTAGCTCGCTACCGAACACGAGTATTTGGCATGATTTACAACATGGTTCATAGCGAGCAGGACGCGTGGGACCTTGCTCAGGACAGCTTCCTCAAAGCATGGAAATCGATTAAGCGCTTTCGAGGACGCTCGTCGTTTTATACCTGGATTTATCGGATCGTCATGAACGTAACGATCGATTGGCTCCGCAAAAAACGAGTCAAAGGCGGAGGCGGCGAATTCGACGATGCGATTCAGCTAAAGGAGGTAGAGCCGGCATCCAAGACCGTGCCGAAGTCGGAAGCTTTGCCTCACGAGATGATGGAACGGAGCGAAATTCGCACCCGGATCGACAAAGCGATTGCGCAGCTTTCACCCGAGCACCGAGCCGTCATTTTGATGAAAGAGATTGAAGAGATGCAATATCATGAAATCGCAGAATCACTCGGCTGCTCAATAGGCACAGTGATGTCGCGTCTGTTTTATGCGCGCAAGAAATTGCAGAATCTGCTGAGGGACGTTTATGAAAACATTTGAAGAAAACTGGACAGCATGGCTGGACGGACAGCTTAGCGGACGGGAACTATCGGAATTCGAGGCATCGTTGCCAGACAAAGATGCCGCTGAAGCCGAAAAGGCGGACACAAAGAAGCTTGGCGCTCTTTTGAAGAGCGAGTTAGGTGCGCCTGCGCTGACAAACGAAGAGTTTTTTAGCCATCAGCTCCGCGAAAGAATCATGCGTGAAAGTAGCGTGCCTTCTGTGGAGCGCGAAGCGAAAGCCTCCACATGGTGGACAATTCCCCGCCTCTTGTGGACTGGGACTGCGTCGCTCGCCGTTTTTTTGATTTTCACAGTTTTCGTGATTCGCGACAAGAATCCTGCGGAAGAATCGCAATACCTCACGCAGATTTTAAATGCGCGCGTTGATCCGGTCGTGAGCCCGAATGCGACTGTCTCAATGTTTGAGGTGAAGCAAGACCGGGTAACGGTGTTGTGGACGGAAGGATTGCAAAGTTTGCCGGCCGACTATGCCGCCAAGTAATCGCTCATGGGTCGCTCGCTGGCGTTTTTAATCCCCTTTGTCTCACTGATCGCAGGTGTTGTATCAGGAGGACAGGCTGCAGAAACGGTGTGGAGCGGACTTGTTATTGCGGAAAACGTTGCGCAGCCGCAAGCGGTTCCAGCGGAACTGACGCGGATCGAGGGGTCGCTGAAAAAATTCTTTGGCTACAACCAGTTTCAAGTGATCGGCCAATCGCAAAAGACACTCAAGACCGGACAGGAAGATTGGCTTGCGACCAGCAAATTTTTCGGACTGCACGTGGATGCACAGGGTGAAAGCAAGGCTGGCTATGTTTTGAATTTGAAGCTTTACAAGGAGAAGGAGCTCTTGCTCGAAACGGATGCCAAGCTGAGCAAACGCAGTCCCCTGGTTATCAAAGGTCCCCAGGTTGGCAGCGGGCAATTATTGCTCGTGTTAGTCATACAATAAGCGAAGTGTTTCACGCTGGAGATGCGCACTCTGCTTCTTTTTCTAGTAGCTGAATTTTCGATCATGTCCTCGGCGCTCGCTTCAGAAAAGCCATTCAGTTTCAAAGACACGCCCGGAAAACTCCCGAAGGACGTGGCCCCGACGGACTACTCCGTTCGGATCGTCCCTGATATCGACAAACTGACATTTGCCGGGACCGAGACCGTGAAGCTCAATGTTCGCCGTCGCGTTCGGCAATTGGTGTTAAATGCACTCGAACTGAAAATCGAAGCGGCCTCTATCGACGGCAAAGAATTGCCGGGCTCTGTAATTAAGACAGACACGAAAAACGAACTGCTCACGCTTGCGTTACCGTCAGGGCTTGCGACCGGCGAGCATACGCTGACGCTTGGTTTCACGGGTAAAATAAATGAGCAAGGGCAGGGCCTTTTCTACATGCGGTATCAGGAGCAAGGCACCGGTGCCCGGAAGATCATGCTCGGAAGCCAATTTGAAGCGACCGATGCCCGTCGATTTTTTCCTTGCTGGGACGAGCCGGTCTTTCGCGCGCGTTTCCAATTGACCGCGGTCGTTCCGGAGAACTGGCTCGCTGTCTCGAATATGCCTGTCGAGCGTGAGAAAAAAATCGCTGGCGGCAAGGAGGTGCGTTTCGCTGCGACCCCGCCAATGTCCAGTTACTTGAACGTTTTCGTTGCGGGCGAACTCGACTTCATTGAATCGCGAAGCGGCGCTACACAGCTGCGAGTGATTGCGCCGAAGGGCAAGGCAGAGATGGGGCGCTACGCTCTCGAGGCCACGGCGCAAATCTTGCAATACTACAACGATTATTTCGGCGTGGCCTATCCATTGCCGAAACTGGATCAGATCGCGCTGCCCGGCGGTTTTGGAGGCGCAATGGAAAACTGGGGCGGGATAACCTACTACGAATCGAAACTTCTGTTTGATCCGAAAAGTTCCTCTGCGGAAACAAAGCAAGATATCTACGAGGTTCTCGCGCACGAAATGGCGCACCAATGGTTCGGCGACCTGGTAACGATGGCTTGGTGGGACAACTTGTGGCTCAATGAAGGATTTGCCTCGTGGATGGGCTCTAAATGCACCGCGCATTTTAATCCACAATGGGAAGTCTGGCTGCGCCGGGAATCCCCGCGGGATCCAAGCCGCCGCGTCGGAATCGCCAAGGAAGCAGCGATGGAAGGCGATGCGCAATCGACCACTCATCCGATCCAGCAGCTGGTCGCGACCGAGGCCGAAGCCAACAGCGCCTTCGACGATATAACGTACAAGAAGGGCCAGTCATTCTTGAGGATGCTGGAGAGTTTTATCGGCGAAGACGTGTTTCGGCAAGGAATTCGCCGTTACATGGCGGCGCATATGTACTCAAACACAACGACAGCAGACTTGTGGAATGCGCTTTCGGAGGCCTCCGGGAAACCGGTTGGGGAAATTGCAGCCGGTTGGACAGAGCAACCGGGATTTCCTGTCGTTAAAGTGAAACGAGAGCAAACCGGCAACGTCTCGCTCACCCAGGAGCGGTTTACCGTCAATTTCACGAACGCTCCGCCGCTCGAATGGAAAATTCCTCTCACTTATGCGGTGGTCGGTGAAACTCCTGCGACAATGTTGATGACCAGGAAGCTCGACAGCATCCACAACATTCCTGCTGATCGAGCGCTCAAGCTGAACGTAAACGGTGCTGGAAATTACCGCGTCGAATACGACGAAGTATCTTGGAAATTATTGCTCGGGGCTTTGAAGAATTTGGGCGTTGAGGATCGTGTCAATTTACTGTGCGACACCTGGGCTCTGACGCAGGCGAACCGGGTCCCGATCACTGTTTACTTTGAGTTGGTGGAAAAGCTGCCGGCTTCGACCGAACTGGCCGAGCGCGAACAGATCATTCACGTACTTGATTTTATTAACCGGCTTTTGAGTGGCAGTTCTGAACAGGAGGAATTTCAGCGCTATGCGCGGTCACTCTTGCGTCCTACTTTTGATGCGGTTGGCTGGGAAACTAAGCCGGGCGAACAAACGGCCACGGCAAATCTGCGGGCGAGCCTGATTAAGGCGCTCGGAAACCTGAACGACCCGAAAATCGTCGCGAATTGTCGCGAACATTTTGAAGCTTATCTCGCAAATCCAAAATCGCTCGCTCCTGATCTTCGGCCGGCGGTCTTTTCAGTTGTCGGACGGTATGCTGACGAATCGACATGGAATGAACTTCACCAGCTCGGCCTCAAGACAACGAGCATTGAAGAAAAACAAAACTATTACGATGCGCTAGCCGGTGCGATCGACCCCAAATTGGTCAAAAAAGCCCTTCCTATCTCGCTTACAGACGAGTTGCCAACGAGCCGCGCGGTTTTTCTTGTCTCGAGAGTCGCTCGCGAAAGTGGCCATCCAGATATCGCGTGGAATTTTGCCCGGGCGAGCATGAAAGCGCTCCTCGCAAAGAGCGATGCGCTGGGCGCTAACAGGTATGCGTCCAGTCTGTTCACTTTTTTCTCGGACGATTCGCGCCTCCAGGAACTGAAGACATACGCAAAAGGCAATCTGCCGGCTGCCAGCGCTCCGCAAGTAGCAAAGGCCCTGGATGAAATTCAGTTCCGATCAGAATTCAAAAAACGCCTCGCACCCCAACTCAGTGCATGGATCAATGGCAAAAATCTTGCTGAGCGCCAGGAATCACTCACCCATCACTGATCGGTATTCTGCTGCGGCGTGATCCAAAGACGCATTGGAATCATTGAAGACTCGACAAAATCGTGGTGGCGGAAAAACTCCTGCGCCAGATTTTCCGGTCGGTCAGTCAGCAACGTAATGCGGAGGAAATTTTTCTGTTTGGCAAAATCGATCGCATGTTGGAGAAGCTTCGAACCGTAACCCTTGCCTTGGTATTGCTGGTGGATCACCAGATCTTCGAGCAAGATCACGAAGCCGCCCTCAGCAGTGCTGATGGTAAACAGTAAATTGATCATTCCCACGATGGCTCCGTTTTGCCGCAGTACAAACACGCGCCCCCGGCTTGGTTGTTCGAAAATCAGGCGCAAACCACGAAGTTGTTTTTCCTTGTCCGGACGGAAATCGCCTTCCTGAGAGAATAATCCACCGAGCATTTCCGAGAGTTCGTCTAGATCAGCCTCGGTCGCCGGCTCAATCACCACATGTTCTTTTTCGCCCATTGCTTGCAGTGCTTATTCCAAAAATCCGCCATCCTGGCAATCAAATTAGCCTGACCCGCTGCTGGCGTTAACTATTGATGTGCTTGGTGCCGTTGACAATGTTGCGCTCGACCTTACTTTAGCCGCTCTTAAATCGCGCCGAGTCTGTTTTCGGTTTTATGAAACGCACTTACCAGCCATCCAAGCGAACACGCAAACGTCAGCATGGTTTTCGCGCCCGCATGAAGACGAAAGGGGGTCGCGCGACCCTGGCGCGCCGCCGCCAACGCGGCCGTAAACGCTTGCTTCCAAAGGGCGTTGAAAGGCATTACGTGCGCCACACGCAGGCGTAACCCTCTTGCCCGAATCCAATCTAGTTGCCGTATCTCTCCGATTGAGGACGACCAGGTTTTTTTGGCTGGTCACCCCTCGCTGATCTAGTTATTCTGTGCAACGAAAGTTCAACGTGATGAAATCAAAGGCCGTCGTGATTGAATCGCCTCAAACCGATTCGAGGATTTTTGCGCACACGCGTTGGGACGCGGTTCCCGTGTTGGCTGCGATTTTTCACTGCGCCTATTTCTTCGGAATGTTCTACCTCTTCCCGCGGGTCCCGCTCTGGATCATGCTCATTCTTGGGTTCGTCTATTCCGTGAGCATTTCATGGAATATTAACGGCATCTCGCACAACTTCATTCACAATCCTTACTTCCGATCGTCATTGCTCAACCGCCTGTTCAGCGTTTTTGAATCAATCACCGTTGGTTTTAGCCAGGTGTTTTACGAATGCATTCACATGCAACACCACAAGGGAAACGCTGACCGGCCCAGTGAGAATGGTGAGACAGTCGATTGGATTTCCATCTACAAGCATGGACATGACGGTGAGCCAGAGCACCCGCTTAAATACACTTTCCTGAGTTTCTTCCGTGAAGATCCAAAGACGGTTTACCGGCAATTGAAACGCAAGGATCCGCGGGACGCTTTCTGGGGAGTGACGGAGTTAACGTTGTTCGTTTCCACGTTCGTCATTCTCGGCGTCTTTAACTGGCGTTATATCTGTTTCCTCATTCCGTTCTGGTACTTTGGCCATTGCCTTTCCTACCTGAACGGCTACTACCGCCACTATGGTGGCAACCCGGACGAACCGCTTGCCTGGGGCGTGAGCAGTTACGAGAAACTTTACAACTGGATCTGGTTTTTTAACGGCTACCACGCGGAGCATCATTTCCGTCCTAAAGTGCATTGGACGCGTATGCAGGCGCTCCGCGACCAGATCGTGGAACAACAACGCGCTGCTGGTGTCCGGGTAATCAAACCACCCCACGCCCTTGCTTTTCTCGATCCCGACCTGCCGCCGCTCAAACATTCTCGTCAAAAGCCTCGTTGGACTCTAAAGTCCGCGCGTCTCCAAGGTAGAGCCAACTGAGAGAATGCTCGTTGAGCGACGAAGGCCTGAATTTTCCGGTTGTGATGTAGTCCAACGTTTCGAAATTCGAAAATCCGAACTTCCTTGGATCCCGAAACCTAGACTGCGGCGAAAACTTCAGATTCCAGCGGATCGAGGTGTTTACCAAACGCATGACGCAATTTCGCGAGTGCGGTTAGTTCCAACTGCCGAATGCGCTCGCGCGTTACGCCGATTATCTCGGCAATCTGTTCAAGCGGCT
Organism: Candidatus Udaeobacter sp.; assembly: GCA_035694525.1. Classification (GTDB taxonomy): domain Bacteria; phylum Verrucomicrobiota; class Verrucomicrobiia; order Chthoniobacterales; family UBA10450; genus Udaeobacter. The sequence goes on along the minus strand of DASSFL010000401.1, from coordinate 4,370 downwards.
TGGCTGTCGTGCCATTTAGCCCGAAACGCTCTACAATGATCGTCGCCTCGCGCGTGTTGAGGCTTTTGAGAACCCGATTGATCTGGTCCGAAAAATCCTTCTCGCGCAGTGATTCGAAAGGAGTTTGTGTCTGTTCATCTGGAATGTTTTCGCCAAACACGGTGAGTTCATCGGCGCCAACAGGCGCATCGAGCGATTCCGGCCGAAGGCCAACGCTTTTCAGTCGCGCCACTTTTTCAGTAGCGATCCCCAGCTCTTCGCCGAGCTCGTCCTCAGTAGGTTCGCGACTGAGCTCGTTGCCCATTTGCGCTGAAATGCGGCGCATCCTAGTAATTTTCTCGATGGTCTTTGCTGGTAGTCGGATCGTCTTGCTCTGGTTGGCAAGTGCACTTTTGATCGCCCGCTTGATCCACCAAACAGCATAGGTGCTCAGCTTGGCACCTTTTTCCGGATCGAATCGATCGATTGCTTGCATTAATCCGATGTTTCCCTCGGAGATTAGATCCAGTAGAGGCAGACCGAGACCAATGTAATCGCGTGCGATGGTCACCACGAGCCGCAGGTTTGCGTTGATCATGCGTTCGCGCGCCACCGCATCGCCCTTTTGGACTCTCTCCGCGTGTTCGATCTCCTGGTCGGGTGTCAAAAGAGGCATTTGCCCAATCTCCAGCAAATATCTATTGAGCACTGCATTGGTTTCGTTCACGCCTCCAACCTACTGGCTGGAGTGGATCGACCGCTACTGGGCATATGTGAGATTTTCAAACAACGCCGCAGAGGCGCTTCGCGCTCTCTCTTTCGAGAGAGCCGGTTTTGGGAACGGTCGCACGCAGCTGATTTGCACTGCAATGAAATCACTCAATTGATCGCCCATTAGTGTGTTTATCTTGACGTTCGAAGATTTGTTTGAACCCACCCATGCGTGTCGTCCGCGATTACGATGCTATTGTCCGGCAGAGAAGCTCGACGCGGATAAGGCGATTTGATCAGCGCAAACGCGTTCGAAGCGAAGATCGAAAACGCGACGACTGCTATCACCAGAGAATTGTTCGTTTTCATACGAAAACTTTATCGGCGGGTTTGAGCGGTTGCCACGAGGCGTCCGGAGGATTTTGTGGTGACGCTTAAGAACGGATCGCGACTCTCACTTCAGGGAGAATCGTAAGGGGAACCGAATTGCGGCCAGCGATTACCGTCAGTAGGATTCCGTGGCGAAACAGATCCCGGATCGGAACCGGACATTTTGCTATGTCACGATTGCGCAACCAACCTTTCGTAATCCGCCAACGTGTCGATGTCGATCTCGCCTTGTGGAAATGGAAATTCAACAACGCATTCGCGCTTTGACAGGATAATCGACTTCGCACCGCTATCGTCGCGCAGGGTAAGAAGGTCCCTAAAATGAGGGCGGCCGAAAATGGCGGGTACGCCGAGCGTTTCCGAATAGCTTGAAGCGATAATTGTTTTTCCTGTTTCGCCGTAACACGCAATGAGTTGCTTAATCAATTCCTTTTCAACCAGTGGCTGATCGGAAACGAGTAATATTACCGCATCCAAATCCCGTCCTCGTTCGACCAAATTTTGCATTCCGGCGCGAATCGAAGTTCCAATTCCATTTCGCCAATTTTCGTTTTCAACAATAGCGGCGGCCGTTCGCTCCAGCTCAGGCGCCATTTTCTTGGCGTCACTCCCGATCACGACTGCGATTGGGGAACAACCAGCTTCGTCCGCTGCATCGACAATGCGGCGCAGCAAACTTTTGCCACGGAATTGAATCAATTGTTTCGGACGCCCGAGACGAGCCGACTCGCCAGCGGCTAAAATTACCGCAGCGACGGTGAACATTCGCTAGGAATAAGCGATTCCTCCAACGGGTGGATCGACATCTTCCTTTCGCGCAACGATTCGCCTGAACCGCCGGCGAAGACCCGCTGAATTTCCGCGACAACCGCGAGCGCGATTTCCTCGGGCGTTTCCGAGCGCAAATCGAGCCCGGCCGGAGAAAAGAAACCCGCGTTAATTGTGACCCCGAGATCGAGTAGATCGTTAAGCAATCGAGCGCGCCGTTTACGCGGACCGATCAACCCGACATAACGCAGATTCAACGACAGTAATTTTTGCAGGGCGATAAAATCGCGACCGTAATTGTGCGACTTCACAATGGCGGCCGTCCATTCATCGGCATCGATCGGCAACTGATGTTGATCGACAATCTCGATCGCTTTCCAGCCGAGCAATTCGGATAACCGGTGGAACGCCGCGCTGTCAGAGCCTTCCCCGAAAACCAAAAGCCGAATCGGCGGATGAATTTCTTGGATTAACGCGTGCTCGCGCTCGCGATGGTGATGGAACTCTGCGACCGAACTGCCAACTCTCTTTCCTTCAAAGATTGTCACCGCCAAACAATTGCGTCGCGCAATTAAATTTTCGGCAAGATCGACAAGAAACTTTTCCGAAATGCGCTCGATGAAGACGTCGATCTTCCCGTTGCAGCCGAAACGCCGGCGCGTGTCAAAACTGATTATCGTGGAGACACCGTTTCGTAGAACTTCCCGCGCACACAACGCCACTTCCTCTTCAATGCATCCGGCGCTAAGCGAGCCCACGGTGGAGTCGTCCTGGCAGATCAACATCCGGGCGCCTGGTCGCCGATAACTCGAGCCTTCCGCACGCACCAATGTTGCCAAAGCGAATGATTGGCCACGACGCTTTTCGAACTCGCGAAGAATATCGTAAATGTCTTTCATCATAAGATCGGGATGGAAGAGGTCAGCAGGTCCTCGATTTTAATCGGCAGCTCCCGCACGCGCACGCCGGTCGCGTGGTAGGTCGCTGCGGTGATCGCAGCCGCGACGCCGGCCAGGCCGATCTCGCCGATGCCGCGCGCACCTACGGCGTTGAGCTCAAGGTCAGGATAATCGAGGAAATGCACTTCGAGCTTGGGCACGTCGGCGTTTACTGCCACCATGTAGTCGGCCAGGTTCGAATTAATCGGCGCGCCGTTTTGCGGGTCGTACATCGTGTGCTCCAACATCGCCATGCCTATGCCCATCACGACGGCGCCTTCGATTTGGTTGCGGCCTGCGAGTGGATTGATAATGCGGCCGCCGTCGATCACCGTGACAACGCGATTCACGCGCAGCCGCGCGATCTCAGGCTGCCACGTGACTTCGACGAAGTGACATCCGAATGAGTGCATGGAGAACTTCGGCTTCTCTTTACTGCCGAAAATCCCTTCGGATCTGCCGCTACCGCTGATGAGACTAAGGTTGGCACGTTTCAATAGGTCCGCGAACGGAACGCCTCCGCCAAGTCCATCAGCTTTGACAAAGACTCGTCCGTTTTGAAACGCCAAGTCATCCGGTTTTCGTTTCGCGAAGGGGGATCCGGGCGTCATTGTGGCGACCTGCAATAACGAACTGATGGCATTGTCAGCCGCGGCAAAGACGGCGGGCACCACCGATGCGGTCGCCCAGGAACCGCCCGAGACCGGTCCAAGCGGAAGCTCAGTGTCGCCAAGCACCACTTCCACTTTCTCGACCGGCACCCCGGTCTTGTCCGCTGTGAGCAAGGCGAGAACTGTGTAGGTGCCGGTGCCGATATCCTGCGCGCCGCATGCGACGCGGGCACTGCCGTCATCGCGCAGTTCGACGTTGGCCGCGGCGGAATCGCGCGCCGCGATCCAAGCAGCGCCGGCCACGCCCCAGCCAAGCGTCAGGCCATCGCGTTTCATCGCACCGACTTCGGCGTTTCGCCTCGACCAGCCGAACTTCTCAGCGCCCAACTGGAGACTCTCGACGTAATGCCGCGATGAAAATGGAAGGCCTTCACTCTCATCGATCTTTGGCTCGTTCAGGATTCGGAGCCGAACCGGATCCATCTTGAGCTGATCGGCCAAGTCGTTCATGGCTGACTCGGTAGCGTAAAGGCCGGGGACGGCGCCGGGACCGCGCATATCGCTTGGCGTGCCGATGTTGCGGCGCGCCCACCCGAAGTGGACGCGCAGGTTAGGAACGCTGTAGTGGAAGGCCGTCGCTTCACCGCAATTCTCCTGGTAGTCCTCGAGCATCGAGCGGTGACAGACGTAATCGTGCTCAAGCGAGACAAGCTTGCCTTCCGGTGTCGCGCCGAGCCGCACACGCTGCTGAGTGTGGGCGCGATGACCGGCACTCTGGAACGTCATCTTTCGGCTAAGCACGAGCTTGACCGGTTTGCCTACCTGCCGCGCTGCCGCCACCGCCAGCGGACAATGTGTCCACGGCCAAAGTTTGCTGCCGAAACCTGAGCCGACAAACTTGGTGATGACGCGCACGTTCTCTTTCGGCAGCCCGAACATTTGCGCGAGTACGCCGCGCATGTTGAAGACTGCT
>DASSFL010000400.1:0-3461 GCA_035694525.1 Candidatus Udaeobacter sp. | reverse complement strand
ATCGTCGCCGCAAACGGTCCGAAGAGCTTCGATCCGGCGTAAAGTGCGAACGGCATTTCCATTAAAGTAGTAGCCATGGTCGGCCGTGGTAGGCGCCGGCGATAGAAGACGATACTTGCAATAGACAAGAATGGTGCGGCGCGGCACATCCACGATTCGCGATGTGGCTTCAATCGTGTAGAGCGCGTCGGCTGGCGGCTCAAACAATTGGATCTCGCGGGAGGATAATTCCGCGAGTTCCGACATTCGTGTCGGACTTCTGGTTGTGTTGATCATTCAAGTAATCCTTACCGGCTCCGACACAGCGGCCAGAAGGGGTTCGCGGGCGCGCTCGCCGTCATAGCGCTGACCATTAATGAAGAAACATGGCGTGCCGTTGACCCCCGAACGTACTCCCCTCCTAAAGTCTTCCCGAATGCGCTCGGCATGGGCGCCCGAAATCACTTCCTGAATTAAACGCATTTCGTTCAGGCCGAGCGCGGCTGCGTATTCCGCCAGCGCTTCGTCATCGAGCGCATCCTGATTGGCAAAGAGTATTTCATGCATCGCCCAAAAACTTCTCTGTTCTGCAGCCGCTTCGGCGGCTTCAGCTGCATGCTCAGCATGCGGATGAACATTCGTGAGCGGAAAATGCCGGAAGGCAAAACAGAGATCGTCCCCAAGTCGGCGCTGAATTTCTTTGACGATTGGCTGAACTTCGCCGCAAAAAGGACATTCGTAATCTCCGTACTCCAGCAATGCAATTGGCGCGTCAATCGTGCCTTGAAAGTGATCGCGTTCAGGGTCCGGCAATTTGAGATACATTCGGTTGATCATTTGGCCTCCATCGTTGCCGGCACTGTTTGTTTGTTTTGCAAATCCTCCAACGCAGAAAGAATTCCATCGGCTCCGGGGTTAACGCCGATTGGTGAAACAAAACTCCAGTAAACCTTCCCGTCCGCATCGATCACAAACAGCGCTCGCTCGCTCACACCATCCTTGTAACGGTAGACTCCGTAACGACGGGCGACGTCCCCCTTCGGCTCGAAGTCGGCGAGAAGCGGAAAGTGTAGTTTGCGGTCGCGTGCAAATGCTGCGTGACACCAGGCGCCATCGACCGAGATTCCAATTAGTTCAGCGCCGAGGTCGTGAAATTCCTTTAACATTTCGTTGTAGAGAGCCATCTGATCTCCACAGACCGGGCTCCAATCTGCCGGGTAAAACGCCAGCACGACCGGCTGGCCACGAAAGTCACTCAAGGTAAGCCATTGGTCGGGCGTACTTCGTAAAGTAAAATCTGGCGCCTCCGTTTCGGGAGGCAGCGCTGACCGCCGACTCCTGGAGTACATCTCCTTGTAGCCATGCTCTGGTTCCGACTTTGTACTTATCGAAGGCATTGGTTCAGTCGTCGTTGACATAAAGGAACGGGGATTGGTTTGCGAAACGGCGCGGCGCGGCACTTTCTGGTGTGCAAGGCATTCTGCGCTGGTTCGAACAATTGAATTTCACGCGATCTGGTTTGTGCGATCGCCATAACATGCCCTCCTTATTTTCATCGAAATTGGCTCGACGCGCGCGCGTCTGATTCACTATAGACGCGCACGCGCGAAAATACGGTCGCAGCGTTTACTCAGGCGACCTTGACCTCGATTTGTTTGGGTTGGGCGTGCTCGCTCTTTGGCACATGCACAGTGAGGACGCCATCTTTGAACTCTGCGTTTACCTTGTTGAAATCAGCGTCGTCGGGCAGTGCAAAGCTGCGCATGAAGGTGCCGTAGCCGCGTTCGACTCGGTGATACTTCTTTTTCTTCTCTTCCTTCTCAAACTTGCGTTCGCCAGAGATGGTCAACACGCCGTTTTCGACCGTAACTTTTACGTCTTCTTTTCTCATCTCGGGCAACTCAGCCTTGATGAGATATTCCTTGTCATCTTCGGTAATGTCCGCCAAGGGCGTCCATTCGGGTAGAGTGATCTCTTCCCGGCCGTTTCCGCGACGTTGCGGTCGGCCAAAAAGGGTTGAGAGACGGTTTTGGAACTCTTCCATTTCTCGGAGTGGCTCCCAGCGAGTGAGTGTTTGTTGCATTTCGATATTCCTTTCGGCTGTTTGTTGTTGAATTGTGAGTAGTTTGATCGGCAGCACCACTGCCACCATCTATATTATCGGGACGACTCATGCACTTCGCCGGGTATCTTAAGTTGCCATTTCTGAACTGCTAATTGAACCCGACACAGGTCAGGTCAGGTTTGCTGTTCCCAGTGTCGGTGGCTTTCTCGGACTGGAAAGCACCAAGGTGGCCGTGCCATGGTTGGCATTCCAAATCGTCAGTGAGCGGGCAAAATAAAATATATGATGCTGGACGCGGCCAGAGAACGCTTGGAGAAAACGCCGCGCCTCGAAGGCAAAAATTACGAGCGGCTATACCTCGCCAATGCCGCCGAACCTATCTTTGTCTATTGGGACGTGGAGTGGACGGCGGAGCGGTAAGCCGCCACGGTTGTGCGACAGTGGAAAGGTTGCGATCCAGAGAACATGTGCCGAGTCAGGTCGCAGCGTTGACGGCGGACTGTGGATTGGATCCGCAGCCGATCTTGAGCAGGCAAAGTTCGCCGGGCAAATACGGCGTTTTACACGCGCATCGAGACTGGGTTATCGCTGCTAGTCGCAGCCGATTGATGGCGCGGACGCGATAACTAAGTGCCAAGATGTTTCCAATTCAGGACTCTGTTCCGAGCCGCTCCGTGCCGGTCGTGACGCGTGCGTTGATTCTTATAAACGTATTGGTCTTTTTCTTCGAGCTCGCGCTTCCAAAGCAGGGCCTCGAACAACTCTTTTATCTTTTCGGCATCGTGCCGGCCCGCTTCACTCATCCCGATTGGGCTACTTATGTCGGTTTTCCCGTGGACGGTTACTGGACGATCCTCACGTACCAATTTCTCCATGGCGGCTGGCTCCATATCATCGCCAACATGTGGACGCTTTGGATTTTCGGCGACAACGTCGAAGATCGAATGGGATCAGTCCGATTTTTGATTTTCTATCTGATTTGCGGCGGGATCGCCGGTCTCACGCAGTTACTGACTAATGCGGATTCGACACTTCCATCTATAGGTGCCTCTGGCGCGATCGCGGGTGTACTAGGTGCGTATCTGATGTTTTTTCCAACAGCGCGCCTCATTGTTCTGTTTCCCATCTTCTTTTTTCCATTCTTTTTCGAGGTCCCGGCCGTACTTTATTTGGGTCTCTGGTTTTTTATTCAATTGTTTAGCGGCACGGCATCGCTGGCCGGTCCGCAGGAGGTGGGCGGGATTGCATGGTGGGCGCACGTGGGCGGATTTGTGACTGGAATGCTTCTGTGTCGCTTGTTTGCGCGCCGGCGTCGGCAATTGCAACCAGATGAATACGGGCTCGAATGGGCGTGGGAGCAGCGAACTCGTTAGGCAAAAGGAGATTAAGTGGATATTATCTGGCTGTTTTTCATGCT
>DASSFL010000399.1:0-4400 GCA_035694525.1 Candidatus Udaeobacter sp. | reverse complement strand
GCAAGCCCGGAAAATTGTCGACCTTGTCTGGAAACTCGATGAAGCCAGGAATGTTGACGAGCTCGTGAAAGCGCTGGAAATGCCGAAGACGTAGCAAGAGATGTCTCGACCCATTCGACTTCGCTCAGGGCAAGACTTTCGCTCGACATGACAAAGAACAGCAAAGGCGCACAATTGCGGCAATTGATCGCGCAAGGTTCCATAATGTTGCCTGGTGTTCCGAACGCAGCAATCGCGAGGCAGGTGGAGCGCGCTGGCTTTGAGGCGGTATACATCAGCGGTGCGGGAATGGCTAACGCAACCGCGGGCGTCCCGGACATTGGATTGTTAACGCTAACGGAAGTAGCGCAGCTGGCCGGTTACATTGCGAAATCCGTCGCGATTCCAGCGATCGTCGACGCGGACACGGGCTTTGGTGGCGCAGAGAATGTGGCACGGACGATTCGCGAGTTGGAAAGCGCAGACCTGGCCGGTTGCCACATCGAGGACCAGGAATTTCCAAAGCGTTGCGGCCATCTGGCGGGGAAATCGATTGTCGAAATCGAGGAAATGGTTGGCAAAATCAAGACTGCCGTAGGTGCTCGACGCGATGTCGATTTCATGATCATCGCGCGAACGGATGCGCGGGCAGTTGAAGATTTTGATCGGACGGTCGAGCGAGCTGGGGAATATATCGTTGCAGGCGCGGACGCGATTTTCCCGGAGGCGTTGCAAAGCGTCGAAGAGTTCCGGGATTTCGCAAAGGAGATTGATGCTCCGCTGCTTGCCAATATGACTGAGTTCGGCAAGAGCCCGTTGCTTTCGTTCCATGATTTAACGGAACTTGGCTATCGGATGGTGATCTTTCCGCAGAGCGCGTTTCGGGTTTCAATGAAAGCAAGCGACGAATTTTTGCGCGCTCTCAAGAAGAGCGGCACGCAAAAAGATTGGATCGATGAGATGCAGACCCGGCAGGAACTTTACGAACTACTCGATTACGATCCGGTGGCGGAACAGTGGTTGGGTCTAAGCGATTGACCATTTGTCGGCGCGCATATCGCTGTTAACTTGGACGAAAGAAATGAGTACTGAAGCAAAACCAGAGTACAGCCCCGGCCTTGCGGGCGTGATTGCGGGTGAAACGGCAATTTGCTGGGTGGATCCAAATGCCGGTTTGATGTATCGCGGCTACGACATTCATGACATGGCGCAGAAAGCGAGTTTCGAGGAAGTCGCTTACCTGTTGCTCAATGGAGAGTTACCCAACGGCAAACAATTGGTCGAGTTTACACAACAGATTGCCGCCGAACGCGCGCTGCCGGGTCCAGTGACCCAAATGCTGCGGCTTCTGCCGAGCAAGACTCATCCGATGGATATGTTGCGCACTGGTGTGTCGATGCTGAGCGCGTTCGACAAAGACCTCGGCGACAACTCGCACGACGCGAACATCCGCAAATCGATCCGCCTGATCGCACGCGTTTCCACGCTAATCACTGACGGCTGGCGCATCTCGCACGGGGAGGAACCGATCCCGGAAAAGCCCGATCTTACCCAGGCCGGCAATTTCTTTTATAAACTCGAGGGCAAAGTTCCACAGGATTGGCAAATCCGAATGCTGGACACGATTTTTAATCTTTACGCCGACCACGAGTTTAACGCGTCCACTTTTGCTGCGCGCGTGACAGCTTCTACCCTGGCGGGAATTTACGCAGCAGTGACCTCAGCAGTGGCGACGCTCAAGGGACCGTTGCACGGTGGCGCCAATGAGGAGTCGATGAAGATGCTCGAGGAAATCGGGACACCTGATCGTACCGAAGCCTGGCTAATGAAAAAACTGGGAACGAAAGACAAGATCATGGGATTCGGCCATCGCGTTTACAAGAAGGGCGATTCACGCGTGCCGGTGATGCGCGAGATCGGGCGCGACCTGGGCAAGCGCACCGGCAAGGAACAATGGGTTCCAATCTGCGAGAAACTCGAAGAAGTCATGGAGCGCGAAAAACATCTTTGCGCCAATGTCGATCTTTATGCGGCGCCCGTGTTTTGGATGCTCGGGTTTCCAGCGGAGTTAAACACGCCTTTGTTCGCAGCGTCGCGTGTGGCCGGCTGGTGCGCGCACGTGACCGAGCAGCACGATCACAATCGCCTGATTCGCCCGCGCTCGCTTTACGTTGGACACAAATTGCGTCCATATCCAAGCTCGTCGCCACGCGGCGGATAAATCGACAGCTTGAGTCGCGAAGCAGAAAAATACTGCACCTTTGGCGATTGGACTTGCCATCGTCTTCGAAGAAGCCGATCCACCTCACGGCTTTGCCGCGTGATTAGTTTGTACAATGAGTGACAAGTCTCTGCAGGAAAAATACGCTCCGAACAATGCCTGCTGGGGCTGTGGTCCGGCGAACCCGGACGGATTACATATCCGGAGTTTCCCAAAAAACGGCGAAGTCGTCGCCCAATGGAAGCCGGAGAAAAAATACGAAGCGTTTGATGGAGTTCTGAATGGCGGCGTCATCGGCACGTTGCTCGATTGCCATTGCAATTGGACGGCCGCCTATCATCTGATGAAGCACGCGAACGAGGATCACCCGTCGTGCACTGTCACGGCGGAATATGCAATCAAATTGCTCCGGCCAACGCCGACGAATGATTCGGTATTTCTTTCCGCGCGGGTTGTCGATCTAACAGATGATCGCGCAACCGTTGAAGGAACACTCACCGCTGGTGGAAAAGTCTGTGCAACGTGTCGCGGCGTTTTTGTCGCGGTGAAAGAAGGTCATCCCGCCTACCATCGATGGTAAGAGTTTTTCTGTTGCTAACCTTCCTGACGGCAAGTGCAGCGTCTGGGGAAAATGATGCGGCAGCCCGGATTGCAGCGATAGAGACACGACTTGGCGGCCGAATCGGTGTGGCCGCGCTCGATACCGGCAACGACAAACATCTCGATTATCGGACGGAGGAGCGATTCCCGATGTGCAGCACGTTTAAATTTCTCGCGGCCGCCGCCGTGTTGAAACGCGTTGATGAGAAAAAGGATAAACTGGAGCGATTCGTGCCTTACAACGCGAAAGATATCCTGGAATATGCGCCTGTAACAAAGGAACATCTCAAAGAGGGCGGGATGACCTTGGGCGCGTTGTGCGAAGCGGCGATCGAACAAAGCGATAATACAGCCGGCAATCTCCTCCTGAATGCAATTGGTGGGCCTGCAGGTCTAACGAATTTTGTGCGTGCCCTGGGCGACCCAGTAACACGTCTAGATCGGATTGAGCCGGAATTGAACAGCGCCATACCCGGCGATGAACGTGATACAACAACGCCTGCGGCGATTACTTCGGACATGCAGAGGCTATTACTTGGTGACGCGTTGTCAGAAGCATCGCGCCGTAAGCTCGACGATTGGTTGCAGCGCAATGAAACTGGAGGATCGATGATTCGCGCGGGAGTTCCAAAAACGTGGAGCGTCGGCGACAAAACTGGTCGCGGGGCGAACGGGGCAACGAACGATATTGCGATTATGCGTCCGCCTGGTGGCGCGCCAATCCTGCTTGCCATTTATTCTGTAGGATCAACAGCGACTGCGAACGATCGAGCGGCGGCCATCGCCGAGGTGGCAAAGGTTGTCGCCGAATTCTTGTAACCAAAGAGGCCGCGAACGACGCTCTGAAATTAAACGCCCGAATTTCGTCGATGCGCAATTCGCAGGGAGCGCTCAGTTTGCGTTATGAAAACATCAACTCCGAAAACTTTCGCGAGCAGCGCATTTCGTATTGCTCCACTTCCCACTGAAGTCGCAGAGGAAGCTCGACACGTAGCAGAGTCGGGTGCTGAGGACCATGCTGTCATCAAAGTGGACTCGGCAACCGGTTATCCTTGCCGGCATTGTCTGCGTTGGGCGCAACCTGGCGAGCGCGTCATTTTATTTCCCTACGCTTCGATTCCGCACGGTCATCCGTATTCCGAGACCGGACCGATTTTTGTTCATGCTGAGCGGTGCGACCGCTACGGCGCAACTGGAGAATATCCGGCCGATTTTCGCAATGGTCGCGTGTTCCGCGCTTACGATGCAAATTACAATATGATCGATGCCGAGGTCGCGACTGGAAATGATCCGGAAGCAGTCATCGAGAAGTTGCTCCAAAATCCGAAAACCGAATTTGTTGATGCGCGTAGCGTTACGCGCGGTTGCTTAACGTTTCGAATTCTGCGCGCGTGAGGATTGGTGCAAATTCCTTGCCCGAATTCCGTCGATGCGCCAACACACGCGACCGTTTACCTTGTTAACATGAAAACAATGGAACTTCTTCCTCCGACCGAAACAATGTATCGCGCGTTGTTGAATCGCGATTCGAGTTTTGAAGGCATATTTTTTGTCGGAGTACGTACGACAGGAATCTTCTGCCGGCCGACCTGCGCCGCAA
>DASSFL010000398.1:0-9209 GCA_035694525.1 Candidatus Udaeobacter sp. | reverse complement strand
TGCGTCGTCGAAATGGAAGATTGGATGATGCCGTTCGAAAATCCCGGCGATGGCCGCCAGGATGCGATTACTCTCACGCAATGGCTCAAGCGGAGGAATGGCGAGATGCTTCCACGAAACGAAGGCCAACGCGATCGAGGTAAGCGCGCTAAAGATTTGCGAGACCAGAATGATGCGCTTTCGGCTGAACCGATCCGCCAAGTGGCCAGCGGGCAAAGATAGCGTGACGACCGGGACGGCGATAACCAAGCCGACCAGCCCAAGCGCGGTGGCCGAATGGGTGCGGGCATAAACCTCCCATTCCACGGCCACGGCCAGCATCAGGCGGCCGGTGATCGAAAGTAGGTTGCCGGCTGTGAACAAGGCGAAGTCCCCAAAGCGGAACGCCGCATAAGGATCATGCGCTCCTCGCCTCACTTCGACTGGGGCGGGAACCGCCGGGCGTCCGCCCTCGGGCGATTGATAGGAGCTTGAATCGATTGGCCGCGGCATACTCGAGCGCGTTCAGTCGAACACGCGCACGAGATTGTAGGTTGAGCAGACGCTACGGCAACCCTTCGAGTCTGAGAGGCGAAGACGCGGCCGAATGCCCGCCCCCGATCTCAGCTATGGCGACTCGAAGCTGCTGCGATTTTGCGATCCGCTCCGTGGCGATCCGTGGTTCGAAAGGATCGTCGCCTCTCTCGCGTCGAAGAGAATCGGCCGGCAGCAACTGGCGCGAGGCAGCGCGCGACGAAATCGTCCACCGCATCATGAATGGCGTGGTCGATCGAGGAGGTGGGAAGATAACCAAGTTCGTTTTCCGCTTTTGCATTGCTGGAAAAATGTGGACCGCGCGACATTTGCACGGATTCGCGCGTCACAAACGGAGTCCAGTTCGGCCAAAGCCTCCCGGCAGTTTCGCTGGCGCAAGCGGTAAGAAAGCGGAGCCAATGCGACGCATAAAAACGTGGCTTACGGTAGCGAGCGTGGGGTTCGACACGCTTTAGAAAATCGCACAACCACAGGTTGATCCCGCCTAACAAGTAACGCTCACCGGACTTAGCCCGCGCCATTGTCAGAAGATGACCGAGCGCGCAATCCCGTACGTCGACGAAGTTGTCCCGTACGGGCAAGCAACGGGATTCGTCCCTTTAGAAATGCGACTATGATCATTCCAGTTGGCGTCGGTCTCAGGTCGTGCGGGCCGATGGGCGTGGTGGGCAACGTGGTTACGATGGGCCAGCCAGTGTCCGCCAGTTTTTTCACTTCGAGATAACTCAGAAACTTGGAGCGTTTGTAGGGTCCCTTGAATTGGGATGGCGAAGCAAAGCGCTCTTCACTTGCCAGCCGCTCCGGCGTTCCTAGCTCGATAAATAAGTTGCCGAAGATGCATCTAGCGAAGAGACCATTTTTATTATCAACGAAGTCTGGACACGAGCAGCATTCGGTCCAGACTAGAACAATTGGCTAGCCGGCAAATGAAACGCCGTGAGGTTTTCCCGTTTTGACGTTGTCTGAGCGAGCGACCGGATACCAGAAATTGGGATGAATTCCGGTTTTGCGAATGTCTGGCCGTTGCAAGACTTCGTCCCGAGCCGAAAGTTTAAACGCTTTATCGAGCACTATACCAACTCATTTATCGTCTGATAGTCTGACAAGTATTTCCGGTAAACGCAGCAAAAACTTGAGGGCATACGGTGCGAACTGCCAAGATGGGGCGTACTCAAGTGGATAAACAATGAATAAAAGACGCTCCGAACCCGCTGTTCCCACGTCCGTTCCGCACCCGCGAACTCCAATGCACGCGGTGGCCCGCTGGTGTATTCTCCCGCTGGTTAAGACCTCGATCACGCCGAATCACATTACGCATCTTCGTCTCCTGACAGGCATCGGGGCCGCCGCGGCTTTTGGCGTTGGAAATTATTTTTGGTCAGCGTGGGGGGGAGCTATCTTTTTCATTTCGGCCATGCTCGATCGCGCTGACGGAGAGCTGGCCCGCGTGGCGGAACGCGCTACGCCGGGTGGACATTGGTATGATCTGGCGTGCGACATGATCGTGAACGTCCTGGTTTTCCTTGGAATCGGCGTCGGACTAAGGGAACAGATGGGCTGGTGGGGCCCGGTGATGGGGGGCGTCGCAGGGTTGTCGGTGGGAGTGACTTTCCTGATCGTGTTTCGGCTGCACGCTCTCGGCACTCATCCGAGCACCGCATTCAAGCTTCCGATCTACTTCGATCTCGATGATTCGCTGTTTCTGGTTTCATTCTGTGCGTGGCTCAAGGTTTTGTTACCATTGTTAGTCGCGTCCGCCATCGCCGCTCCGCTTTTCCTGATTATTGTTCTGTGGCGCTCGCGCCAGGTGGCGAGCCAGGCGGGATCCAACCCTGTTCCCTGTACCACGTCACCGCGTCGCGAGCAGATTCCTGGATCGAACGCGGTTTAAGACCGAGCTCCGCGAGAGATGGTGCCGGGTCAAAATACATGCAGCGTCGCGCCAGTCGGACGCCGGTAAGCGTCGCCATTGGCATACGGCCAGTCACGTAGTCAGCCCAAAGCTCACTCAACCACCCCACGGTGAGCGCAAGACCGAACGGAACTTTCCAACGGGGCGCCTTGCGTCCCGCCGCGCGGCCAAGAATTTGCAGCCACTCATAAAGGCGATGATTAGCTCCACCGAGCAGGTACCGAATTCCGGGGCGTCCACGTTCCATTGCCCGAACCATTCCCTGGGCGACATCTCTCGCGTCGACCAAGTTGAAGCAGCAGTCGAGATATGCAGGTAACTTTCCGCGACAGAATGCGACAGCCATTCGCGTCGGCGGTGTTTGATTCCGATCACCCGGGCCCACGAGTAGAGTTGGTGTAACGATCACGATCGGAATTCCCTTTTCGATCATGCGGTGAACCGCTTGTTCCGCCCGAAGCTTGCTCAGGCAGTAAGGGCCGATCATATCTTCCTCCTTCAACTTCAAGTGCTCGACAGAACCGCCCGTGAAGTCCGCGGATGAAAGGATACTTTCCGTGCTCGTATGGAGGATCCGTTGGGCGCCGCTCTGAACAGCTGCCTCCATCACATTGATCGTTCCCAGATGGTTAACCGCGTCGAATTCCTGACGATCCCTGCGCCACAGGTTAGGATCCGCGGCCAGGTGGTAAACGGAGTTGCACCCCGTGGTGGCCCTCTGCACCGTGGCACTATCCCGGATGTCGCTGAAAACCAGTTCTATCTTGTCCAGCGGCAGATGATCCACCGCCGCCCCCGGTCTTTCCAACACGCGAACGGGCTCCCCTCTCGCGAGTAGTTCGGTGACGAGATGAGTCCCCAGAAAGCCGGCGCCCCCGGTAACCAAGTTCTTCATACCGGTTCTCCTTTCAGGGCTCCCTCCAATTCATGCAGATGGGCACGCCCGGGTATCAGCCGGTCGCGAACGATCTTATTGACGAGCGCAAAAGCGGCACGGTTCAGAGGACAAGGCAATCCGCCCGCAAGCCGAATCAGGTGTCCATTGTACGAATCGATCTCGGTTCGGTCGGTGACTATATCAGGAGCCATCGAACAATAGGTGCCCCGCAAAGACGGACGAAAGAAAGCACCCATGATCGAGGGCAAACCCGGGATTCTGAGAATAAGTGAGACGGTGTCCGGATGAAAGGGACCAATCTTCGACAAAGGTATGCGAGCGTGACGAAGGATAGTGTAGTTTTCTCGCAGCAAGCCAAAGAAAAGCCGCTTAGCCACCGGGTCGGTTAGCAGTTCACCATTGTCGACACCCGCCGCCGCCGCAAGAGGCGAGATGGCGGCATTGTACATCAGCTTTGTCGCTTTGTACGGCCTGACGTCGTCTACCGATTGGACAGCAAATAGCGCGCCTGGCGAAAGTGCGTGAGCCAACTCGGCAAGATCATTTTTCTCAGCGGCAGACACACTACGCCGCGCACCCAGGTGGAGGTCGCCGGGGCGGGTGATGCGTGTGACGGGCCGATCGCGCAAACATTCCGAGACAAACGATGCAATTCCTTCGGCCGCATGATTTCGCTGATCAAGTTTTGGATCGAAGCCGTTCTGCACGGGCACAAGGCGCGATGTCTCAGGCAATACGGCAAGCACCGCGGCGTTGTTATAGGTCTTAGTGCATAAAAGAACCAGCGCATCGGTTGGGAGCAACCAGTTTTCAAAAAGCGTGAACGATGCCTGCTCTGTCCCGTGCCCGACCACAGTCAAACCTTCGCGCCGTCCGTGCTCGACCTTTTGCGGATCGGCATCCACAACCGTCACGCTACAGCCAGCGCGACACAACGACCACGCCAGAGCAACCCCGATTCCTCCTGCGCCAACAACGTGAATAGGCCTATTGATCATTGGGTTGCGGACGCTTTGTGCAGGGCGCAGTTGGAACCGGGCGCTTCATAATCTCACCGCCCTATCCTGTAGCGCCGTAAGGATGATATTATTCGCATACGCGACATCCTCGGGAAATCGATTTCGGTCCACGAATACCCGTTATATCTTCCGCGAAGAACCTGCCGGCTCTAACGAGCGCCCGAAGAATATTGTCATAAGATTCCCTCCGGCCGCCCCCACTAAGTCGAGCTTTCGTCTCCTCGATCAGGAGAGTAATGTCCGAGGCCGCCACGCGAAAAAAGCTGATGGATTCGCCAATCGCCTCCGCCTCGCCACCACACTTCAATCACCGATGCTGCGGCAATGATTGCCGTCAGGAAGAATTCCGGTCGTGCTCGTACAAACGATTTTTTCTACCCCGCAACACTTCGCTGTTTCCAAAAGATTGATAGTTCCCTGCACATTGTTGGCAAAAATCTCACGCGGATTGCGCGCCCAAAACCGATAGTCACCCGCGACGTGAAAAACGTATCGGCAGTCCTTCATCGCTGCGTCAATCGAATCCCGAGCTAGGAGATCGCCCTCCACCCAATCGATCGCACTGTCGTAGCCCCCTTTTTGTCGATCTCGTGAGCGCCCGAACATGAGCGCCGGCCTGAATTAACAACGACGCCACATGGCCGCCGATAAAACCGGATGCGCCAGTGACGAAGACATGTTGTCCGACGAAAAAATGATGAAGATCGTGCGGCATCATGCAGATCGAATGATCGCTGGAACTAGTTGCTTTCGAGCTTGGATGACATCCGCCGGAAAGTCGATCTCGATCCACGGCAGTCCGGTCACGTCTTCGTATCCGAATCGCCCGGCAAGCACCAACGTCCTTAAGACATCATCGTAGGAATCCGCGCAACTGGAGCCACGACTTCGCGCCCGTGTCTTGTCAATCAGAAGCGGAAAATCAACTGGAGCGAGCTTGAAGAAACCGATTGATTCGCCTACGAAGTCAGCGTCGCCGCTCCATTGCTTGCGGAAGTCGATGGGTCGGCCGTGTTTTACCGGTACGAGCACAGGATCATCGTCGTTGGTGGAAAATTCACGATCCAGCAGTAGCGCAGTGTCGTGCGGCGATCCGATGAGCCGGTCGAGCATCCCGGTTGCATAAAACACATCGGCGTCCATCAACAAGACAGGCTCGGAGCTGTCTTCGATTTCTGGAAGCGAGACTTTCAGGCTGAGCAAACTACCCTCGTGAAAGCGCGGATTCACAATCTCGCGTACCGCAATGTCGTGCCGGGCGCAAATGGCGGGAAGCAATTCTGCGATCTGCTCGCGAAGATGGCCGGTCACCAGCACGACTTCGCGCACGCCGGCCTCACGTAACCGCAGCGCGTGCCACTCCAGCAGCGTTCGCCCGCCGAATTCGAGAAGGACTTTCGGCGAGTCCGATTGCAAACGAGTTCCGCGGCCTGCGGCGTAGATGATGGCTTTCATGCCGGCGCCTCAACTTCTCGCGCGACACGCTGCGCGAAACCGCCCAGCGGTTCCTCGGCATAGAGAAGCGCGCCACCGATTAGCGCGAAGGTCAGGTCACGCGCACGCCGGATAATAGCGTAGGGAGCTGCAAGCGCCGACGGCAAACCGAAAAGGTAAAACAGAAAAATAACGCCGCTTTCCTGCACTCCGAGGGCGGCGGGGACAAAAATCCCCAGCGCCTTGGCCACGCCGATGAATGCCTCGAAGGCCAGTGCTTGAGTCCAATCCAACGGCATGCCAACCAAGTGTGAGACGAGCAAAATATCCAGTGAATCGGCGATCCAACCCGCCAGATAAAACGTCACGCTGGAAAGGAAGCGCTGCCGATCATTGCGATAAAAATCTAAAATCCGCCGATCGAGTTGCCGCAAACTTTCAGCTCGCGATGTAAGCGCGCGAATACGCAACCGCAATCGCCCTGTCAACGCTAGGAACGTGCTGAAGATTCCACGATGCTGCAGCCAAAAGAGCATCCCGATGAGTGCGGTTGCCGCGCCGGTAATTGCGAACATGCCGGCGCGAGCAGGTGAATTGGCCGGCAGAATGAAAGAGCCGGCTACCGCTCCAACCGCGATAAAAATCACTTCAGCCAGAACTTGTGCTGTCTTTCCGATGATTACGCTTGATGCGCCGTCGACAACAGCCAGGCCACGTTTATGGAGCAAATAGACTTTCACCGCTTCGCCCCCGAGATAAGCGGAAGGCACAACATTGTTGAGAGATTCACCAGCCCATCGAATGCGAAATAGCGTTCCGAAGCTGATCGATTTCGGAAGCGCGCGGCGCAAGCACAAACGCCATCCAACAGTATCGAGAAGATAAACGAGCGCGTAGGGCAGTAGAATAAGAGGAGCCGACCAGCCGAGCGTGGCAAAGGCGCGCGGAATCGTATCTACCCCGGTTCGGTATACGAACCAGGCGAAAAGCGCCAGGCCCCCTCCAGCGATAAAAAGTCTTAACGCCAATTTCACGCGGATTTCGCCGAGATAGCCTGTGCGCTTCCGGTGCCTCGCCACTGCAACCGAAGCGCAATCATCCAGAAGAGATGTACACCTATCCCCGCCATCCAGAGGAAGAGATCGAGCTTGCCGGCTATGGCCAGCAACAAGACCAGCAGCGAGAAGTCGCGGTTGGTCGTGGCATCAATCAATTTTTTTAGACCAGAAGATTTGCCACCGCCGTTGCGTTGCATGGAGCACACAATCACGATCGTTTCGGTCGCAATGGTGAGCATGAAGAAGAGCTTGCAAGGACGCCTTGGCGAAAAACAGGAACGCAACTAATTACTGGTATTAAGTAGGGAAAAAGTCAATGATTCCCATCTTACACTGCTGTGCATAATGACTTCCTCGACGACTCGCGAAATCAGTAAAACGCAGCAATTCAAGGAGCTCCTGCAATCCAGACGTCTCGAGTTTCTGATGGAGGCTCATAATGCATTGAGCGCCCGCATCGTCGAGGAAGCCGGATTTCGTGGAATCTGGGCCAGCGGGCTTTCGATCTCCGCGGGGCTCGGCGTCCGCGACAACAATGAAGCGAGCTGGACGCAAGTCATGGAAGTCGTCGAATTCATGAGCGACGCCACTCACATTCCAATCCTGCTCGATGGTGATACCGGTTACGGAAATTTCAACAACATGCGGCGGCTCGTGAAAAAGCTGGAGCAACGCGGGATTGCAGCTGTCTGTATCGAGGACAAACTTTTCCCCAAGACTAATTCATTCATCGGCGGCGAACGTCAGCCCCTCGCCACAATCGATGAATTCACGGGCAAGATTAAAGCGGTCAAGGATGCGCAAAGAGATCCAGACTTTTGTCTGGTGGCGCGGCTCGAAGGATTTATCGCGGGTTGGGGGATCGATGAAATGCTCCTCCGCGCGGAAGCCTATCATCTGGCGGGGGCGGACGCGCTTCTCATTCACAGCAAGAAGGTGACGCCAGATCAAGTGCTCGCGTTTGCGAAAGCGTGGGCAAACAAGTGTCCGCTCGTGATTGCTCCCACCACTTATTACAGTACGCCGGTCGAAGTCTTTGAGCAGGCGGGCATTGCAATCGTGATCTGGGCAAATCAAAATGTCCGCAGCGCGATCGCCGCGATGCAGGAAACGACCCGCCGTATTTTCACTGAGCGCTCGGTTCAAAACGTCGAAGATGGAATTGTTCCGGTAAAAGAAGTTTTCCGGCTTCAGAATGCGGAAGAGCTGTTGCTTGCCGAGGAGCGTTATTTGCCGAAGAGGCAGGCCTCTACGCGCGCGATTATTCTGGCTGCGAGTCGCGGCAACGAACTGGGAGAGATCACCGCCGGCATTCCCAAGGCGATGGTGCCCGTTGCCGGCACACCACTGCTGCACAAGCTCGTCGCCCAGTTTCGCGCGGCCGGCATTCGTGCGATTACGGTAGTGCGGGGTTATGCGGCCGATAAGGTGCACGCACCCGACGTCGAATTCGTAGAGAACGAGGATTTCGAAGGAACCGGCGAATTGCTTTCGCTGCACAAAGCACGCGATTGGATCGATGGCGATGCGATCATTTCTTTTGGAGACATCCTTTTTCGTCAGCATATTCTGAACAATCTGCTCGCCGAAGAACGCGACATCGTCATCGCGGTGGATGCGATGTGGAAGCGGAGGCGCGAGCGTCAGGCGAATGGATACGTCGACTATATCACTGCAACGCGGTCCTACTCGCTGCGTTATGACGAAGAGGATCCCTTCCTGGAGAAGATGGGACCCGATCTTTCGGCCGAGAAAATCCATGGGGAATGGATCGGCCTGATCAAAACCACAGCGAATGGTTCCGCGGGACTATGCGACGCGCTGGATGTCTTATCCAAGCGTCGAAACTTTTGCCGATTGCGCTTCGACGATCTTTTCAATTATCTCGTAAGCAAGGGACAACGCGTGCAGGTTCTCTACATTACCGGACAATGGCTGGACCTGGATCACGTCGAGGATCTCGCGCAAGCCCACGCGTTCTAAGCTCTGAGCACGCCGGCGTCCTGAAATCATGATCAGCGCTTTCTCGTTTATCGATCAGCTGCGTGGTCTTGGTTATTCCCAATATGCCGGAGTTCCTTGCTCCTTTTTGACCTCTCTTATCAACTATGTGATCGACGATCCAGCGCTGGATTACATCGGCGCAACGAGCGAAGGCGAGGCAGTCGGGATCACGTTCGGAGCGTTTCTCGCCGGGCGAAAAACGGTGACCATGTGTCAGAACTCCGGCCTCGGTAACATGGTGAATCCTCTCACCTCCCTCAACTACCCATTTCGTGTTCCGACGTTGCTGATCGTTACCTGGCGCGGCCAGACCGAACTAAAGGACGAACCGCAACATGAACAGATGGGAA
>DASSFL010000397.1:0-2090 GCA_035694525.1 Candidatus Udaeobacter sp. | reverse complement strand
TTTGTGTCCGGAATAATTCTCCTCTCCGGCGTGGCCTGGCTCCTTGGTGTGAAATATCTTGCGGCTGACACAGCTGCTGTAGAAACCGCCGGAGCCAGCTGAGTGATTGCTGCAAATTCGGGCGAAGATTGGATTCGTTTATTTCTGTCGCCCGGGTCCCTCCAGAGGAGTGTTAGCTTCGCGCCGTTCTAGTTTCCTGTGAGGACGCGATGGGGGTCGGCTTGGTCGTTCCGGCGGGAGTTGTTGCTTTCGGTGACGATTCCCGTGTTGTTGGCTGAGGGGATTCGCCTTCTAGCAATTGCCGCGCCCGGAACGGCGAGCATTGCTGCGAGCAGTAGAGATGCTTTCATAAGCGACGTGGAATTCGCATCCGAGGACGATCAAAAGGGCACCAACAAAAAGAATCGCCCCATCCTTGCTACAGATGTGGAAACAAGTGGCGGAGTTACTAAAATGCGATCCTTATTATGCTGATATTGCGCTGTCTCGCTCTCCTCCTACTAATAATGCCTTTCAGTTATGCGAACGCCGATGGTGTTCCGGACGACTGCACACAGCTCATCGCCGGTATCGCGCCGACGGGGAATTCCATGCGCGGCGAGTTGCGGCTCTTTGAACGCGTGCGTGGCGGTGATTGGAGTGCGGTGGCGGGACCGTTTCCGGTGTTGTTTGGAAAAAACGGACTCGCCTGGGGCACCGGGCTCGCGGGGCAAAATGAGCCGGGGCTTCGAAAGAAAGAACGCGACGGTCGCGCGCCTGCAGGCGTTTTCGAGATTGGCCAGGTTTTTGGATACGAAGCGCATCTGCCTGCCGGCGGCGACTATCCATACCATCAGGTGACGGAGGCGGACATTTGGAGCGACGACCCGCACTCGCCTAACTACAACCGGCATATCGTAATTGACCCGAAGAATCCGCCAGACAATTACACACACGAAAAAATGCGCTCGGGCGATTTCGCTTATCACTGGCTCGTTGAGATTCGCCACAATTCCGATCCACCCGTCCCCGGCGCAGGCAGCGCGATTTTTTTTCATATCCGGCGCGGCGTGAATCGGCCGACTACTGGTTGCACGACGATGGCGCAGGAAAATGTTGTAAAACTGATTACCTGGCTTCGAGCGAAACGGCATCCCTGTTACGTATTATTGCCAGCCAACGAATACGATAAGAAATGGCGTTCCTGGAACCTGCCCTCTCCCGATTCGTTTCGCGGCGGCGGTTCCGCAAGTTTGCCTCGTTGATTGCTGAAATTGTTCAGTTAGTTTCGCTTTATGCGAAGACGACGTCCTAATCCTGATTCGGAGGCGAATATTCGCCGCATCGACACAAAAACGCGGGCGAAGAAACAGACACATGGTTTTCAGGTCCACTTCCTTCGCGGAAACAAAATCGTCACCAAGATGTTTAGCGATAGCGTCTATGGCGGCAAACTGAAGGCGAGACGCGCCGCGCGAAAATTCAAGCAAACGGCTCTGCGCCGTTTGCCTCGGAGAAAGTTTGTCGGATTTAAGTAAGCGCACCGCGATTGCCGCCGTTTTTCTGACGATAGACTTTCCAGCATTCGATAAACCCTGGCGCAAAGTCCTCTGGTCGCGCCGCGGCCCAACCGTCGATGACCGTCTCAGGAAAGAACGCGCCTGTTTCAATCTCTGTTCGATTTGGCGACAAATCGCCAGCAACTTCGCCTTGATAGAGCCAGACGAACTCCTGGTCAGTACGTTCTGAAGCAGCGAGCTTTGAAATTTTCTGGAGGCGAACAGTGATTCCTAATTCTTCCTTCAGTTCGCGTTGAGCTGTTTCATCGTAGCTTTCCGCAGCGCCTACATGACCCGCAGCGCTCGAGTCCCATTTCAGAGGATGCCGGTCTTTCCAGCGTGAGCGTTGCTGTAAATAAACTTCGCCCGCTGGGTTGAAAATCAGGATGTGAACGGCGCGATGGCGCAAGTTATTCGCATGCACCTCAGAGCGACTGGCATCCCGCAAAATCTTGTCGTTTTTATCGACGACGGGAAAACGCTCATTGTTAAGAAAGCCGACATTGGGGCGAGGCGGTGGCGCGATGAAATTCGCCAGGCCGATCCATTGAG
>DASSFL010000396.1:0-9462 GCA_035694525.1 Candidatus Udaeobacter sp. | reverse complement strand
CCTAGCAGCGATGTTCTGTTACATCGTTTATATGGCTATTGACTGGTCAGGAATCCACACCGCATTGATCACCTGCACTTTTATTGCCCTGGAAACCACCGGTGCAACGCTGCACAAGGGTATCCTCAGGATCGGCGGCTGCGTAATCGGAGGCGCGCTCGCGCTGTTCACCATCGTCTTCCTCATGCCGCACATGGAAACGATCGCATCCCTCGTTGTGGTCGTCGCCTGTGCCTCAGCCATTGCCGGCTGGGTCGCAACTGGAAGCGAAATGATTTCTTATGCCGGCCTACAAATCGCCTTCGCTTTCTTCTACAGCGTCTTCCAGGGTTATGCGCCCGATACTGACCTTGATAACGTCCGCAATCGTGTCGTTGGAATCCTTTTTGGTCTCATCGTCACAGGCCTGGTTTTCGCTTACATTTGGCCTGAGCACACAATCGATCGATTCCGAGATGCGTTGCGAGCGGCGCTTCGACAACTTGCGAAGCTCCTCGAACTTCCGCGCCCTGATGCTTCCATCGAAAAAACAGAAGCGAAAGCGGATGCTCTGATAGCGGAAACGTCCAAGAGTTTTGAGCAGGCGCGCCGTTACGCTAACCTAACCGTGTTCGAGTCTGAAGAGTTGCGAGCGGCTGATCGCCTGACAAATACTAAACTGGAAAACATTCTCGCCCGCGGCGAGGAGATCTTTGCCTCAGCGAAGTCGCTTGCGCAGGGTGACGAAAAGCAAAATCAGAGTCGCACCGCTCTGCTGTCCGAAATTACAGCCGAAGTTCAAAGACTAAACTGAGTGCCTAATCACTGGGAAATGACACTACCGCTGGAATTTCTTTCGCGTCGCGCTGCCTTACTGCTCGTTAGCGTGCTGTTACTCTGTGTTGCGTTTGGCGCACAAGCCCAGAACACATCCCCTTCGCCGACGGCCTCTCCTTCTCCCTCGCCGACAGCGGCACCCACCGCTGTGCCCTTGCCTGACATCGTTGCGGCCTCCGATTCTGCTTCGGAGCAACTCCATGAAATCCAATCGGAGCTTTCTTCGAACAAGACAGTCGATAACGTCACGCGCGAACTCGCCGCGACGACAAAGGAAATTGACGCGCGAGAGCTTGAAACGCGCCGCATTCTTCGCCCAGGCGTGCCGTTGGAAACGCTGGGAGAATTCGAGACGCACTGGCAAAAGCTAGCCGATCAACTCACCGCCTCCAGTCGGCAGCTAACGGATCGCGCGACTGCCCTCGACCGCCAGGTGACCCAAATGTCCGCGACGCGCACGACCTGGAAGGCGACTCTCGAATTTGCGGGTCAATCCAACGCGCCTTCTGAAGTAACGCAGCGCGTTACTCAAGTCCTGCGAGGGATCGACTCGACCGAAGAGATGCTACAAAAGCGCCGGGCTGACGTGCTCAGTTTGCAGGCGCGCGTGGCCGAGCAAACACAACGCGTTAATGCTGTCTTGCGTTCGATCAAGTCGGCGCAAAGTGCAGCAGTTAACCGGCTCTGGTCGCAGGATAGCCCGCCGATCTGGAGTCCCGAGGTCCGCACCGCCGCGGCAGAATCGCTCGGACATGACAGCCAGGTGTCATTGAGCGCGCGCGTCGCGGAAGTACGCAACTACGTCGAACACGAGTGGACAAAGCTCATCTACGTTGCGCTGATCTTTATCGCGTGTGCATTCGTCATGCTGCGAGTCAAGTGGCAGGTCGCACACTGGACTGATAAAGATCGAGCACTCGACCGCAGCAACCGCGTCTTACAATTGCCGCTCTCGACTGCATTTCTACTCACTGTAGTTTCCGCGCGTCTGATCCTTTACGACGCACCGCGCGGCGTCTGGGTCATTGTCGGCACGCTTGCCTTGATTCCGATCGTGCTCGTGCTGCGGCGTCTTATCGATCGGCATCTCTTTCCGATCGTCAATGCCTTGGTTATTTTCTATTTCCTGGCACAACTGCGCGCTCTGGCCGCCTACATCCCTGCGGCGTCGCGAATCATCCTTCTGCTGGAAACGGCGGGCGGTTTAGTTTTTCTCATCTGGTTCGTCCGAGAGCGGCGCCGTTCCGGACCACGGACGACATCGAACAAAACCGCGCGACTCGCGGCCTCCATTGCAGTGGCCGGGTTCGGCGCGATCATCGCTGCAGATTCGTTAGGCTACGTGGCACTCGCTAATTACCTTAGCGTTGGCATCCTGGCTGCCGCTTATTTTGCAGTCGCGCTCTATGCGGCAGCGCGCATTCTCGAAGGCCTCGTTTTCTTTGCGCTGCGAACTCGACCGCTCGCCTCACTCGGTGTGGTACAACGGCACCAGACATTGCTGCTCAAACGCATCGCGAGCCTCATCCGGGCGGCTGCGGTCATCATCTGGGTTCTGCTATCGCTAAATGCGTTCTCCTTACGCGAAGCCGTTATCAGCCGGACGATCGCGTTACTCAACACCAAGTTCGGGGTGGGTTCGGTCCATTTTTCGTTAGGCGCGGTCGTGGCATTCATTCTCACCATCTGGATCACGCTGCTCCTGTCGCGTTTCCTCCGTTTTCTCCTTAAGGAAGAAATCTACGATCGCTTTCACCTTGCGCGCGGATCGGCCTATGCAGTCTCGACGCTGGTGCACTACGTTGTGCTGCTGGTCGGATTCTATATCGCAATTGCCGCACTCGGGGCCGACATGACGAAGTTTGCTATCCTCGCCGGTGCATTCGGCGTCGGCGCCGGGTTCGGTCTGCAGAACATTTTCAACAATTTCTTTTCCGGCCTTATTCTTCTCTTCGAGCGTCCCGTGCAAGTGGGCGACCTGATCCAGGTGGGGGATCAAACCGGGGTCATTAGGCGCATCGGCATTCGCGCCAGCATCATCGCTCTCGACGACAAGTCTCAGCTGATCATTCCGAACGGTCAACTCATCTCCGAAAAAGTAACGAACCGGACCTTTTCGAGCCTGCAAAAACGAATGGAGCTAACCATTCGCACCGCTTATGGAGAAGACCCAGAGGAAGTGATCGCGTTACTTGTTAAAACTGCCGCGGCCCATCCAAACGTTACCCAAGCCCCCCCGCCTGACGCCGTGCTAAAGCAATTCGGCGAAGATGCGCTCGTCTTCGTGCTCGGCTTTACGACTGAAGACGTGGCGCGATTTTCCTTTGTGCAAAGCGATGTGGCCGTCGCTGTGAATGCGGCTCTGCGGGAGGCCGGAATCGAGATTCCCGTTCCCCAGCGGATCGTCCATCTCGAACAAAACGACGCTACCAAGCACTCGTTAGGCCAACATCGCGCAGACGCTGGCGGTAATTTGCCTCCGGGAGACAACGAAAGCCTTCGCGACACAGCAAACTCGAGCCCGGATCCAGGCAATCGCTCACAAACTGACTCGTGAAGAATTCCAGACCAAGCGCGCGCGTGAAAGGTAAAAGCTGAACCCGTGGCATCACTTTTCCAAAACGGGTGGCAGGTCGCGGCCAGGTGGGGCTTCGCTCTTCTTTTGTTGCAGTGTTGTGGATGCGCTCATCTCGCGGTTGTAAAACTCAAACCTGCGCAACTCCCCAGTGTGTCTGTTGCGAAAGGTCCGCTGGAATCTGCCAACAGATATCTGGCCGCTGCGGAACATGAGCAACCGTTGCCCGCGTTAGGCCATGATCTGCTGGCAGCAAAGATTTCGTATGGAGTGTTGGAACGGCAACCAAAAGATGAATCGGCGCGCAGTATCTACAACTTTGCCGTAGCGCGCGTCGTCCAGGATGTTGACCGAACAGATCTTGAGCCGTGGCGGCATCCCGTCACTGTCGAGACGGATGAAGGTCGATATACTCTCGTTTCTCCCAAGCCCGTCGACGCGGACCATGATCCGAGTCGATACGATTTATTTCCGACCGACACGTTGAAGATCGGCGGAAAATTCTTCGAGACCTACTCGACTGTGAGTGGCCTTGGCGCGCCGATTGCAGTGGTTGGGCGCACAGAAAGTCCGCACTTCCGTCAGCAATACAAACTGCGCCGGATTTACGCGCCGATCACGGCGATCGTCCGCTTCTCCGGTCGAAAAGCGAGCTTGGAGTTCATGGATCCATTAAACGCCGAAAGAATCACACTGAACAAGCAAACCTTTCCTCTTGCCGCTGATTTTGATGCGCCTACGGCACTCCTGGTCGCTCGTGAACGCCCGGAACGGCTTGGGCTGTCGCGGGTCATGAACCCGGAAGCCTATGCAGATACAGCAATGCTTACCCGCTTGCAGCAGTACGATCCTGCGCGGACGCCTGTGATTTTCGTTCACGGCTTGCAAGAAACAGGCGCGAGCTGGGCGCCGATGATCGACTCCCTCCGTGATGATCCAGTGATAAGGAGGCATTACCAGTTCTGGTACTTCAGTTATCCAAGTGGTTATCCCTATCCTTACGCCGCCGCCCTTTTTCGCCAGGATCTCGATGGGATCGAGCGCGCATTCCCAAATCACAAGCGCATGGTCCTGATCGGTCACAGTATGGGCGGAATGATTTGTCGATTAATGATCACAGATGCTGGCGACAAAATCTGGCGCGATTTTTTTGCCACGCCTCCTGCCAAAACCCCGCTGGCTAGCGACGCACGCAAGCTCTTGGAAGAGGCGCTCATCTTTAATCATCGGCCGGACGTTCAGCGGGTGGTATTTATTTCAACACCGCATCGCGGCAGCGATCTGGCCTCGAACTGGATCGGGCGCATCGGCGCTGCTCTCGTTAGGACTCCGCGACTCTTCACGTCGGTGTACGCTTCAACCAAACCGCTCCTAATCGCCGACCCTGCCGCCAGACCGCTAAACCGGATGCCGAACAGCGTTGATACGCTTGAGCCTAACGATCGCTTCGTGGAAGCGGCGAACAAGCTGCCGATCACGCCCGGTATTCCTTATCATTCGATCATTGGAGACCGCGGCCGAGGCGACACACCCAATAGCTCCGACGGAGTAGTTCCATACTGGAGCTCGCATCTCCCGGGCGCGCAGTCGGAGTTAATCGTCAATTCAGATCACGGCGCGCAATATAATCCGCAAGCAATTAGGGAAGTTGCGCGAATCTTACGGCTGAATCTGACCGGGCCGAAACGAAAACATTCGCGCACGGCAAATATGACCGCACGCTAAATGGCTTTAGAGGAATTTACCGGATGACCCAAGGCCCCTGCTCGTTCGATCTTTGTGCAACCAAAGAAAGGAATCTATGAGCAGAACAATAATCCTACGAGATGTTTTGAAGCAGGCGGAGGAAAACCGCGTAGCAATCGGTCATTTCAACGTCGCAGATTTAGTTTTGCTGAAGGCGGTATTCGCTGCCGCGCAGGAACTCAAGGTCCCCGTTATAATTGGTGTCTCTGAGGGAGAACGCGAATTTATCGGAGTCCGTCAGATTGCGGGCCTCGTACGAAGTTTGCGCGAGGACTTCGATTTTCCGGTCTTCCTCAACGCGGATCACACCCACTCATTGAGCAAAGCCATCGATGCCGCAGAGGCTGGGTTTGATTCAATCGTTTTCGACCTTTCTGCGTTGCCGTTCGAAGAAAACATGCGCCAAACAAAAGAAGGAGTTGAAACACTCAAAAAGATCAACCCAGCCATATTGATAGAGGGAGAGATCGGCGACATCGGGACCGGTTCTGAAATACACGAAAAGGCTTTGGACGTCCCCAAAGGTCTAACGACTGCGGATGAAGCGAAACGATTCGTTGAAGCGACCGGCATCGACATCCTGGCGCCAGCCGTTGGTAATATGCACGGCATGCTCAAGAGCATGGTAAAGGGTGAAACGAGGAAACATTTGGACATCGATAGGATCGCTCAAATTAAAAGGGCCACCGGGATTTCGCTAACGCTGCACGGCGGATCCGGAACGGATGATGAAGACTTACGCAAGGCGATCGCCGCCGGGATAAATATTGTTCACATCAATACTGAATTGCGAGTGGCATGGCGACGCGGCTTGGAAGAGGGGCTCGCCAGTAACCCGGCTGAAGTCGTCCCTTACAAGATCCTGCCGTTCGCAGTGCAATCGGTTAAGCAGGTAGCTCTTTCTCGCTTGAAGTTATTTGACGAGCGTTAGGCGCAATCGGAGTTAATCGTCGATTCAGATCACGGCGCGCAGTATAATCCGGGAGCAATTCGAGACGTTGAACGGATTCTCAAAAAAAATCTGACAGCCTCCCGGTAGCGACGCATGAAACGAATTCTTTTCGGATTCTTTGTTTTGTTTGCGATCTCAAGCCAAGTCGCGTGGAGCGCGGAAGCGCCCGCTTTGATTGATCGGCCAGCGGCCGGTGCTGGGCCAACTCAAGTCTCCGTTGGAATCTGGATCGTGGACGTCACCAGCATCGACAGCGCGCAACAAAACTTCACTGCTGAAGTCGCGGTTGTGTTGCGCTGGAAAGATCCGCGCTTAGCGCATACCGGCAACGGGGTTGTGCGCTATTCGCTCGAACAGATTTGGCATCCGCGGGCGGTTATCGTGAATGAAACAACCTCCGTGACTCGCAAGTTCCCGGACTCCGGCGAAGTCGAAGCTGACGGCACAGTAATTTATCGGCAGCGGTATGCCGGAGCATTCACACAACCGTTGCGACTACGATCGTTTCCCTTTGATCGACAAATATTTCGTATCCAGCTCGTCGCGATTCGCTACCGGCCTGACGAAGTGATGTTTGTGCCGGATCAAGATTGGATAAACAATGGCCTCAAACAAGCGGGTGGAATCGCGCCATTGATCACACTGCCAGACTGGACGATTGAGAACTGGCAGACCAAACCGCTGACATACGCGCTGGCGCCGGGCTTCGAGTATTCTAGCTACACTTTTGAATTCACGGCCGCGCGCAACGTGCAGCATTACATTTTAAAAGTGATTCTTCCGCTCGTTCTGATCGTAATCATGTCGTGGTCTGGTTTTTGGATCGATCCAGTGAACTCAAGCGCGGAAATCAGCGTCGCCGTCACCTCGATGCTAACGCTGATCGCCTACCGCTTTGCCGTAGACACGCAGGTGCCGCGGCTGCCTTACATGACAAGGCTCGACGTCTTTTTTCTAATCAGCACACTACTCGTCTTCTTTTCACTGATCGAGGTTTTAGTCACGACAATCCTCGACGACAAACAACAGACAAAACTGGCCAAGAGAATCGACCGATATTGCCGTGTAATTTTCCCAGCAATTTTCGCACTCGCCATAATTGGCATCTTTTTCCGTGGGCGCGACTAACTCCGAATGAAGCGTCGGAATTGATGAACATCGAGTCGGTCGCACCAGTCATAAAGAAAGCATCCGCATGGGTGATCATTTGGGGCATCGTGACTTTTGTTTGCGGGGTTCTGGCCATAATTCTTCCTCTGACGTTCTCTTTTGGAATCGCGCTTCTCATTGGTTGTCTTGTTTTGGTCGCAGCGATCGCGCATTTGTTTTTTGCATTCGAGACGCGCAGCGTTGATGGTTTTCTCTGGCAAATATTGGTGAGCGTGCTCTATGGGGTAGCGGCAGTATTCCTCTTGGTGAACCCGCTTTTGAGTGTTCTTTCGCTGACCCTAATCCTGGCCATTCTTCTTCTCCTGGAGGGCATTTTGGAGCTCGCTCTTTATTTTGTTCTCAGGCGATTCCGTCACTCCGTCTGGGTGCTGATTGACGGAATAGGAACTCTGATTCTTGGGATCTTGATGCTCAGGCAATGGCCGCCAGCTACTCCGGAGATAATCGGAGTATTGATTGGTATTAGCTTGATGCTAAGTGCCGTCTCCAGGGTCGTTCTTTCGCTCGCGGTTCGCACACTAAATCCGGCGCCGGCTGACTGAGGA
This sequence comes from Candidatus Udaeobacter sp., assembly GCA_035694525.1. GTDB lineage: Bacteria > Verrucomicrobiota > Verrucomicrobiia > Chthoniobacterales > UBA10450 > Udaeobacter. The sequence continues at coordinate 1,658 of DASSFL010000396.1, read as the reverse complement.
TACAAAATCTGATGGTGCTACATGCACGCCTCACGTCATTGCTTTTTTACCACCAAGATTGCAAGCAGTCCATCAGACTTTGGTCCCATTCGCCGCCTGTCCTTGCCCAATCCCGTGGCGAGAACCCAGTTCTCAACGAAGCGGCAGAAGTTCAGGTCTGAGTTTCAGCTTTCGTATTTGAAAGACAACGCCACGCGAGCGCGGTACGCTCGCACCTTGCCGTCCTCGACCTTCATGTCCAATTTCACAATCTCGGCAACACGCAGATCACGCAGCGTACCGGAAGCGGTCTCCACCGCATTCTTTGCCGCATCGTCCCAGGACTTCGTGCTCGTTCCAATTACTTCCACTATTTTATAGATTGACTCCACAGATCCAGTTTGTTTGGCCATAATTTTTTCCTTTCGATCGGCTTCGTATAATTAACTAAACCATTTTGTCAAAAAACCCGAATCCTTTGTGCGTTCCTCAGATGTGAATTCGAGATCGGGCATGCCTCTTCTCGCCAGAACCCGCGATTGTCGATCAACTGAAATGAATGCGAATCTGATTACGCCACAAAGCAATCAGGATTGAGTCCTGATTCAGGTGCAAGGCGACGACCAATTTTGCGCCCTCGCCGCGCGCGTGTGAATTCTGGCCGCCCGGCTAAGCGTGTCGGCGAAAAAGATGAAAATAATAGTTGACTGATTAGTCAAGACTGGTAAAAGTGGTCTCATGCCTAGAGTAAGTGATATGAAGAAGCGCCTGACGGACGCGGCGTTGGATTTGATGTGGGAAAACAGCTACGGCACCACTTCGGTGGAGGCGATTTGCGAGCGGGCCGGCGCAAAAAAGGGAAGCTTCTATTATTTCTTCAAGTCGAAATCCGAGCTCACCGCCGCTGCACTGGAAGCGGAATGGAACAAGAACAAGGCGAACATGGACGCCCTTTTTTCTCCAACAGTTCCGCCGCTCGAACGGTTCAATCGATATTTTGATTGTGTGCATGATCATCTGGCCGAGCTTCAAGAAAAGTGCGGTTCCATCCTTGGATGCCCAATGCTGAGCATCGGCAGCGAAGTGAGCACGCAGGACCAGGGCGTACGCGCTACCGTTGAGCGTATCTGGGATCGGAAGATAAAGTATTTCGAGTCCGCTATCCGGGATGCACATGCGCAAGGATTAATTGTCGCACCGGATCCCCAAGCCAAAGCGAGGGCACTCTTTGCCTGCTATCACGGGACGCTTGCCCAGGCCCGAATTCAAAACGACGTCGGGTTGCTTCGCGATTTCAAGCAGACCGCGATGGATGTTCTGGGCGTGAAACACACGCAAGCTGTTTCCTCATGATTTTTTTTCGCCATTTTATAGACGACCAGTCAAATACAACCCAAAGGAGTCAACCCCATGCAAACTGAGCAGCAGCCAAAAATAGCATCACTCGTTTTCCTCCAGACGGTCTCGGCCGCGGTTACGCGGCTGAAGCAAAAGCTACAACAAGATTACGAACGGGTTTATCCAAGCCTGGGCGAAATCATCCATCTCATCGTCGACGAAGAAGAAGCAAAGGCGTGGGAATTATCGTTGTTCCCGCATCTGTTTCTTCCCGACCTGGTCGAGGCGCATGTCACCAAGCTCGGTCTCCAATCCGCGCCGACAAAACAGAATGAGGTCCG
>DASSFL010000395.1:0-1045 GCA_035694525.1 Candidatus Udaeobacter sp. | reverse complement strand
TGATTCAATTGGATTGAATCGAAAGGGGATTCCCAAATCAGGCGCAGTCTGATTCAAGATGCTGGCTGGAGAGGAGGCCAGCATCGGATGGCCCGACCCTATTCACTGGATCTGCGCGAACGTGTGGTTGCGACTGTTGCGACCGGAGAGAGCTGTCGCAAGGTTGCGGAGACCTACCGAGTGAGCATCGCGAGCGTGGTGAAGTGGTCGCAACGGTTCCGCTCGACCGGGAGCGCCGCCGCCAAGCGGATGGGTGGCAACCAGCCTCGCTCGCTGGCTCCTGAGCGCGATTGGGTCTTGGCCCGCCTTGCCGCATCACCAGACCTGACCTTGCGAGCGCTGGTTGTTGAGCTCGGGGAGCGTGGCGTGGTGACGAGCTACGGCTCGGTTTGGCGTATCGTCCACGATGCCGGCATCAGCTTCAAAAAAAACTCTGTTCGCCACCGAGCAGGATCGGCCCGAAGTGGCAAGGCGTCGAGCGCGGTGGAAGAAGTATCAAAACCGGCTTGATCCGGCGCGCCTGGTCTTCATCGACGAGACTTGGGCCAAGACCAACATGACGCGCCTGTGCGGTTGGGCGCCGCGTGGACGCAAGCTCCTGGCCAAAGCTCCTCAGGGGCGTTGGCGAACGCTGACCTTCCTGGCGGCCTTGCGCCATGACCGGATCGATGCCCCATGTGTCATTGACGGGCCGATCAACGGCGAGAGCTTCCTGTCCTATGTGGAACAGATCCTCGTCAAAGTCCTCAAGCCTGGCGACGTCGTCATCATCGACAATCTCGGCAGCCACAAAGGCAAGGCCGTGCGCCGTGCCATTCGCGCCGCCGGTGCCAAGCTGTTCTTCCTGCCGCCCTACAGTCCCGACCTCAACCCGATCGAGCAAGTCTTTGCCAAGCTCAAGACCCTGCTGCGAAAGGCGGCCGAAAGAACCGTCGAAGCCACCTGGAAACGGATCGGCGCACTCCTGTCAGCCTTCGCCCCACAGGAATGCGCCAACTACTTCAAAAACGCCGGATATGCTTCAATTTAAATGGATCAGACTCTA
>DASSFL010000394.1:0-7452 GCA_035694525.1 Candidatus Udaeobacter sp. | reverse complement strand
CGTTTTCCTCAGTGCCGATTTGTTTTTGCTCTTCGCATTCTACGAACTGGTCATCGTGCCGAAGTACTTTCTCATCGCCATCTTCGGATCGACCAACAAGGAGTACGGCGCGATGAAGCTGACTCTCTACTCGTTCTTCGGAGGAATGTTCGTTTTTGCCGGGATTCTCGTCGCTTACGCGACCGCCGGCTCTCTGGATCTGAATCAACTGGCGCAATTCCACTTTAGTCCGCAGCTGCAATCATGGGCATTTCCCGTGTTGTTCCTCGGGTTCGCCGTGCTTGCGGGCATCTGGCCATTGCATACATGGGCGCCGACGGGCCACGTCGCCGCGCCCACTGCAGGATCGATGTTGCTTGCCGGCGTCGTGATGAAACTGGGTGCTTACGCAGGCCTGCGCGTAGCAATGAATCTGTTCCCGGAGGGATTCCATGCATGGAGCAAATGGATCGCCATCCTCGCCGTGATCGGAATTGTTTACGCGGCAGCGGTGGCATTGCGTCAGCATGATCTGAAATTCGTCATTGGCTATTCGAGCGTGAGCCACATGGGTTTCGTGCTGCTAGGTCTGGCCACGGCAAACGCACTGGGTGTTTCCGGAGCTGTTCTGCAGATGTTTTCACACGGGGTGATTGCGGCACTGCTGTTCGCGGTTGCCGGACGGATGCTCTATCGACGGACTTATACGCGTGAGCTCGACGCGCTCTCGGAAATGAATTTGAGCCATGCGCTGCCCTTCGCCGCCTTCACTTTCGTCATTGCATCTGCTGCGTCGATGGGCATCCCCGGTTTCAGCGGATTCGCCGCGGAAATCACAATCTTGATTGGCGCATGGAAAACCTATCCGATCGCGGTTTGGATCACGGGTGCCGGCATGGTCCTTGTAGCGGCTTTCACCTTGCGCGCGCTCGCGAAGTCTTTCTTTGGTGAGGTGCGCATGCAAACAGGCCGCGTTTCTACACAAGCCGATTGGAATGCGCAACCGATCTCGATCGCCGAGAAGTGCGGCGCTTGTTTGCTCGTGTTCGCCACGCTTGCGGTTGGACTTTATCCCAAAGTTCTACTCGATCGCATTCAACCCGCGGTTGAAGCGATGAGGTTTCTAAAATGAGATCCCTGGCTTCAACGACGTCGTATCTGGAGCTGCTCAGACTTGCGTCGCCTGAAGCCGTTGTCGTGATCAGCGCCCTCGTCGTGCTCACGATTGGACTGATAAGCAGGCGAGCCACGGTAGTGGCCGGCGGGTCGCCTGCAAAACCGCCAACGGGAGCAGTCGTGATCCGCCTTAGTCGGACCTCTACAGACTGGTGCTCGTTGGTTGCCGCCCTCGGGGTTGTCATTGCAATGGCCGCGGTGCTGATGTTGCCGCGAAATACGAGCCTTTTCGGTGGGATGCTTGTGATCACACCGCTCACCTCGCTTTTCAAAATCATTTGCCTCGCGCTTGCCTTTTTCACGGTGTGCCTGGTGCGATCAGAAAAATCCCTGCGTCATCCAGGCGAATATCTGGCGCTTATTCTTTTGGCAACCGTCGGTCTCATGTTGCTCGTTGGCAGTGAAGAGCTGCTCATGATTTTCATCGGGCTCGAACTGCTGGGCCTTTCGCTTTACGTGATGGCTGGATTCGACAAGACCGATATGCGATCCGCGGAAGCAGGTCTGAAATATTTTCTGTTCGGCAGCACCTCGAGCGCGTTCACGCTTTTCGGAATCAGTTTGATCTATGGCATGTCGGGAAGCACTGGCCTGGCTGCGATCTCGGACAAATTGGCGGCCGCGCCGGTGCAACCTTTGCTTGCGACAGGCATCATCATGACGCTCATCGGCTTCGCGTTCAAAATTGCTGCTGCGCCGTTTCACTTGTGGGCCCCTGATGTGTATCAGGGAGCACCCATTCCGAGTGCAGCGTTTATTGCTTCGGGATCAAAGGTTGCCTCGTTCGTGGTGCTTGGGAAAATCGTGCTGGTGGGCTTCGGCCCAGTGCATGGAAGTTCGGCATGGCACGCGATGACTGCGGGCTGGTCGCCGGTCCTCGCTGTGCTTGCCGCTTTGTCTATTCTAATCGGCAATCTCGTCGCACTCGCGCAGACGAATGTTCGGCGGCTCCTTGCCTACTCCGCTGTCGCGCATGCCGGCTACACGCTGCTTGGACTGGTCGCCGGAAGCCGGGACGGATTTTCGGCGACACTTTTCTACGCGACTGTTTACGCGATCACACTCGTCGGTGCGTTCGGAGTCGTCGCAGTGGTGCGCGGCGAAACTGGTGGCGACGATCTTAAAAATTTTTCTGGACTGGTGGCGCGTGCCCCATTGCTGGCCGGTTGCATGGCGGTCTTTATGCTCTCCCTGGCCGGCATACCTCCGTTGGCCGGGTTTTTCGGAAAGTTTTATCTGTTCAGCGCTGCGTTGCGCGCTGGTGGAAATTATGGCCTGCTCTGGCTGGTTGCGTTGGGGCTCTTTGGCAGTTTCGTCTCGCTGTATTATTACCTGATCGTGTTAAAAGCGATCTTCGTGGATCAACCCTCGCTTGAGACCTCTTCATCGCCCGATCGCTCGTCGTCCGATTTGCTGCAACGAATCACGGTGACTGTGCTCGCAACAGCAATTCTCGTTCTCGGGCTAATGCCAGACACTCTGGCGGCACGAATTCTTGCTGCGGTGTCATGAAAGTTTCCGACAAAAAAAGCGTGATTAACACTTGACTGTCGCGGTATAAGTTTTGCATCAAATCGAGGAAGCACAGACTGGAAGAGTTGATGAAGTAAAGATGGGCAGCATCAGCCAGTTTATTGATCGGCATTTCCGTCACTTCAACGCGGCAGTACTCAAAGATGCCGCCGACGCCTATGCCGCGCATCTCAAGGGAGGCGGGAAAATGATGGTTACGCTCGCCGGGGCAATGAGCACTGCCGAACTAGGCATTTCTCTCGCAGAAATGATTCGGCAGGACAAAGTCCACGCTATTACCTGCACCGGCGCCAACCTCGAGGAGGACCTCTTCAACCTCGTCGCACGCAGCCATTACGAACGGATTCCTCATTATCGCGAATTGACTGCGCAGCAGGAGGAAGAACTCTTGCGGCGTCATTTGAATCGCGTGACCGACACCTGCATTCCGGAAGAGGAGGCCATGCGACGGATCGAGCACGTCGTGCTGGACGCGTGGGTGAGCGCCTCGCAAAAGAAGGAGCGAAGATTTCCGCACGAATTTTTCTATAAGATTTTGCGGGAGTGCCTGCTGAAGAAATTTTACGAGATTGACCCGGCCGACAGTTGGATGATCGCCGCTGCGCACAAGGATCTCCCAGTTTTTGTGCCTGGCTGGGAAGATTCGACATTGGGGAATATTTATGCCGCGCGCTGCATGACAGGCGTGATCGCTGATGTGCACACTGTTCGCTCGGGTATCGAATATATGATCGCTCTGGCGGAGTGGTATCGCCGGATGTCGCGGGAGTCGTCGATTGGCTTCTTCCAGATCGGCGGTGGGATTGCAGGCGATTTCCCAATTTGCGTTGTGCCCATGCTCAATCAAGACGTCGTCGCCACACTGGTCCCCGAGTGGGGCTATTTTTGTCAGATCAGCGATTCAACGACCAGCTTCGGATCATATTCCGGCGCGGTGCCCAATGAGAAGATCACTTGGGGCAAATTGAATATCGATACACCGAAGTTCATCGTCGAATCCGACGCCACGATTGTGGCACCACTCATATTCGCCAAAATTCTGGGTTGGTAGCGCTTGGCCTTCAGAGATTTTCGTTCGCGCCCGCAATTCACGAATAAACCAAAGCGTGGACCGCGTTCTATAGCGCAAAGCTTGTTTTGATCCGATGGTCTGAAATGCTGTACGTCGTCGCCACACCAATTGGCAATTTGGGCGACGTTACGTTGCGCGCGCTGGAAATTCTGAAGTCAGTCGATCTGGTCGCTGCCGAGGACACGCGGCATTCCGGGATGCTGCTGAAGCACTTTGGAATCAAGAAGCCTTTCATCAGTTATCATGAGCACAATGAAGCCATGCGCACGGCGGAACTGGTTGCACGCCTCGCGGGAGGCGAAAACATTGCGCTGATCACGGATGCCGGAACGCCAGGATTGTCCGATCCGGGCGCGCGTCTCGTTCGTGAATGCATCAAACGGGAGCTTTCATTTACAATCGTTCCCGGGCCATCATCGATCCTGACCGCTCTCATCGGGTCCGGATTTTCAATCGAAAAATTTTGCTTCCACGGATTTCTCCCAATCAAAAGTGGACAACGCGAGCGCGAGTTGCGAGTCGCGGCCGAATCGGGTGAGACAGTAATCTTCTTCGAGTCGCCTTATCGATTAACCAAAACCCTCGCCGCATGCATCGATGTCATGCCAGAGCGGCAACTTTGCGTTGCTCGAGAGCTAACAAAAAAATTTGAGGAATTCCGACGCGGCACCGCCTGTGACCTCCTTGCGCATTACGAGGCCCACCCGCCGAAAGGCGAGATCGTGCTCGTCATTTCCGGATCATAGTGGTCTCGCTGCCGAGAAGTGCTGCGACAAAAGTCGCCATCCACGGCAGGAAGTGGATCGGCAGCGCCGCTCTCGCGAATAAACGAGGCGCATCCGCCGTCAAACTCCGACTGAAGTCAGCGTACATGTTTGGGAAACAATGCGTCCCGAGATCGCCTCTATCGAAAATTCCGCACGCTCGTGCGGTCTGCGTGCGATCCCGGTGTCCCTGGCGCTTCCCGTTGACGGGACTTTACCTACTGAGAACGCTTTCACGAACAAAGCGGTTGCGCGCAGCGATTCTAATGTAATGACCCGTTCGCTTTGGTTGCCCAGGCCCTTGCTCGCGGGACTCGTCATTACCCTCCTGCAACTTGCGATGGCGATGGGCCTGCTTGCGCCGGAAGGCTCCTTTTCGGAGCGCTACGCCACGCTGGTCCAGCACGACAGTTATTGGTTTATGAACATCGTGGATCGCGGATACCAGACCATTGTCCCGCCCATCGATCACAAGGTGATGGAAGTATCAAACGTCGCTTTTTTTCCCGCTTATCCTGCGATAACGGCTGCGTTTCGCTACGGACTTAACATCAGCACCCGCACAGCTCTGTTGATCACTGCTCAGCTCGCTGCCTGGGGGTTCTGGAGTTATCTCTTTCTTTTTTGCAAGCGCTGGAACATTTCGCCCGCACTGCAAATTTGCGGCGCGTTATTAATCGCCGCCCATCCTGCAGCATTCTTTCTAATTGCCGGCTACTCAGAATCGTTGTTTTTGATGGCGCTGCTTGGCTTCATTTATTGGAGTATTACGGAGGGGCGATCCGCGAAATTCTGGGCGGCCGCACACGGCATTGTCATGTCGGCAACGCGAATTGTCGGAATTGTATGCGCAGCATTTCCCCTGGTGCGCTCGGTTTTTCAAACTCGATGGCGGGGCTTACTTGAGTCGAAGCCGTGGTTTCGCAAGGAGAAACCGGCGATCGTTATGACGCTGGTTGCAAGTTTCGGCGCCGTGGGATTTTTCACTTATTCGCAACTACGGTGGGGCCACTGGGATATTTATATGCTTACGCAGGCGGCCGGCTGGGGAATCGTTCCCGATTATTTGGCGGTGTTTAAGCCCTCTAGTTATCACTGGTTCGTTCCGGCTCTGAACGATCCAACGGAGGCGAGCCAAATGTCGATGACTTTGGGTGCCGTGCTTTTTGTCGGTATCGCCATTTGCGAACTGCTTCCTGCAATTCGAAGGCACGCTGATTTACCAATTCGCGCCGGCATCTATTTCTGCGCCTTCGTGATCTATTATCTCTCCGTCAGCGGAGTGACCTGCGTGGATATGGAAAGCATGCTCCGCTACGAATTTTGCGTGCATGCATTGATCGTGCTGGCGCTTTTGAATTTTCTGCGCCAGTTTCGCACACCGCCGGTGCTCGTTAGAGCGTTTGGCATGGCGGCAGTGGTGCTGCTCAGCGCCGCTGGGCTGTGCGTGCAGGGCTGGTACGTCTGGAATTTCACCCGCGGAAATTGGGTTGCTTAGGAAGATGAAAACAAGAGTGGTTATTATTGGAGCGGGCCCGGCGGGTCTAACAGCCGGCTATCTCCTGTCCAAGGAGGAAGTCGATGTCGTTGTCCTGGAATCCGATCCCGTTTACGTCGGTGGAATTTCCCGGACGGTGACCTACAAGGGTTTTCACTTCGATATTGGCGGGCACCGTTTCTTCTCCAAGTCCAAGGCGGTTGAGGATCTGTGGACCGAGATTTTGCCTAACGACATGCTCGTGCGCCCGCGTTCCTCGCGGATTTTTTACAATGGCAAATTTTTCTCCTATCCGCTGAAGCCGTTCGAAGCGCTGCTCAGGCTGGGCGTCTTCAGGTCAACGCTTTGCATTCTTTCGTGGATGAAAGCACGCCTGTTTCCAGTGCGAAATCCACGGAATTTCGAAGAATGGGTAAGCAATCAATTCGGCAAACGGCTCTTCAACACATTCTTCAAGAGTTACACCGAAAAAGTTTGGGGCATGAGCTGCAAGGAGATCTCGGCCGACTGGGCTGCGCAGCGAATCAAAGGCCTTTCGCTCGGCAGCGCCATCAAGAATGCCCTGATTCCACAGCGTTACAACGGAGACCGCACGAACGTAATTAAAACGCTCATCAATTCCTTCCGCTATCCACGGCGAGGTCCCGGCATGATGTGGGAAGCGTGCGCGGAAAAGATGAAGGCGCTGAGCGGCAAGCTTGAGATGGGCTGCAGGGTGACGCGCTGTTCCTACGACGAAACATCCGGGAACTGGACGATCGCATACAAAGATCGACAAGGAGATCTTCAGACAATCGAAGCCGAACACATCATCTCGTCCGCTCCGATGCGGGAGTTGGTTTGCGGATTGTCACCAAACGTCAGCGAGCGGACAAGGCACGCTGCCGAAAGTCTCAAGTATCGCGATTTCCTCACGGTGACGTTGATCTTGAAAGATCGACAGATGTTTGATGACAACTGGATCTACATTCACGATCCAAGCGTCAAAGTCGGTCGCGTTCAAAACTTCCGCTCCTGGTCGCCGGAGATGGTGCCCGAAGCAGATGAGGTTTGTTACGGCCTCGAATATTTTTGCTTCGAACACGACGGACTCTGGGGTTCGAGCGACGCTGAATTAATTGAGCTCGCCAAGCGCGAACTCGTAAGAATTGGACTGGCGAAAGAAGAGGACTTCATCGATGGCTGCGTTGTCCGCCAGAAAAAGGCTTATCCCGTTTACGACGACGAGTACGCGCGGCACGTCGCTACGATCCGGCAGGAATTGGACACCCGTTATCCGAATCTGCATCTCGTCGGCCGTAATGGCATGCATAAATACAACAATCAAGACCACGCCATGATGACTGCGCTGTTGTGCGTCGAAAATATTTTGGCAGACACAAAGCTTTACGATCTGTGGCAGGTTAACAGCGACGCCGAATATCACGAAG
>DASSFL010000393.1:0-9715 GCA_035694525.1 Candidatus Udaeobacter sp. | reverse complement strand
GTTGAAGAGAGCGCGTTCCGTCTCAGATCGTCACGCGATAATGCCGCGCCGGCTCCATCCGTGTGAGGAGTTTTTCGACTCCCGGAAAAATCACTGGCTTCGTCTCATCGGAGCCGGCGAATTCTTTCACAGCAGCCATTGAATCGAATCGAAGCAGGGTGACGAATTCCGTTTCATCGTCATCTTCGCGGATGAACAATTCTGCGCCGCGGTAGCCTTTGATGTTTCGCGCAGCAATGCTCGGGAAAATTTCATCCCGCAGCACGTTCTCGTACGTCTTTGCGTCCGCTCGTTTCGTCCAGCCGTGCCAGATTCGCGCAATCATATGTCATGATGAAGGTAGGGCGCGACCCCCGGGGGCGCCGCGCCAAGATTTAATTATGAGCGAGAGTAAGAGTGAGAGGAGGACCGGTTACATTCCCATTATTTGATACCCGCCATCGACATAGATGACCTGGCCGGTTATTGCGGCGGCCCCATCGCTGGCAAGAAAGACTCCGGTGGCGCCTAACTCGGCCGGATCACAGCTGCGCTTCAAAGGCGCGCGTTCCTGATAATGCTTCAACATTGACGTGAACCCGCTGATGCCACGCGCGGCCAGCGTTTGAACCGGGCCGGCGGAAATGCAGTTTATCCGGATTTTTTTCGGCCCGAGGTCGTAGGCAAGATAGCGCGTGCTCGCTTCGAGGCTGGCCTTGGCTACGCCCATTACATTGTAGTGCGGCACGACCTTTTCTGATCCGTAGTAAGTCATGGCCACGATGCTGCCGCCATTCGTCATCAAGGGCGCCGCTTCGCGAGCGAGCGCCACGAGCGAGTATGCGCTCACGTCTTGTGCCATGCGGAACGCTTCGCGTGTTGTGCTCACAAAATCGCCTTCCAACGCTTCCCTCGGCGCGAAAGCAAGCGAGTGAAGCATCAAATCGACGCGATAGGTCTCACGCCGCACGTTTTCGAAGAACGACTTGATCTCATCGTCGCTGGAAACGTCGCAGGGAAACAATGGGGTGTTCTCTCCAAACTCGCCTATCAGTTCCTCGACGTTTTCCTTTAGTCGTTCGCCTTGATAATTGAAAATCAAGCGCGCACCGGCTGAAGCCCATGCTTTTGCAATCGCCCACGCAATGCTGCGCTTGTTCGCCACGCCGAAGACCAGGCCGACCTTTCCTGCCAAAACTTGGTGTGTCATAAGAAAGTTAAAACAAGTTACAAGGTTACAATGATTCGGCACATCGCAAGCTGTCGGGCTTACGGTAACCGATTGTAGGGCAGGCGCTTCGCCTTTCACTCATGGAATCGGCAAGTGAAGCGCTTGCCGTGTAGCCGTAGAACGCGATGGTAGCCTCGTCATGACTAATCGATTTTCATACTTGTGCGCTTTGCTGTTTTCGATTTGTGCGGTCCCCAGCCTGCCCGCACAAGAGGAGACGCAACCCGGGCGTTTGCCGGCCACAGTTGCGTCGCCCACCGCGACCGTGTCTTTGTCTTCATCTTCATCTCCAACGCCGACTTTGTCGCCGACCCCGCCGCAGCTAACCGATGTCCTTTTCAAAAATCTGAAAGCGCGCTCGATTGGTCCAGCCGTGATGGGTGGGCGCGTTTCGGACATTGCGATTAGTCCACATAATCCCTTTGTCTTCTACGTCGGCCTGGCACACGGCGGCGTTTTCAAAACGAATGACAACGGCGTTAGTTTTGAATCAATCTTCGACAAGCAACCGACGCTCTCGATTGGCGCAGTCGCGGTCGCGCCATCGGATTCAGATGTGATTTGGGTGGGAACGGCTGAGGCGAACGACCGGAATTCGTCTGACTGGGGCGATGGTGTTTATCGGTCGACCGATGGCGGAGAGAAGTGGCAGAACGTCGGATTGAAAAACAGCCGTACCATCGCGCGGATTGTTGTCGATCCCAAAAAACCGGACGTCGCCTACGTCGCTGCAATGGGCAACCTCTGGGCGGATGGTGACGAACGCGGTTTGTTCAAGACCACTGATGCGGGCAAAACATGGAAACTGGTTTTGAAAGCAGCTGCTCCACACGATGCGCGCACTGGATGTGGCGACGTGATCATCGATCCCACGAACGCGGAGACAGTTTACGCTGCACTTTATGCGCGACAACGCACGCCATGGAGTTTCACTTCCGGCCCCGGCGTGACTGGTGGTGAAGATGTCGGGGGAATTTTCAAGAGTACAGACGGTGGCACGACTTGGAAGAAGCTTGCAGGCGGTTTGCCCACTCAAACGGGTCGCATCGGTCTGGCGATCAGCGCAACTAATCCTAAGATCGTCATGGCAGTCGTCCAAAGTTACGAGGGAGGATTTGGCAGGCTGGATGATCTGCGCAGTAAGACCGGCGGCGTTTTTCGATCTGATGACGGAGGCGAAAAATGGACGCGCATGAGCGCCATTGATCCGCGTCCATTTTATTTCAGCCAGATTCGTATTGATCCAGCAAACGATCAGCGCGTTTATGTTCTGGGCTTCGCCCTGCTGGTGTCTGATGATGGCGGCAAGAATTTTCGCGAAGACCTAAGTGAGAAAGTTCATCCGGATTGTCATGCGCTGGCGATTCAACCCGGCACAGCGCCGCCGCCGAAGCCGCCTAAACCGGAAGATAAAAACAACCCCCCAAAACCACCAGTTTGCCAACGTTTGCTCCTAGGGACGGATGGCGGTGTGTATCAAAGTTTCGCCGGCGGCAAAAACTGGGATCATCTGAACAAGATTCCTTCGGGAGAATATTATCGGATTTCGCTGGACGACACGAAACCGTATTTCCGAATTGCCGGCGGCCTCCAAGACAACGAGAACTGGGTGGGGCCGAGCGGGGTCCAGAGCAAGGAAGGCATTCGCAACTGCGATTGGACGGCGCTTGCTGGTGGGGACGGCTTTTATGTCCTGTTCGATCCAGCCGACCGCGATACCTTCTATGCGGAAAGTCAGCAGGGCGAAGTCCATCGGATCAATTTGCGAAATGGCGAGATACGCCGTTTGCGTCCCGAGCCCGCCGAAGGTCAGCCGCGCTTTCGCTTTCATTGGAATTCACCAATGATCATGAGCCGGCATAAACCGGGTGTGATCTATCTGGGCGGCAATTGCGTCTTCAAGTTGACCGACCGGATGGAAAAATATTCTGTGATCAGTCCCGACCTTACGTACAACGACGCGACTAAAACAAACGCCACTGGAAGCGGCGCCGAAAATTACGGAGTCGTCTTTTCGCTTGCTGAGTCACCGAAGCGCGCTGGTCTTTTGTGGGCGGGGACGGATGATGGGAGGCTTTGGATTACAGAAAATGACGGTGGCAAATGGACTGAATTGACGAGCAATTTGCCTGAGACGGCTCCCGGGCAATGGATCGTGCGAATTGAACCATCCAATGTCGATGCGAACGTGGCCTACGTTGCGATCAACGCGTATCGCTTGGGTGATGATCGCCCCTTGATCTTGCGTACCGCTGATCTGGGAAAAACATGGCAATCTGTCACAGGCGATCTTCCGCAAGGCGATCCTGTTGAAGTGGTCCGCGAAGACCCGGTCAATCCGAAATTACTTTACGCAGGTACGCACTTCGGACTATTCGCGTCGTTCGACCAGGGCGCGCATTGGGTTCGCATTGGCGATGTTCTTTCGGTACGCGTGGACGACATCCAGATTCATCCGCGCACATCAGACCTTGTCATCGCAACACACGGTCGCAGCATCGCCATTCTTGACGACATCATCCCGTTTCGCGAATTCACGCCGGAGATTGCGTCTAAACCGGCTCAATTGTTTACCGTGCGTTCGCTGACAGGCGCTTATCTTCAACCCGGATTTGTCGATTCGAACGGCAAGGGGATTTATCGCGGCCAGAACCCCCCCGAGGGGGCGCTGTTCACGGTCTGGGTGCGAGAGTTTACCGGCGACGAAATTAAAATCGTCGTGACTAAATCGACTGGACAGCCAGTCGCGAATCTAAAGGCGCCGGGCACGCCTGGGTTTACTCGATTGAACTGGGACCTGCGGTCGACAAAAGACCTGATTGTTGAATACGGCGGTGACGATCCCAAGCGGCTTCTCCCGAGCGGAGATTATACAGCGGAGTTAACTTTCGGCACAACGAAGATGAAACAGACGTTTCACGTTGATCTTGCTGAAGGCATCACCCCGCGGTGACGGTTGTGCCATGCCTGCGATCGGAATCACGGGCGGAATCTCCACGGGTAAAAGCACGTTTTGTGACTGCCTGCGTGAGATTGTGCCCGCGGCGAAATTTTTTGATGCCGATCTGGCAGCTCGTTTACTCCCCGAGCTTCCGGAGGTGAAACAGGAAATCCTTGGTCAGTTTGGCCGCAGGGTCTTTTCGCCAGATGGGGACTTGAATCGAACGAAACTTCGGGCGATAGTCTTTGCGGACGCGACCAAGAGACGCGCGCTCGAACAAATTCTTCACCCTCGGATTCGTCGCCAGTGGATGGCGGAGGCGAAAAAGCATCGTAATTCTCCCGACTTTTTCTTTGCTGACATTCCACTTCTTTATGAAACCGGCGGCGAAACATTGTGCGAGCGAGTCGTCGTGGTTGCCTGTTCGCGAAATATCCAGTTAGACCGATTGGCGAAACGAAAATCTCTGAAACGGTTGGAAGCCGAACAAATGATTAACTCACAAATGCCCCTGGAGGAGAAAATCAAACGTGCCGATCATGTCGTCTGGAATAACTGCGACCGTGTGAAACTTATGGAGCAAGCGAAGGAGCTTGTCGCGCTTTGGCAAGAGCAATCATGGAAGAAAAGCTAAAGGGCTCGGCTTCACACACAGAAACTATGGAGGCAGGCGTCTTGCCTCCCCACAGTCAAAGTGCAGCCGAGACTCCCCAATCATCGAGGATGCGCTCCAACGAAGAGCGCAACTTAAAAACCGACCTCGCGCTCGACCTAAACGAGATCCAAGAGTCCTCAGGCGAAGAGCTCGAGGCATTGGCTCGGGATTTGGATGTATATCTGCACCCCGCCCGCTCGCGTAATCAGCATATTCTCGATATTCTCCGCGCGGCATTAGCCACCGGCGCTACTGTCACTGCCGAAGGTTTCCTCGACCAGGTGGGCGATTCGTTCGCCATGTTGCGCTGGCCGAAATTGAACTTTCTACCTGTCCCTGAAGACGTCTGCGTCTCTCGCGCGCTCGTCGAGCAACATCATTTGCGGCCCGGGCAAAAGATTGCGGGGACCGTGCAATTGCCGGGGCAACGCGGCAAATTCCTGTCTCTCGACAAAGTCACAAGAATTGAGGGCCAGGCGACCGAAGAATGGACGGAGCCGACCGACTTTGACAAGTTAACGCCGCAGTTCCCGCAAGGCAGGATCATTCTGGAAAATCCAAAGACGAATTCCATAACTGCGCGTGCGGTGGATTTGCTGGCACCGCTGGGCCGCGGCCAGCGCGGGCTGATCGTCGCGCCGCCGCGAGTGGGCAAGACCATCCTCCTAAAGGAAATCGCCAAAGCGATTCGGGTAAATCATCCCGAGGTTGTTCTCATATTACTTTTGGTCGACGAGCGGCCGGAAGAAGTGACGGACCTGGAGCGGGAAGTCGATTGCCAGATTTATCATTCCAACTTTGACGAAAGCGTGCAGCGGCACGTGCAAGTGGCAGAGATGGTGATGGAGCGCGCCAAGCGTCTCGTGGAAATGAAACAGGATGTGGTGCTTCTACTCGACAGTATTACGCGGCTTTCGCGTGGGTACAACAATCTGCAGTCGGGCAGGGGACGAATCATGTCTGGCGGAGTTGAGGCGAAGGCGCTGATTAAGCCAAAGAAATTCTTCGGTTCAGCGCGCAACGTGGAAGAAGGTGGCAGCCTGACGGTGCTCGCTACCGCTCTGACCGAGACCGGCAGCCGAATGGATGAATTGATTTTCGAAGAATTCAAGGGCACCGGCAACATGGAGTTGCATCTGGATCGCGCTCTGCAGGAGAAACGGCTATATCCAGCTATCCACCCGATGCTCTCAGCGACCCGGCGCGAGGAGTTGTTGTATCATCCCGATGAATGGGAACGCGTGCTGATGCTGCGAAAAACGATGGCAGCGCTTCCGCCTCTCGAAGCGATGGAAAAGCTGATCGATAACCTGCAAGCGACCAAAACCAACGCTGAATTGCTCTTGAGCGGATTGCGCTGAAGCGAAACGTGATTACGGACGCCGCGCGACTCGTAAGTTTAGCTCAGCAAATCGAATCTGCCGATCGCGTTGCAGTCGATACCGAAGCCGACAGTCTGCATTCGTATCGGGAAAAACTTTGTTTGCTCCAAATCAGCGTTCCGGCAACCGGCGCGGTAAGTGGCGTCAATGATGCCGGGCCACGCCTGTCCCCGGGTCATGAATCCGCGCGGGCTGTTTGCGATTATATAGTCGATCCACTGGCCAATATCGATCTGGAGCCATTGCGTCGGGCGCTGGAAGCAAAGGAAATCGTTTTGCACGGCGCCGATTACGATCTGCGAATGCTGCGCCGCGGTCTGAATTTGGCAGCGAGCAAAATCTTTGACACACTGATTGCGGCTCGCCTCCTCGGCATTCGTGAATTTAGCCTGGCTGCATTGGTGAGACGCTATTTCGGTCTCACCTTGCTGAAGAGTTCGCAAAAGGCGAATTGGGCACAACGACCTCTGCCGGCGCGCATGGCGGAATACGCGATTAATGATGTGCATTATTTGCTGCCCCTTGCCGAAAAATTGGAAGCCGAGTTGGATCGCTCTGAGCGCCGGGATTGGCTGCGCCAGTCATGCCAGCGTGCTATTGAGCAGGCGGCGGTGGCGCGGGCGCGCGACCAGGACGAACTCTGGCGTATCCGCGGATCTGGTTTACTCCGTGGGCGGTCCGCTGCGGTACTTCGCGCACTTTGGCAATGGCGCGAAAAAGAAGCAGAAAAGGCAGATCGCCCTCCGTTTCACGTCTTGCGGAATGAGGAGCTCTTGAAGGCCGCAGTGAAATTCGCTTCGGGAAGCGTTCCTGACTATAGGCATTTTTCCGTCCGCCGCCGTGAGGCATTCCGCGAGGCAGCGCAAGCCGCGTTGCGGGCGCCTGAATCAGCGTGGCCAGTTTCGCGTCGGCGCTTCGGAACCCGACCGAGCAATGAGACAGTCCAGCGCGCCGAGGAGCTGGGGCGCCGGCGCAACAGATCCGCTGAGGAATTCGGACTGGAACCTTCGTTCATTGCGCCGCGAAGCACGCTCGAGGGGATCGCCGCAGATGGCACACGAGCAGCGGCGTTGCTGGTTCCGTGGCAGCGCGAGTTGCTAGGTGTCTCAGTTTTAGGCGATAAGGAGTCCACAAGCCCGTAGCCGCGTTCTGCGTTAAAAGCCCATCAGTCTCATAATACGGGCAGTCGCCGCTCGTTCCGTTTTTAAGAGACGAAAAAAGAATTCTAAGTTTTTAAGAAACTTTGCTGCGCCGTTTCCGGATAAGTACCTTGTAGAGGTGTAAAAAATCCTTGACCTAACAGGGTTTAGGCGTCAAAAAGCCCGCCGGAATTAGGTCTTTTCGACCAAAATACATGAATCGGCAGCTTTGCCTTCTTGTCCTCATAACGATTCTTGCGTCCCTTGCGATGTCGTTTCCCGGCCGGCTGGATGCTTCGACTAACGAAGCGCGCGTCGCCCGAGTAAAAAATCATGTCCAATTAGCGGATTCGAAGAACATTGCGCGGAGGGCTTCGGTAAACGACATCGTGCACGAGCAGACCATTGTGCGGACCGGCAACGGATCGCGCGCTGAGGTGATTTTTTCTGACGAAACCGTGGTGCGCCTCACTGCTCATACTGCATTTGATTTTATTCGGGGGACGCGCGGTTTGAATCTGTGCGATGGAGCAGTGCTTGTTCAGGCTCCAAAAGAGGCAAATGGGGCAACGATTCACGCAGGCAGCGTCGCTGCAGCCGTGGCGGGAACGACCGTCATGATCGAGTACCATCCCGGCTTCTACAAATTTTTGGTGTTGGAAGGCACTGCGCGTACGTATCGCCCCGGACATCTTGGCGATTCGGTTCTCGTCGGTCCGGGGCAAATGGTGTTTGGCAACCCAGAGTCTGCGCTCAGCGATCCCGTAGATGTCGATATTGACCGCTTCATGAAAACCAGTCGCTTCATTACAGATTTTCCTCCGTTGCGTAGCGCGAAGTCGATCGTGGCAGGGAGCCAGAAGCAGCAGCGCGAGAAATCGACCAAGACTCTAATCGATACGAACCTGGTTATTTTTGGAGGCGGCACACAAGTGTCGGTTACCGATCAGGGGCAGACCGATACAACTGATCGCAAAACTGCAGCACTAATGACGCCACATCGAGTGCAAAGCCTGAGTCCTAACGCAGCTCCCGCCTTACCGTAGCGACCCCCAATATGAAAAAACCTTTAGTGCAAATCTTTTGGGGCGGACTGTTCGTCGTGTTGTGGCTCGCTGGCGCAGCGCCTCTTGTTACCGCAGACCAACTGCAACAAGCGCGCGTATCTCAGGTGATTCAGGACGTGCGAGTGATGGAAACTCATGGCGCGCGCCCCGCAGCTGTGAACGACAAAGTCACCCAGGGAATGGGAGTACGCACAGGCGTAGAATCTCGCGCGGAACTGACTTTCACCGACCTCACGATAACGCGACTCGGCGCAAACACGGTTTTCAGTTTTAAGCAGGGGGCGCGCGAACTTGATCTGACGAGTGGTGCTGTTCTTCTGCAGATACCGCCCGAAGCACCGGCGGTTAAGGTGAGTACATCGGCTGTGACTGCGGCGATAACAGGTGGAACGGCCCTCTTCGCAACAGGCCCACCCACGAAATTCATGGTCTTGGAAGGGATCGGCACGTTTTATCCCACTGGTCATCCTGAAAGAGCTGCGACCATAAATGGCGGCGAAATGATGACGATGACGGCAGACGGGCGCATGACGAAACCAGAGAAGTTTGATGTAAAGCTGGTTCTCAAGACCTCGCGTTTGATTAAGGATTTTCCGCCGCTCGAAAACATGCCCTTAGTGATGGCGGTCGTGGACCTCCAGCTCGCAGAGCAGCAATTGGCTGGTTTAAACAGCCAAGCCCTTGCCAGAAACCTTGTCAACATGATCGGCACGACTGATCAAAACGCCAATGCGAACCCGGTTGTTTTAGTGAGAAACTCGACGTCGAGTCCAACGGTGCCACCGCCAACGCCGCCGCCGCCCACACCGCCGCCGCCAACGCCGCCGCCGCCCACACCCCCACCGCCAACGCCGCCACCGCCCACACCCCCACCGCCAACGCCGCCGCCGCCGACACCCCCACCGCCAACGCCCTCTAAGTTCGGTACGCCAAGCACCATTACTTCCCCGAATCCTTATGTGGTAACGAGTGGCACGGTCATTACTACAGACCCCTCCATCACCACCAACGGTGTGACCGATTTGGGGAAGATTTATCGCGGACGATCGATTGACGGTCCCGTCTCCGCGTGGGCCTTTGGATCGACATCGGTTTTTGACACCGCAAGCGGCTTCGATGACTTAATCGGGGATAACTCGGGGGCAGCATTCAAGTTCACCGCTCTCCAGCTAAACGGTGATCCAACCATCGATACGACAAATGGTGAAACCAATCTGGGACTGATTGCCGTTAATGGCATTACTTCCGGAGGTGCCGGCGGTGTATTAACCTTCGAAGGTATTCGCGGTCTTTTGCTGGCAACGCAAAACGGTTCGATTAC